>JAUNMU010000140.1 GCA_030531745.1 Synergistes sp. | reverse complement strand
ATTTGTTCAAGTGTTTTTCAAAATCAGACGATTTTGCTATTTCAAAGCGCGAAAACAGTTCCCGCGAGTTGCTGCCTTTGCTGTAGTATGCGTCTATCATACGAGCCGCCTGCGATTTTCCAAAGCGGCGTGTGTGGCTGACGGCTATGCAGTTTGACGATGAATTTATAACGTTGTTCATCTCAATCAGCAGACCCGTCTTGTCCACATAAATTTTACTTTCTGCATCTTTTCTGTATGCCACGTTATCCGGATTAAAGCATCCCATTATCTTCGCCTACCTTTCGTTTTTATACAGTGCATCAATCAATGTCTACATTATAAGCGAAGAACGTGTATTATGACAATTCGGCAGACGCATAAAAACGTGGGTTTGACACTTGACATGTGCAATTTCGCTGTGCCGTTTTCGTTCGTATGTGTTATACTTACACCAAGCTTGAATCGCGGCTGTGTCATGTATAGATATTGACGAGGAGAGAAAGAAATGGAAAACAAGGAATATAATATACTGATACTTCTTGCTGCACATAAAGGGAATCGATTTATACGGGAGCAACTTGATTCTATCCTCAATCAGGATTATCACGATTGGCATTTGGTCGTCTCTGACGATGGAACGGAAACACAGGAAATTTTGCAGGAATATGCGGATAAGCACCCCGATAAGATAACGCACTATAAATCAGGCAGAACTTTCGGCACGGCGCAGGGACATTTTATGCACCTTCTGAAAACGTTTCACAACGCAAAATATATTATGTTCTCCGATCAAGATGATGTATGGCATACAGATAAAGTAAGAATCACTCTTGATAAAATGCATGAATCCGAAGCGAAATACGGGGGAGATCTCCCACTTTTGGTGTTTACGGATCTCCGCTGGGTCAACAACACTCTCGGTGTAATAGCAGAGTCGTACGATCGGTATAATAACAGACGGTATATTAACGGACAAATCGATGAAGAGCGCAGATGTTCGTTTAACTGGATGTTCCTCTTCTGTCAAAGTGCAGGATGTACGATTATGATGAATAAAGCATTGGGCGAATTTGTTGCATTAAAAGATTTCAATTGTAAACATTACGCGCACGATCATTACGTTGCACTGTGGGCAAGCCTTTTGGGAAGGTGTGAGTACCTTGATGTTCCAACAATAGATTACAGGTTGCACAATAATAATGTATGTGCAAGAAAAAGAGAAACTGCGATTGAGTGGCTGAGAAAAAGAGCCCACATGATTTTTGTGAAGGTGGCAGACGATACCTTCCAATATCAGAACGTGCAAGATATAGTCTCTCGCATTTCAATGGTTATCTTAAAGACGAAAATATACAGTTTTTGAAAGACCTCTCAAATCTCCCATCAATGAACAAATTCCAAAGGTTGAAAATTTATAAAAGATGCAACCTTATGCCTACCATGTCGAGCTTTATAAATAGATTGCTAAAGTGGTGAGAACCATACTCTCCCACTTCCGTGTAAATATCACAAATTGCTGATACTAAGGGGTAACACGGATCTGTTGTCTTCCACAACATTCCCCAAACCATAGTTACAGCAAGGATTTATGAGCATTTTACAGTATAATAAGTGCATGGGAAACAGCGCAATACCGCAACAGACTTTGCACCTATAGGTGAAACGCAACAGGCAAACTGTGTATTCTACCCATTGTATCCGTCATACCGTAGATAGCAGACTCCGTTGCCATATTATTAGGGCGCAGCGTGTGCTCCGGTCGTTGACGCACTTCCGGCAACAAATCAGTGTGAATCGGCTATGCAAAGCTCCGCCCCGGTCGTGGA
Source organism: Synergistes sp. (assembly GCA_030531745.1). Classification (GTDB taxonomy): domain Bacteria; phylum Synergistota; class Synergistia; order Synergistales; family Synergistaceae; genus JAUNMU01. Next base: position 55 of record JAUNMU010000140.1, on the reverse strand, counting down.
TTGCCTGTTTAGCATCCGGTACATCTGATGAACATACTAAGCGACTGATGAACAA
>JAUNMU010000057.1 GCA_030531745.1 Synergistes sp. | reverse complement strand
CGATTATACACCGAAAATTTGTGATTTTTATGGATTTACGCAAAAAAATTATAGGCGGCTAACTGCAATTTTCTGCTCCGAAAGTTGCAGTTAGGATTACAGTTTACCGGCCTAAAATAATTTTGTTTAGGGCATTGACAAAATGCAGTATCCGTAATAGAATACTCGTTGTTGGTGAGGTGGCCGAGCTAGGCTGAAGGCGCTCGCCTGCTAAGCGGGTAGGGGGACAAAAATCTCCCTCCAGGGTTCAAATCCCTGCCTCACCGCCATGAAAATCGTTTCACGCGCCGGTGGCTCAACTGGATAGAGCATCGGACTACGGATCCGAAGGTTACGAGTTCAAATCTTGTCCGGCGCGCCATTTGAGATTATCGGGGTTCGCCCCGTTTTGTTTCTTAACTCCACTTTGTATCATCCACGCAACAAGAACGCGGTCTGCTATGTAGGCCGCGTCTTTGTTTTGTCGGCACCTTTTTCACACTTGGAGTGTCAACAAAAAAGAAGAGCCGTTGCGGCTCTTCTTATCGTTACAAGTTACAAGATTATTCTTTATCCGCAGAGACATCGCCCGATGTCGCCGATGTGTCTGTCTCCGGAGCGGGGAATATTGAGGCATCAAGTATCTTTACCTCGGCTCTTTTATAGAGATCGTTTGCAAGTTTCCCCTGAGCCTCTCTCATCTTTTGCTCCTTTATCATTCCCTTGGCTCTGTCTTTGGCTTCATCAAACGGTATTATGCGTCCGGTTGATCTGCCGCGCTTGATCGCAAAGTAATAGAGGCTCATTTTGGGAACTTCTTCTACGTTTGATAGTTTGTTAAGCGGCAAATCTTTTATCGCCTTAAGGTCTTCTTTTCCCAACATCTCGTCTGTTATCACGATAGGTTTGTCATAAGATGTCGCCATTGATACCGTAGAGTATTTTGCTATTTCGGCATCCCATTTTGTTCCGCCGACTATTGCTTTATGTGCCCCATCCGCATCTTCCTTTTTTGAGAAATATGCAATGTTTGTCTTTGTTCCGGCAGGTTCTTTGAATATAAATTCTTTTGTGCTGTCGTAGAATGCTTTAACTTCTTTGTCCTCAATTTTGATTTCAGCTTCTATTGACTCAAAGAGCTTTTGCATTTTAAGCTGTTCTTTTATATCGTTTTTTACATCGTTTTCTGTCTTTCCGCTGTGTTTCATTGTTTCCAAGAATTCTTCGCGAGTAGGATAGCTGTCCATGAGTTTCCCATATTCGGTGTCAACTGCGGAGTCTGCAACAGATATGCCTCTGTCTTTGATTTCCTTTGCGATTTCTCTCTCCACGACTATCGCTTCAAGTGCGCTCTTTCTGAGCAACGGCAGATCTTGAGAGGTTATCTCGCCGCCGTACTGTTCAGCGACACGCTGCATATTTCTTTCAATTTCAGAGCGCATAATCTTCTTGCCTGACGCTTCTGCCACAGGGTAATCTTTCTGACCGTCCTGTCCGCCGCCGCGTGCATAAAGCCCATAGCCGACAAAGCACGATGCCACAAAGAACAGTATGACCAAAACCATTATTACTTTCGTATGTTCACGCATAAATCTTAACAATGTGAATCTTCCTCCTCAAATATCTTTGCACAGATCCAATCACGGGAAGCGCAAAATTCCGCGTTCCCTTATAATACGCCACAGCTGCGTTGATGTCAAAGCAGAGCAGCAAAATCGTTCAATATTTTTTCTTTTTTTGAGTCACGCAGAATATAGTCGCAGGATATAGCGTAACACTCTGCGTTGTCTTTTGCTATCCGGGCAATCAGCGCGTCTGCGTTTGAAAATTTTTCTTCCGCACGAAGTCTTTTGACTGCAAACACGCAAATGTGCCTGTCATACAGATCTCCGGTGTAATCAATGATGTGAGCCTCACAGCGTGGGATTATGCCCTCGCCGAACGTCGGATTTGCGCCTATGTTGAGTGACACAGCACGCCATAGTCCGTCAATGTGCGCTGCCGCGGCATATACTCCATACGGCGGATACACTTTGGCGGAGTCAATATCCAGATTCGCCGTAGAGCATCCGATCTTAGTTCCGCGGCCTTCCCCATGAGATACAACTCCGCTGATTATGTACGGATACCCAAGCATCCGACAAGCCATATCAACATTGCCGGACTGAACATATTTTCGCGTTTCGGTGCTGCTCACGGTAATTCCGTCAAGTACGTATCGTTTCACGACAGAAGATCTCAGTCCGTACATTTTGCAAATTTCTGTCATCATAGCTGCATCGCCTGAGCGTCCTCTGCCGAAACGGAAATTTTCTCCGATGACAAAGCCGCTTGCAGAGTAGTTTTGTACAGCGTACTTTACGAACTCGTCCGGAGCGAGTGCTGCTATCTCGCTTGTGAATTTTATTCTCTTCATTACAGGTACGCCAAGGGCAGATGCGATAAGATCCTTCTCACGCGAGTTAAAGAGCAGTCTAAAGCCGTCTTTTGCAAGGAACATTCTCGGATGTCCCTCAAAGGTCATAACGCCCCAACCGCAGCCTTTTTCTTCTGATATTCTGCGGGCTTCGCGGAGCAGTTCTCTGTGACCCAAATGAAAGCCGTCAAATGCGCCGAGTGCGTAAATCATTCGTTAGTCTCCGTCATTATTATGTTTACCTCCGGAGCGAGCAAAAACGTTCCGCCGCTTTTCCTGTGCGTACAGATCGAAAATATTTTCTCCGATGCTGAAATTATCTTACCGTTAAGGGCAAAGCTCTGCGGTACAGTATATTTACCAAGTGACGAAAGTGATGTCTCCCTACCGTGTGAAAGAGAATCAAAAGCTGCGCCGTCTGCCGCAAAACATGGGAATTTTTTCCAAAGCGATGTCATCGGCACGATCTCAGCTACTGCATCATCCTGTGTCATCGCAAAAATCTTTTCGGCATCTTTTGCTGTGTTCAAATCAAAAATTCCACAGGAGACGCGCTTGAGTTTGCTTACGTGAGCCGCAGATCCGAGAGCCCTGCCAAGGTCACGCGCAAAACTTCTGATGTAAGTTCCTTTGCAGCAGTTTATGCGGAAATTGACGCGGCCTTCACCGTCTATTGCTGATGTGCGCGAAATTCCGATAAAATGCACGGGTTTCGCATCGGGGACGATGGCACTGCCGCTGCGTGCGAGCGTATGCGCTCTCTTGCCGTCAATATGAACGGCAGATACCGCAGGCGGGGATTGCATACGCCAACCGAGAAATCCGCAAAGTGCGCTGTCTGCCACATTCTCCGTAATATGCTTCCAATCTGCTTTGGCAGTTATATCTCCGCTTGCATCATCCGTAGAGGTCTCTGTGCCGAATGTGACCTCTGCTTCGTAGCACTTTGGCATACTCATAACGAAATTTGACAGTCTTGTGGCTTGCCCTATAAGCAGCAGCAGGAGTCCGGACGCAGTGGAGTCAAGAGTTCCTCCGTGTCCTGTCTTTGTCTTTTTGCCCAATATTCCGCGCACTTTCTGTACGCAGTAGGTACTCCTCATACCCTCGGGCTTATTTATCGGCAATATTCCTGATATTGACATACGCTTCGGCCTCGGTCATGATTTTCTTAACAGCTCCGTCAAAATCGCTGCTAAATTTTGCGGCAGCGGCACAGATATGACCTCCGCCGCCAAACTTCTCTGCAATCGCACGAGAGCTGTAGGGAAGGCGGCTTCTGACGCTCAGTTTGACCGATCCTCCAAGCTCCGTGACAAACATGGCAATTTTTACGCCTATTATGCGCAGCAAAAGGTTCACAAGGCCATCAAGCATGCTCACAGGCGTATTAAGCTCCTTCAGCTCGCTTTCTCTGAGATGAAATATTGCACATTTTCCATTTGCAAATGTCACCGTCCGCGAAAGCGCAAGTCCCCATGCACGCAGCGCACCGCAGCTCATATTCTCATTTATGCGATCATAAATCGCGGCAGGGCCGGCTCCGGCATTCAACAAAACTTGTGCGCATCGGTGACTCTCTGCTGTCACGGAGCTGAAAGCAAAATTCCCGTTGTCCGTAGTGAGTGCCGTATAAAGCGCGTCCGCTTCGTACTTTGAAATACCGCTGCCATACAGTTCAAATATGCGCGCAACGACCTCTGCCGCAGCTGATGCCGATGGTACAACAAGGTTAGATGCCGCAAAGCATGTATTTCCGGCGTGATGGTCAATGTTTAATGAATCCGCGGCAGCTGTGATTATATCTCTGAGGTTTGCTACAGACCTTTCCTCCGTGCTTATGTCAACGGCGACAACGATACTGTCGCGGACAAGCTCAGATAAGATACTGTTCGTAACGGCAAAGCTACATTCGCCCGACAGAAATCCGTATCTTTCCGGCAGGGCATCCTTTGAGACTACCACTGTTTTTTTACCGGTACGTTTTCCGAGCGATCCCAATGCAAATGCACAGCCAAGCGTATCTCCATCCGGGTTCTCATGGCAGAGTATTACCCATGAAGAATATTTTTTTAGCTTTTCTGCGGCATCAGCTGCCGATATTTCCACACCTGTCATTACTTTGCGTCTCCTTTGGCACGCATTCGGGCATCAAGTTCCGCAACACTGTCAAGAAGTGCGTCCATTGCACGAGCCTTCTCTTCCGAATCATCAAATAAGAAATGAAGTTCCGGAATAGTGCGCAGATGCAATTCCTTTCCCAACATTGCGCGAAGAGGTGCAGCCGCTTTGTCAAGTGCGCTCTGGACACTGCCCCTTTTTCCCGTATCAATAAGCGTGTACCATACTCTCGCATGACTTAAATCACGCGACACAGAGACTTCGGTAAGCACAGCCATTGCAGCGTAATCATCCTTTACCCTGTTTGCAAGCATATCCGAAATCAACCGCAAAAATTCTTTGTTTATTCTGCTTATTCTATAAGTCGCCATTATTGAATACCTCCGAAAGAGACTTTGTTATTTCAAAATCCCCTTCATCTTCCCTTTGGCATAGAAATTTTTTAAGACTTGCCATTCTCTCCAGAAGCTCAGAATACGACGACCCACAGGCGGCAAAACCGAGTTCTGCCGCATTGTGCGTATCCGCAGGCCCTAAATCTGCGGCCGATACGGAAAAACGCTGTCTTGTTCCGTCAAGCAGAGAGCGCACGACCCTGCGTCTGTCTTTAAGGCTTGCCGCGTACGGAATTATTACGGAAAAACGAGCCGCGGCGATCCATAACGGCAAATCATTATCCATAGATCTCACCCTTATTCAAGAGTCTTCTTTTCTTTCAGTATCTCATAAGCTTCAATGACATCGCCGACTCTGAAATCCTGGAATTTTTCAAAACTGAGACCGCACTCGTTGCCTGACTTGATCTCACGTGCATCATCTTTGAAATGTTTCAGACTTGAAAGTTCACCGTTCCAAAATACAACTCCGTCACGAATCAGACGCACCTTGGCACTTCTGCGTATAAGCCCGTCAGTTACACGGCAGCCGGCAATATTTCCCACCTTAGGCACACGGAATATCTCTCTGATCTCCGCGAGTCCGAGAGTGTGTTCGCGAAGTTCGGGTTCAAGCATACCTTCCATAGCCGCCTTAATGTCGTCAAGCATATCGTATATGACCTGATAGAGACGGATCTGAACACCTTCATTTTCGGCGATTTTTTTCGCATTTGCATCGGGACGTACATTAAAACCTATGATAATTGCGTTTGATGCCGAAGCAAGCATAACATCCGACTCCGAAATGCGTCCGACTCCCTCATGCACTATATCTATTGACACCGCATTCGTACTCATCTTCATAATTGATGCATGAAAAGCCTCCAATGACCCCTGTACATCTGTCTTAAGTACTATTCTGAGTTGGGGAACTTCCTCTCCCTGCATCTTATCATAGAGTTCCTCAAGCGTAAGGCGCTTTGCCTTATTCATATCTGTCTCGCGGCGTTCAAATTCACTCTGCGATATTAAATCTCTCGCCTCACGCTCCGACGAAAGTGTAGTGAATTTCTCACCGGGCTGCGGAACGCTCTCAAGACCGAGGATCTCAACGGGCATACTCGGCCCTGCTTCGTTTACCATTTTGCCGCTGTCATCGATCATCGCACGAATCTTGCCCCATGCTGAACCAGTATGGATTATATCGCCGCGGTGCAGCGTACCTTCCTGAACGATAACGGTCGCGACCGGCCCTTTTCCCTTATCAAGGTTTGCTTCAATGACCGTTCCTTCGGGAGATGCGGCGGCATCAGCCTTAAGCTCCTCCATCTCTGCTACAAGCAGCACCATTTCAAGAAGGTCACCGACATGGAGTCCTTTTTTTGCGGATATATCTACCATGATCGTATCTCCGCCCCACTCTTCCGGTACAAGACCGTAGTCCGAGAGCTGCTGACGCACTCTATCAGGCTTTGCCTCAGGCTTATCAACTTTATTTACCGCCACAACGATAGGTACGCCCGCTGCCTTTGCATGGTTAAGAGCCTCAACTGTCTGCGGTTTAATCCCGTCATCTGCTGCTACCACGAGAATCGCAATATCGGTGACCTGTGCGCCGCGTGCGCGCATTGCTGTAAATGCCTCATGTCCCGGAGTATCAAGGAACACTATCGTATTTCCGTTATACTCAACACGCGATGCGCCTATGTGTTGCGTAATGCCTCCTGCTTCTCTGTCGGTAACATGAGTTTTTCTGATATTGTCAAGCAGCGTCGTCTTGCCGTGGTCAACATGTCCCATGACGGTAACTATAGGCGGACGAAGAGCTTCACCCTTTGCTGCGTCCTTTTTGCCCTTGTCTTTTTTGCTTTTTTTCGTACTATGCTGATTCATCTTCTGTTTCTCACGCTGTGGTGCGTTCTGAGGCTTAATCTTGTTGTCCGTCGGAGCATCAGATGCATCCAAAGGTTCTTCACCAAATACGAGATTTTTGTTAAACTTGACGCTTAAAATTTTCAAGATATTCTCGTCAGCCGGTGCTGTTGCCGGCAGCATAATACCTTCAAGCATAAGCACCTTTACTGCTCCACCGGCCGTTGTGCCCGCCAATGCCGCAGCTTCGGCAATGCTTGCGCCTTCCCGCACTTTGACCACAGGAAGCTTTTCAACCTCGTCAAGTGCTTCTTTCTGTGCCTCTGCCTCGGCGCTTTTAAGGTATGCCTCTATCTCAGTCACGAGATCTTCATCTATTGAACTCATGTGAGATTTAATGCTGATGTTCATATTTTTCAGAATACCGACCATTTCATTGTTACTTTTTTCAAGTTTCTTTGCAAGCTCATAGACTCTTATCTTACTCATTCGCATCACTCCTGTCATCATTAAGCAACTGCAATATTTTCTGCGAGAAACCGCTGTCTCGCGGCAAAGCTGTCACTTGTGTCTCATTTATGCCGAGCGCTCTGCCCAACATTTTTCTGTCAGTTCCATACAGTATGAATATGCTCACACTGCCGCGCTCTTCTGCTGCTTTCAGTTTTCTCATGACATTCACGGACACATCGTCAGTCACAAAAACATCAAGATCTATGCTGCATCTTATTGCCTCAAAAATTTTATCCTGCCCCGTAAAAGTTTGGCGCGCACGATAGGCTATCCCAAACGTATTCAGAAGCTTACGCAGTGTACTTTCCGAGCAGTTATTCACTGCAGCACACCGCAAGCAATTCATCGTACAGAGTATCGGGAATTTCCGATTTCAGCGCACGTTCAAGAGCTTTTTTCTTCTTTGCCGCGGCAATGCACTCCGCAGCAGCACACACATAAGCGCCGCGTCCGTTTGCTTTGCCTGTTGCGTCAAAACGAACTACTCCTTCGGGAGTTCTCACGATCCGCATAAGCTCACGCTTTGCAGATTCTGCGCCGCAGCCGACACATGTTCTCGGACGCCTCTTTTTTTGCGGCTGATTTATCCGAACCATACAGACCTACTTTGCCTCTTCATCTTCCACAAAGTCCATAAATAGATCCTTCATTGTCGGCAGCTTTTCTTCTTCTTTCACCTTTATGTCAATCTTCCAGCCTGTGAGACGGGCGGCAAGACGAACATTTTGTCCTGCCTTGCCAATGGCAAGCGAAAGCTGATCCGGACGCACATAGACAACGACGGAACGATCCTGGTCAAGCAACGGTTCAATGCGCACGATCTTTGCCGGCGAAAGCGCATTCGCTATATACTTCAGCGGATCCCTGTCATAGATAATTATGTCAACCCTCTCGCCGTTCAACTCATCGCTTATTGCACGAATACGTGCGCCCTGCCTTCCGACGCATGCGCCAAGCGGTTCAACATTGACATCAAGGGTAGCCACGGCAATCTTTGCACGTGTACCGGCTTCACGGACAATATTGCGTATCTCAACTATACCCTCGCGTATTTCCGGCACCTCAAGTTCCACAAGGCGACGAAGTAGATTGGGATGCGTGCGTGACAGAACAATGCGCGAACCGCGTGACACCTGACGTACATCAAGCAGATAGAATTTCATGCGTGCATCCGGTGTATATTTTTCTCCGATGATACGTTCTTCCTTCGGTAAAATTGCCTCGGTTCTGTCGTTGATACGCACAAGAACCTGTTCCCCTTCAGACTTAAATACATTTCCCGTCACGATATTTCCGATCTTATCGGCAAACTGCATATAGACAGCCTGACGTTCGGCATCCTTGAGTTTTTGGATAATTACCTGTCTTGCTGTCTGAGCGGCAATGCGCCCAAACGCTTCCGGAAAGACCTCAACGCGCAAAATATCGCCGACAACAAGGTCTGCATAGCCCCTTTCGGCTGCTCCTTTCGGAGTCACCTCAGTATCGGCACGCGATACCTCTTCAACCACCGTATAGACCTCATAAATGGTCACATCTCCGGTCTCAACATCAACACAGACCTCAATCTGCTGGTTGCCGCCCTTAAATTTCTTATAGGCCGCAACCATTGCCGACTCAAGACTTGCAACGATGGTATCCTCCGAAAGTCCCTTTTCTTCCTCTATCTGCAAGAGGACTTTCTTAAAATCTGCTCCAAGCTTCATTTTTTGTTCCTTCCCCCTCGTTTTTGTAGTACCGATAATTCATTTCTTTTTCTTTTTCGGGATTTTCTTAAACGTTTTCTTTTCTCCGTGTTCGGGCGTATATACAAGATTTGCTCGCTTTATCGCTGACACGGCAATTTTGCACACACCGTCGCCCGTCAGAATAAGAACATTATTTTCATCATCAACACCGACGAGTTTCCCGACAAGTTTCTTTCGTTCTTTCTTTAGAGAGATTTGTGCCTCATGCTCTTCAAATCTGCGAAAATCATCGGCGGTGAAGAGCGGACGTTCAAGCCCCGGAGAACTTATCTCAAGAAAATATCTATCGGGCAGATCGTCTGCCACAGAATCAAGATAATCGTTCAGTCCGCGCGAAACATTTTCGCAGTCCTCCGTACCAACTCCGTCGGACATCTCAAGATAAACGCGAAGAATATTCATGCCGTTTTCATCCACAAGTTCAAATCCCGCACATTCATAGCCAAGCCCTTTGACTCTGCGGCAGATCTCTCCCCTTATCTCCTCGTATTTCTTATTATCCAAAAAACTCCCCCCCTGCCGTTAAAATCAGCAACAGGCACTAACGAAAGAAGAGTGGGAAAATCCCACTCTTCCAGCCGTTGCTCCTGAATTAGCACTTGAATTGTACCATATATCCGAAAAAATGCAAATACAATGAAATTATTTGCGATAACCCATTTGCGCTATTTGCCTGAGTATATATAATATGGGAAGTTGCCGATTATATGCACCGTCAGGTGAACATACTAAGCGAGTCACACGATATCGTTAATCGTGGGGGTTATGTCAGACAAAAAAGGACGGTCAATATGAATATAA
>JAUNMU010000056.1 GCA_030531745.1 Synergistes sp. | reverse complement strand
ATTCATAGGTCTATTGTAGTGTTTTTTGTGAAAAAGTAAATGCTGTGGCCGTGGGACACTGCCCCACTGTTATTTCCTTTCGTAATGTTTTTGATATATAATACTGGGAGTCGCACGATTTCAAAGGGTGTGCTGTGTTTGGAGTCGCGTATAATTTTTTACCGAAAGGTTATGGTTATTATGAAGAAAAACTGCAAAAAATTTATAGCACTTGCTCTTGCATGTTCTGTTATGGGAGTTTGTGTGCCGTCGGCAAGGGCGCTTGACTTGGGTGATATTTTGAAAAAGGGTGCGATAGGTATTGCAGGAGGTTGGCTTGTTACGGCAATATCACCTCAGATGAATGACTTCATCAACACGATAACATTCAACAAGGGCGTTAAGTATGAGGGCTACACGAAGGTCGTACCTATCGTGTCAATAGGTGACGGAACACGCATAGGAGCGGCTCAGGTAGGCGCAACTACGAAAGATGCAATAAATCGCACTCAGGCAGTGGCACAGATTGAAGGCAAGTACGAAAGCATTAAAGCAACAGCGCTTGTGCCGATTGACCAGCTTAATGTACTCAAAGGCTTTCGCAGAGTTAAAGGTGTAGGCGTGACCGCTATCATCAGCGTTCAGATATAAGAATGGTGTAAATGTTATGTCAGACTATCGTCCGCAGCTTCATGACATTCAAAAGGCAAAACAGCGTATTTCAAGCATCGTTGTAAATACACCGCTTGTCAGAAATATCCAGCTTTCGGAGCATTACGGGGCAAATGTATGGCTGAAGCGCGAGGATCTGCAGATAGTGCGATCCTACAAAATACGCGGAGCATACAATAAGATAGCAAGCCTTCCCGAAGAAAAACTTGAACACGGGGTTTTCTGCGCCTCCGCAGGCAACCACGCCCAGGGGGTCGCCATTTCATGCAGCAAGCTCGGCATTAAAGGCACGATTTATATGCCAAAGACAACACCGGGGCAGAAGATTCATCAGGTTGAGATGTTCGGCAAAGACAATGTTGAAATCATTCTCACGGGAGACACTTATGATGCGTGCGCAGCAGAGGCACTCGCCAAGTGTGATGAGTGCGGCGGCACGTTCGTGCATGCGTTTAACGATCCTCAGATCATTGAGGGTCAGGCTACTGTGGGGCTTGATATACTTAATGAAGCACAATGCACCTTTAACTATATATTTCTTCCCATAGGCGGCGGCGGACTTATGTCCGGCGTCGGGAGCGTGTTCAAGTCGCTGAGTCCTGAAACATGCGTTGTCGGTGTTGAAGCAAGCGGAGCCGCATCAATGAAGGCTGCGTTTGACGAGGGGCATCCCGTGGAGCTTCCCGAATTTGACACGTTTGCCGATGGTATCGCGGTGCGTAAGGTTGGAGACCTGACCTACGATATTTGCCGCGATGTGGTTGACAGACTTGTTCAGGTTCCCGAGGGGCATATATGCACGACTATTCTTTCGCTTTACAATGAAAGTGCGATCGTTGTGGAGCCTGCCGGAGCAGCATCTGTCGCGGCTCTTGAGTCAATGAAGGATGAAATTCGCGGTAAAAACGTAGTGTGTGTAATAAGCGGAAGCAATAACGATATTACGCGCATGGAGGAGATAAAAGAACGCTCTATGCTTCATGTGGGGCTCAGACATTATTTCATTCTGCGTTTTCCACAGAGAGCCGGAGCATTGCGCGAGTTCCTTGAGCAGGTTTTGGGGCCGACTGACGATATAACGGAATTCCAGTATTCAAAGAAAAATTCACGCGACAGAGGCCCTGCCTTCATCTGTATTGATACATGCAGAGCAGAGGACTTTGACGCGCTGCTCAAGCGAATGAATGAACATAATATAATTTACGAATATATTAACGATAAACCGGATATTTTTGAGTTCCTCGTTTAACTTTTTGTTGACCTTTGCCACCGCCTCACGGTGGCCTTTGGTCGTCTACAGCAAATTATCCGGAGGGTTGTCATTATGGTTGACGGAGAACAGAGTGTAAAGTGGAATTTCAGAATATTCGGCATGACCTGTACAACATGTTCGCGTCTTGCCGAAAGAGCGCTGAAAAAGACCACTGGCGTTGAATTTGCATCGGTAAATCTTACGACGGAGAGCGCATTTGTCATTGCATCGCCCGATGTAACATGGGATATTCTTCAAAGCGCGGTGAAGAATGCCGGATACGAAGCGGCAATAACCGTTACCGAAGATTTGGAAGAAGCAAAAAATGCCGAGGCAAAGCGCACGCTTATAGAGGTGCTTGCCGTTGGTGTGCCTCTTTCCTGTCTTATGTATCTTAAAATGCTCTTTGGTGTGAATGTTCCGTTTTACAGCGAACTTGAGATAGCAATAGGTGCTGTTGCACTGTTTCGCTGCGGCAGAAAAACCTTCCGCGGCGCATGGATCGCCGCGGCACACTGTCACACAAATATGGACACGCTGATTGCAATATCTGCCTGTGCATCGTGGCTGACCGCTATCCTCAGCTATGTTGGTTTTGCAATTCCGTCTTTTGGCACGGTTGGCGTTATGATAATGATGCTGCACCTTACCGGACGGTACATTGAAGCACGTCTCAGAGGGCGTGCCGCAAAGCGCATAAAGGCACTTCTCACCCTTCAGCCGCACGAAGCAAGAGTTATAACAGAGAGCAGCGAGATACTTGTTCCCATTGAGGCCGTAAAGCCCGATACGATCATTGCGGTAAAGCCGGGGGAAAGAATACCCATTGACGGTGTCGTGACTGAGGGACGTTCCGGAGTTGACGAGTCACTCCTTACGGGAGAATCTATGCCTGTATTAAAATGTGAAGAGAGCGAAGTTATAGGTGGGTCACTCAATATCAATGCGCCGCTTAAAATCCGTGCGGCAAAGACCGGCGAAGATACATTTCTATCCGGAATGTTAAATTTAGTTCGCGAAGCACAGGGCGCAAAGGTACCGCTGCAAGCTCTTGCCGACAGGATAACCATAGTTTTCGTACCGACTATCATTGCACTTGCCGCTGCAAGCGCCGCTGCATGGCTTTTATTCTTTCCGTCGCTCTCACGGCTTACATATCCTCTCCTATCGCTGATGCCATGGGATAACGCCGCACAGACACCTATTTCGGCAGCAATATATTCATTTATCGCAACGCTCGTCATAGCCTGTCCGTGTGCATTGGGGCTTGCAACGCCGCTTGCGCTCGTTGCGTGTACCGGAGAGTCATCGCGCTGCGGTCTTTTGATACGCAATGCCGAAGCCGTGCAGACATTGAAAGATGCCGATCTTGCCGTGCTTGATAAAACAGGAACGATAACAGAAGGCAAACCATCCGTAATAAAGTGGGAGGCGACAGACGAAGCACTTGACGCGGCATACACGCTTGAATCTTCGTCAGGACACCCACTTGCCGCCGCGATATTGTCGGTCACGGGAAAGCGAAAACATCTTCATTTTGAGGAGACTGAGGAAACCGCCGGAGAGGGTGTGTGTGGTACACTTGACAAAGATAAATGGTTTATAGGGCGTGCCGACAATACCTTTTCATATACAGACCTTGACATCTTTGCCGCAACAGTTGTCCAAATACGCAAAAACGGCAAACATGCCGGATACTTTGCGATAACAGACCCGATAAGAGATGATACCGCTTCCGCCGTCTGCGAACTTAACGATTTAGGCATAACTGCGATAATGGCGACCGGTGATTCTCAAAACAGCGCCAAGGCAGCCGCATTTGCCGCAGGAATCAAAAATTTCCGCAGCGGAGTCCGTCCGGAGGATAAACTTACGATAGTGCAAGATGAACAACGCAAAGGGCATCGCGTCATAATGGCAGGAGACGGCATAAATGACGCGGCGGCACTTAAAGCCGCAGACGTTGGAATCGCCATGGGCACAGGAATGGATCTTGCGGTTGACAGCGCCGATATTGTCATAATGAACGGCGGAATTTCGCGAATTGCTTCCGCCGTCAGAATCTCACGCATAACATCGCGCATAATAAAACAGAATCTTGTCTGTGCTTTCGTATATAATATAATCGCAGTGCCGCTTGCAATGGCAGGCGTGCTGCATCCGATAGCGGCAGAGTGCGCAATGGCGGCAAGCTCTCTTACCGTTATACTTAATTCACTCAGAATAATCGGCTCTGCCGAAAAAAGAGGGGGGTAACAGAATGGCAATTTTCAAAGTAAAAATTCCCGATATGATGTGCGAACACTGCGAAAAGAGAATCCGCACAGCAGTCACGGAAGCCGGAGGCGACACAAAAAGTCTTGACCTCTCTTCCAAAGAGGTCGTGATAGAGATCAACGCAACCGCGGATAAACTTCTTGCACTCCTTGACGATGCAGGCTATGATGCGCAGATAATAGACTGACGCATGACACAAAGATTGCATTGACGGCAAAGCGCCGCTTTCGCATTTATCTGCGAAAACGGCGCGTTAGGTTGTGTCTGAAATTAAGGTTCAAGGTAAAATTAAAAAGTATCTTTCCGCTTGGATTATTGGATAAATGCTTGCACAAACTCTTGTTCGTTGCTTCTCATCCTTGCGGCAAATCCATCAAAATCTGCTACGTCCGCAGGGATTTTCAATCCGTGTTTTGTAATACTGATGTCGTCACGAGGCATTACATTTGATTCGTAAGTTGAGCCTTGATTCATCCGCAATTTCAAGTCATCCCTATCCTCTGCCTCAGGGTAGAGATAAAAACCTACCTTTGCGTCAAATCGGAACATATAAGCCAGCAACTGTAAATAATCTCTGTTTCCGATATTGTCAATCGGTTTATACTTGGCATCGGCGATAATTCGAACTTCATTATCTCGGCTGATAAAGTCAGGATAGATACGTCCTATGTTTTTCTCAAACAGCTGCTGGACTCCTTTGCCACCTTTATTCATGGGATGATAGAAAATATTCTCAATCAGAGAATTGATGTATTCTTCCCACAACCAGGCACCGTCAAAGAGAATGCCGTATATCTGCCTTGCGCCGAAACCAATCTGATGCTTCTGATGTCGCAGAATCAAAAGACACAGTTTTTGCAACGCAAGGTATTCACGGAAATAGGCGTGACGGACTGCATTCTTTTTATTCCGGTCAATAATCTTCTGTCTGTCAAATAGCTCATATCCGTGAGTTGCGCCTATAACCAGTTCTACTTCATCCTTGACCTTAACGAGAAGCTTGCTTCCATAAGGTTTCTGCTTGATGAATTCTATAGTGTGCCGTACCAATTCCATCAAACTGTTGTCATAGGAAAACTCCCGTTGACTGTATGCAATGTTCCCGATAAAAGGCGTGTTTTTCTCAATGTGCCGCGCAACATCAATAGTTCCCTTTACATTGCTGTCATTGTAGTTATGCCGGATATATTGTTTGAAGATACCCCTTCGCATTGCCGTCTTGAGGTAATACGGAAACAGGAACAGCAAGAAATTAAACAGTCTGTTATCCTGATTGGCATCGGTTTTCAAATCAACCAAATTTGGAAATCTCAATACCTTGCCAAGGAGATACAGGAAGAAGAAATCATCATCTTCTCCGCTGAACCGAGACTTAATGACAAGCCGCTCATTTCCGCAACCGATAAACCCCATGACATTGCCGGAATGATACAAGTCATTTACACTCCGGAGAATCATCTGTCTCTGTGTAATATCCTCGGCATCATTAATATATTCCGGGAATACAAACACACCCTCGCGTTTAAGCTGATCCAAAGTTTTGTCAGCAATTCTGCCTGTCAGGGTGGCAATATCAGAAAAGGCATCTTTTTTACATTGTGAATTATCCTTGATCTTGAGCAGCTTCATCAACACGACCTACTGAGGGATTTTGATACCCGTATGCTTTCGCAAATTCGTGCATGAGACTTTCCTCGTCGTGCATTCCCCGAACATATTCCTGCAGAAGCGGCTGAAGGTAATCCGTCCAAAGTTGGTCAAAGGTGAGTGTCTTCAGTTTCAGGAAATAAGAAGCACCGATTTGGTAGCTCTCATTCAAATCCTCAACACTTGCGATATTTTCATTGAGCGCAACCATTCTATTGATTGCTTCGGTTTTCACCTTATCTTCCAGAACGTCAAGCATCTCAAGACACTCGTCCGCCCGAAGTTCGACAAAGCGAAATCTCCGGCGCATAGCAAAATCAAAGCTGTCTACGGAGCGGTCAATGTCGTTCATGGTGCCGATGATATAGACATTCTCCGGGATATAGAACTTATTGTTAGGGTCAGCGTTAAGGTTTGCATACTGCGTTGAAATCTCACCGGCTTTGCCGCGATATCCCGGGTCTATCGCAAAGAACAGTTCTCCAAATATTTTTGAAATTTCTCCGCGATTGATTTCATCAATAATGAAGATGTATTTTTTCTGTTCTGTCTGCTTTGTTTCTGCTTTTGAGGCAGTACTTTCTTTTGCACGATCGATAACCTCCTTATAAATCGCAAGGTCATAAGAATGACTTTGTGTTGCGAATCTCTTTCCAAAGAACTCCCTTACTCTTCCTACACTGTCGAACTCCTGCCCGGATTCAAGCATCTTTCTGACCTCGTCCATGTTCAACTGGAGCTTATTCGCTTTCGCATTTTCGGGAATAGAGATATAAATGCGCGCATCGTCCACGTCAGCGATAATGAACTCTTTGCCGTTAATCGTTCTGAATTTATCCTCGCCGAACTTGATGCTTGAAAAGAACTCTTCCAAAGACTCCTGAGCAGACATTTCTCTTTTGATGTCTTCTTCTAATTTTTGAGAATCCTCAAAATTCTTTCTGGCACGGGCTACAAACTTCTTGAAAATACCGTCTTGAAGCTCAAATCCCATTGACCCATCATCGTTTACCCTCGGTCTTAAACCCTCAACGAAATCCGAGTAGTCATAGTTCGGATGGAACTGCACAAATTCCACCTGCTTTTTCTGCTCATCGGAGAGATCCGTATAATCGCCAACCTTGCCGTTGCTGATAATGTATGCGGCGATTTTCTTTGCAAGGTAAGACTTGCCTGTGCCGGGGGCACCTCTGAAAATCAAGTTTTTCGATTCAATCAGCGTGAGGGAGAACCGATCGAGTTTTTCCTGTACAGTAGCCTCCGAAGCTTTTTTGTTCTCGTCCTTTTCTTTAGTGGTCAACTCTGATTTCTCCTGCTGCTTCGTTTCAATCGTGAATCCGTGGCTCTTAAAGAAATTATTTGCTTCAGCGGTGCTATAGCCATCCGTTGAAATATCGGAACCGTTTGCAAAGTGCTTTGCAACGGCAATTACGTACTTCGGCGGATATCTCTTTCCGTCCTCGGAAACAAGATCATATGTTGTGCTTTTATTGCGAGGAGGAACTCCTTCTTTATCGATATACTGTAAAGCATTAGGGATGTTCTTCTCGTCAATATTTTGTATGGACATTTTTCCGTACCTCCATAAGAGAATATTTTTATGTTGCTTTTGCTTCGTGGTCCCGATGTAATTGCACATCAAAAATCTCGTGTCCACAGCTACACACCGGATGCACTCGCAGTTCTGCATTTGCGGACGGCTTGGATCATATCTTCAATCACCAATAGCCTCACCAATGTTTTCAACCACCCCACCCCTCTACGAGCTAGGATAGCACAAAGGTGAAATTTTGTAACTAAAAAGAACGCGGGTGCCACGGATTGGAAATCAAACCGTATTTTACTTTTTTGACAGCAATCTCCGCCAACGACGAAGAGACAGGAACCCGGCTGAGATGGGGAATCAGTGTGTCCTTAGTATTGTAGATTATGTGCTGCTCGGGTCGGATCCTGCATAATTTGGTCAATGCCACGTGCTTCATTGATATTCGTCATAATCCCCACCTCGCCATCCACGAGTATTGATAAAGCTATAGGAGTCCTTATACGACTCAGTCCACTCCAAAAGATTTGCCAACATCTGATAGTTTTCCCAACGCTCATCCCACATTCTTTTTTCGGAACGTCCAAAACGCTTAGCGGCATCAGGCTTTCCAACCACACCGGTATCGTAGTTTATTCCCGCAAGGAATTCAAAAGCCTTATCGTAGGTCTCTGCATTTGCAAAGCTCTTCCAATAGTTAAGCGCTTCAATCCAGACCCTCATAGGAATATGTAAATCGTCATTTTCGTCAAAATCTTCGCCTGCGCACGCCATAAATAGATAAAGCTCACTGTAATATGGCTCACTAACCCTAACCAGTGCAGATTCATTTTCGTCATCTTCAGAGGCCGGAAGAAATTCAACAAATGTATGACAATCTCTATACTCAAACAATTCCGGCATGCATAAGTCTATTCTTTTAACCATGCCATCATTCGCTAATTGAACGTCAACTATAACTCCGTATGTTTCTCCATCCAAAGTCTGTTCCATAAGAAGGCATAATTTTCCATGTGTATACAACAGTCCAATTGTTCCCTGCATCGGATCCTGCTCATTGATCCTTACACCGTCAGATTTAATTGAATTTATACTGCCTATCAATTCAACAATGCTACAGTAAGGAAAGCTGTCGGTTTTTGCTAAAGTTTTTCCTTTCTCGGTGAAATACTCTACAATCGCATCATAGCCTGTATTTGGACTAAATACCCACTGAGATTCCATCACGCAATCGGCGGCCAGATATGGAAACAGTTTGCTGAAATCTCCGGTTTCATAGCCTTTTCTTAACGCATGGAGCACATCAAATAAACGACTGTTTTCCTCCAATTTACATCTCATAATCATTCCTCCAATTGTTTGTATTACCAAATTATCTTACCGACATATTCATGGTAACAAATGTACTGTCTCTTTTATGTTTTATCACAACTATGATTTAATTGGCAATTAATCAGCCGCGGATTTTACACGAAAATCAAAACGCATTTACTTTTTTTACTTTTTGACGGCAATTCCCCTAAATGTTACCTTCTGTCTCAGATGCTTCCCCTACCAAGATTTTAAGTATCTTCACCGCTTTGCGGTGGTTTGCGCCTTCTGCCAGAACGATGAGATCATAAGATGTGCCGATGGGGCAGCCGTTGTTTTCCACCGTGATCTTATTTTCCGAGATATTTACACGGACATCAAAAAGCATGGCTATAACATTATACAATGAGGTAGTTTTGCCAATTATCGGGGAAGCCATAACCTTCGTTGAATGAAATTTTGTTGTATTTGTTCATGAACTTGTTAATGTTGCCTATGACAAATCCGTTCCAAAGGGCTTTGTCGCGAATTAGGTGTCGGCAAACCAGAAGGTAGTCAAATATTTTATGAGTTGACATGACACACCCGTCTTTCTGTTTTGGTGTTTTTATAACTTTGTGTTGATACAATCTGTAATCGTGGGCTAATAAGTTTCTAAAGTCAATTATGGCGGGGATCCAACTTTCAAGTTGGTATAAGGAGCACCCGTAATCGTTTGAAATCTTACGGCGTTTTTTTACGGGCATGTTTTTGAAGAGTGTGAGTATTGTTCCGAAGGTCAGTATCTCAACGGCAACCCATATCGGCATCCGATCGTTGTATTTTTCCTTATAGTGTTTTACGAATGGCAGTGATTTTTTGCTGCTTTTTTCTTTTTTGAGGATCGCATCAAAACGGCTAAATGCGTCCGGATTTTGAAAGTTGTTTTTATCTGTGTACCACAAAGGCTGTGTTTCTCTCAGGTTTTGGTTATTACAGTCTTCGGGCTGAGATGAGTAGTAGGCAAGTTTTGTTTTAAAGTCTCTTTCTATTATCTCTATGGGGTATGTGAATATAACTCTCAGCAGTTCATCTAACTGCATGATTGATTTGATTTTTTTGAATTGCAGAATACCATCTTTTTCGCTTTTATCTTCGTATTCTTCCCCATTAGCGATTCTAAAGCCGAATAGGTAGCCGCTTATGTAGTAGTAGTTTTTCTTTTTTAAGAAATCTATGAGGTCTTGTTTGTTTTCAACGCAGAGTTTCCGATCAATCAATTTCTGGGCTTGCTCTTCAAATGAAAGCCATTTTTTATTCATTTTTTCCCCTTCTTATTTGTTGATTTATTTTAGCACACATAAGTTTTTCCAAAAAAGGCTGTCTCCGTATTGCGTTGAGACAGCCGACTCTCTAAAAACACCAACCACCTTTACACATCGCAGAGAGGTGCAGATTAGTACGGGGTAATAGTAGCATGTTTTTCAAAAGATGTAAATATACGATTCAGCATATTTTTTTGCC
>JAUNMU010000055.1 GCA_030531745.1 Synergistes sp. | reverse complement strand
GGGGGAGATACAAGATGTAATTACTTCAGTCGTCGGCGTTGTCAGATGTTTTGCCTTATGATGCTCGCCTGAACAAAGAAGCCGCACTGTTTTCGTCAAACTTGAAAACTTTTCGCGGTGAGTGTAGAATGTTGCTTATCGTGTGAGGTTGCAGTCTTGTCTATTCAAAAGGAAGAGGTGTTTTTTATGGCAGATAATATTTCAGATCCGAGTATTTACGCAAAGCACGAACAATTTATTGAAAAATACAGCAGCCCTATCTTAGAGCTTCTTGCACCGAAAGCGGGAGAAAAAATTTTGGAGATAGTGTGCGACACAAACACATTTGCCGAAGATATTGCGAAGTATGGCTGTGCGGTAACAAGCACCGATGCGGATAAAATGTGTACCGAGGTCGGCGTTTGTGCAGATGTGACAGATGTTGATACGCAGACAACCGAGATGGCGGAGACATTTGATGCGGTCGTCGTCAGTTGTGTACTTCACAGGACCCCGGATCACTATGCAATGGTGCGCCGTGTGCGGAAGCTTCTTAAAGAGGGTGGGCGTTTTGCCGTTGAGTGCGGCGGCGAGGGCTGCGTGCGCATTATACGCGAGGGCATGAAGATCGCTCTTTCCAAACGCGGCATAGACTACAAATCACGCAATCCGTGGAAATTTCCGGAAGTCGGTACGCTTACGGGGATTTTGGCGAGCAATGGTTTTCAAGTAAAATCAATGGCACGTTTTGACTCCCCTGTTCATTTGGAGAATGGTTTGCGCGGCTGGCTTGAGGATTTTTCCAAATTGCACACGGAAGGTTTTTCAGACGCGGAGCGCGAAGCGTTTTATAAGGACGTTGAGGATTACTGTCGTCCGATGCTGTGGTCAAAGGAAAACGGCTGGACGGCGGATTATGTCAGGCTGCGCTTCCTTGCGGTAAAAGATACGATAAATTAAGGATGATCCATACTGCGGGCGGCGCAGCCGCAGAGTATCGCAGTGTGCCGTTGTCGGTTCAGCTTGAATTTTTCTGCCGCAGCGGTTAAAATCTGTGTGATATGGCAGATTGTGTCGTATTTACGCTTTTTGATATTTGATTTTCGCGATAATTTTTCAGAGGTGAGGCGAATGTCCGCAGAAGTTCCCATTTTAAGAATGGAGAATATCGGAAAAGAATTTTTCGGAAATCGTGTTCTTCAGAGTGTTACGTTTTCTGTGATGCCCGGGCAGATAGTCGGTCTTGTCGGAGAGAACGGTGCAGGGAAATCAACGCTTATGAATAT
Source organism: Synergistes sp. (assembly GCA_030531745.1). Taxonomy (GTDB): domain Bacteria; phylum Synergistota; class Synergistia; order Synergistales; family Synergistaceae; genus JAUNMU01. The sequence continues at coordinate 9,107 of JAUNMU010000055.1, read as the reverse complement.
TCTCTTTGGTATGCCTGTCATTCAGCAGACCGGAGGCTACGAAGGCAAGGTGTTTATTGACGGCGAGGAAGTACATTTTCAGGATCCTGTTGACGCTTTGGATAAGGGAATAGGAATGGTTCATCAGGAGTTTTCTCTTATTCCCGGTTTTACCGCTACAGAAAATATTTTGCTGAACAGAGAGTCAACAAAGTACAATCCGGTGGTGGAGATTTTCGGAGACAGGTTTGAGACTTTGAACCGCCCCGAAATGAAAACACGCGCGGAAAATGCGATCAAGCGTCTCGGTGTTGATATATCATCCGAAACGCTTATCAGCGAAATGCCTGTCGGACACAAACAGTTCACTGAGATCGCACGCGAGATTGACAGAAGCAAGACACGGCTTCTCGTCCTTGACGAGCCTACCGCAGTCCTTGCCGAAACCGAAGCTGCTGTTCTTATCTCGGCGCTGAAGAAGCTCGCGGCAAACGGCATAGCGATTATATTTATATCTCACAGGCTTCAGGAGATCATTGACCTCTGCGATAAGCTGATAGTCCTGCGCGATGGCCGCGTAATTAAGGAAGAAGATACGAAACGGACAAACGTCCGTCAGATCGCCGCTTGGATGGTCAACAGAGATACCGAAAACACGAAAGAGGACGAACGCAAGCATACCGACAAATCGCAGAACGATACTATAATGCGCATTGAGCATTTATGGGTTGATATGCCGGGCGAAACTGTGCGCGATGTCACCATAGATGTCCGCGAGGGCGAGATACTCGGTTTCGGAGGGCTTGCCGGACAGGGCAAGATCGGTATATCAAACGGAATTATGGGACTTTACGCTTCGGGCGGCAAGGTCTTTTTGCGCGGCAAGGAGATAAAACTTAACGACCCCGATGCTTCACTGCGCGAGGGTATGGCGTTTGTATCCGAGGATCGCAGAGGTGTCGGACTTCTGCTTGACGAGGGTATTGACTGGAATATAGCATTCACCGCAATGCAGGTGCAGGACAAGTTTATCAAGAAGCTTATGGGCGGTCTTGTCAAGTGGCGCGATGATAAGGCGATAGATGAATGTACGCGGGAGTATATTAAATCACTTGAGATTCGCTGCACGGGGCCGAAGCAGAGGGCGATTGAGCTTTCCGGCGGCAACCAGCAGAAGGTATGCCTTGCAAAGGCATTTGCGGTTGACCCCGATGTTCTCTTTGTATCCGAGCCTACGCGCGGCATTGACGTGGGAGCCAAAAAACTCGTCCTTGATACCCTTCGCCGTACAAACGAAGAGAAGGGCACAACAATAATCATGACATCATCGGAGCTTGAGGAACTGCGTTCTGTGTGTGACCGCATAGCGATCGTGAACGAGGGCAGGATCTCCGGTATTCTTCCGGCAGATGCACCTGCCGAAGAGTTCGGTATGCTTATGCTCGGTCATGTTAAGGGTGCTGCATAGGAAGTCGGGTGAAGACAATGGAAAAAATAAACAAGTTTATTGAAAATGCAGGCTGGCCGCGAATCATAATCGGTCTTTTTCTGCTCGCGCTCTTTGCCGCAGCACCGTTTGTAGGCGTGCGGCTTGACACATCAATATCGGATACACTTGTCCGCGTAGGTATGAATGGCATACTTGTACTTGCCATGGTGCCAATGGTGCAGTCCGGTTGCGGATTGAATTTCGGACTTCCGCTCGGCATCATAGCGGGGCTTCTCGGTGCTATGACATCGCTTGAAATAGGTATACAGGGAAGCATCGGTTTTGTAATTGCCATTGCGATCGCAGTCCCTATCGCAGCTGTTTTGGGATGGCTCTACGGACAGCTGCTTAACAAAGTTAAGGGCGATGAAATGATGATCGCGACTTATGTCGGTTTCTCGTCTGTCGCTCTTATGTGTATTGCGTGGCTTATGCTGCCTTATACAAATCCGACAATGATATGGGGGTACGGCGGATCCGGTCTGCGTACCACTATAAGCGTTGAAGGCTATTGGCTGAACGCACTCAGCAAATATATTTATATTCAGATAGGAGAATTTTTGTACATACCGGTCGGCATGTTCCTCTTCTTCGGTTTAGTGACATTTCTTGTGTGGGCATTTTTCAGAACAAAGACGGGTACGGCAATGACTGCCGTGGGATCAAACCCCGAATTTGCAAGGGCATCAGGTATTGACGTTGATAAAATGCGTACAGTATCGGTTGTGATGTCAACGGTTTTGGGTGCTGTGGGAATACTTGTCTATGAACAGAGTTTTGGTTTCTGTCAGCTCTACATGGGGCCTTTCTATATGGCGTTTCCTGCGGTTGCCGCGATACTTTTGGGCGGCGCGTCTGTCAACAAGGCAACGATCGTAAATGTCGTAGTCGGCACATTCCTCTTTCAAGGAATATTGACAATGACGCCTTCCGTAATCAACAGCATCATGCAGACAGATATGTCTGAGGTCATACGCATTATCGTCAGCAACGGAATGATACTCTATGCTCTTACAAGAAAAGTGAAGGTGAAACGCTAATGTCGGATAAAAAAGACAAACTTATGAATTTTCTCGCCGACTGCGCTGTTCCGATAATATTCATAGGACTTTCCGCAGCCGCGATACCGCTTTCCGGTTTTTCGGCAACATATCTTGTGCAGGAGATGCTCTCACGTCTTGCCAGAAATTCATTCCTCGTCCTCTCGCTTCTGATACCTATAATCGCAGGTATGGGGCTGAATTTCGGTATGGTGCTTGGAGCAATGGCGGGACAGATAGGTCTGATACTCGTTACCGATTGGGCTGTTGTAGGCTGGCAGGGGATACTGCTTGCTTCAATCGTCGGCATGCCGATAGCAGTGGTACTCGGCTATATATGCGGCGCGGTCTTAAACCGCGCAAAGGGGCGCGAAATGGTTACATCGTACATTTTGGGCTTCTTCATCAACGGCATATATCAGCTGATAGTTCTCTACTGCATGGGCAACATTATCCCCATTTCAAATCCTCAGCTCGTCCTTTCGCGCGGATACGGTATCCGCAACGCGATAAACCTTATGGGAATACGCCACACGCTTGACAATCTGATACCGCTTAAAATCGGCACCATTGACGTTCCCGTGGCGACCTTTATCCTCATTGCAATATTCTGCCTCTTCATAGTGTGGTTTCGCCGCACAAAGCTCGGACAGGATATGCGCGCACTCGGACAGGATATGGCAGTCGCGGACGCAGCGGGGATTCCGGTTGAGCGCACAAGAATAATAGCGATAATCATTTCAACCGTTCTTGCGTGTTTCGGTCAGATAATATTTTTGCAGAACATAGGGACGATGAACACATACAACAGCCACGACCAGGCAGGTATGTTTGCCATAGCGGCGATACTCATAGGCGGAGCATCTGTCAGCCGTGCCACGATAGCAAATGTCTTTGTCGGTGTCATTCTCTTCCACCTTATGTTCGTTGTCTCACCTATGGCAGGAAAACAGCTTATCGGTCATGCGCAGCTCGGTGAATATTTCCGCGTATTTGTATCTTATGGAATAATTGCGCTTGCCCTCGTCATACACGCATGGAAACGCTCGCGTGACAAGATTGAAGCAAGAAAAAATCTGAGAGGTGATGCAAAATGACGGTGCAGCTCAATAAAAAAAGGCTCGTCATACGTCTTATCCTCGTTGCTCTCATCGTTATCCTCTGTTTTGCGCTGAACTATTTCGGCAAAGAACATGATGTCTATCTTGACAATATGGAGGCGCAGATAGGCGGCAAAAGCTATGAAGGCATTGCGTACCTTACACTCGTCATAGACGGCAATGAAGAGACCGAGATGGAATTTTACGCAGATGACCGTGATGTCGTAAAGCTCAAGGGACCGTCTCACACAATGAAAGTTTCCGTCATAAACGAAGAGACCGAAGAGGTCATAAAGACTGTTGACTTCTCAATGAATCTCGGCACGGAAAGAGAAGTAATGTTCTCTCTGCCCGCAATAGCAGACGGCGCAAAAGATGCGGCTCTGCCCGTTCCTCAAAGCGACACACAGTATTCTGACGATGAGGATACAAGCGGAATGGAAGCCACTCAGCCTTAAATAAAAATTATATGGCTTTCGGCATTTACTTTCGCCGAAAGCCGTTGTTTTGTACCCTTACACCGACAGGAGAGAGAAAATGAAAATCTATACAATAACGGCAAAGGAGATAGCAGACAAGGTGCGTGAACTTGCACTTAATGCGAATATGTATCTCCCCGACGATATGAAAAAAGCTATAGCCGCTGCGCACGATGCTGAAAAAATGCCGCGTGCGCGCGGAATATATGAAGAGATAACGAAAAATTACGAACTTGCCGCACAGAAATATATGCCTATATGCCAAGACTGCGGACTTGCCGTTACGTTTATAAAGCTCGGACAGGATCTTCACATAACGGGCGGTACTTTAGAAGACGCCGTCAATGAGGGCATAAGAAGCGCATACAGAGACGGCTGTCTCAGAAAATCCGTTGTGGCAGATCCCTTGAAAGACCGTAAAAACACCGGCGACAATACTCCCGCCGTGATACATTTGAGTATGACCGAAGGACACACCATGGAGATAACAGTAGCCCCCAAGGGTATGGGCAGCGAAAATATGAGCAAAATATTTATGCTGAAACCTGCCGACGGTGCGGAAGGTGTAATAAAAGCGGCGGTTGATACGGTAAACCAGGCAGGCTCTAACCCATGTCCTCCGATAGTTTTGGGAATAGGCATAGGCGGAAACTTTGAAACCGCACCGCTTACAGCAAAAGAAGCTCTGCTCGTGCCGTCAGGCAAACGGAACGAAGATAAATTCTATGCTGAAATGGAAGAACGGATAATAAGTGAAGCGAACGCTCTCGGCATAGGTCCTGCCGGAATAGGCGGAACACAGACAGTCCTTGACGCTCACATACTAACGCGCCCGACGCACATAGCCGGAATGCCGGTCGCAATAAACATTTGCTGTCACGCACTGCGTCACGCGCATGGAATTATAGAGGGAAGAGATTAAGATGTCCGATATAAAATACATTAAACTGCCGTTAGATGATGCCGCAGCACGGGATCTCCGTGCGGGAGATGTTGTGCGCCTTTCCGGCAAAATTCTGATAGCAAGAGATGCTGCACACAAAAGAATCGCAGAGACAATAACGCGCGGCGAAAAGCTGCCGTTTTCCATTGACAATCAAGTGATCTACTACGCCGGCCCCGCCCCCACGCCGAAAGGCGCGGTAATAGGTGCGATAGGTCCCACGACAAGCGGAAGAATGGATCCATATACGCCGCTGCTTCTTGAGAATGGACTGAGGGCAATGATAGGCAAAGGCAAACGCTCACCGGAAGTCCTTGCCGCCATAAAAGAACACAATGCAGTCTACTTCGGCGCAACGGGCGGCACAGCAGTCCTTCTTGCCGATGCCGTAAAAAACGCCGAAGATGTGGCATACGCAGATTTAGGCCCGGAGGCGGTGCGCCTTCTCACAGTTGAGGAAATGCCGCTCACGGTAATAGCCGACTGTCACGGCGGCAACATATATGAGAGCGGACCTGCGGAAGCAAGAAAGATAATGGGGAGTATTTGATAAACCAATAAATACTTTAAGATTTGTCGTTCTGCGCGTAGCGAAGTGGAGGCGCAGAAACAAGCGTCTTTAAGGGCGCGTGGCGTGCAGTGGGATAAACAAAAAACTGTCGTGATATGCTGTGGACACGATGTAGTGAGCTATGCTTTTATACATCGCCGATTTATCGTCATAAAGACACTGGATCCTGCGCTGACGCTTCGCGTCCCGCAGGAAGACTAATAAAAATTCACCGCCGGAGAAAACTATGTGCCATAACATTGATCCTGCACTTGAAAACGAAATTGTGGAAACAGCCAAATTATACGGCATAGATAAAATCATTCTCTTTGGTTCGCGTGCCCGCGGCGACAACCGAGAGAGAAGCGATATAGATCTTGCCGTATCCGGTAAAAACGTGGCCGATTTTTATGATGATATAGAAGAAAACACGCATACGCTTCTAATGTTTGATGTTGTGGCGCTTGACGGAAAACTCTCCGATGAATTAAGAAAAGAGATTGAAAAAGACGGAGTCGTTTTGTATGAGAAAGTATGACAACTACTGCAAGGCTCTCAATAATTTAGTTGAAGGCGCGAAATTAAACCCACCATACACGATCGTTGAACAGACCGGCATTGTCGGCTTGTTCTCCGTTTGCTTTGAACAGTCATGGAAACTTATGCAGGCAATACTTGAAAATGATGGGAGATTTCAAAATAAAACAGGCTCTCCGAAAAGTATCATAAAAACAGCGTATCAGTGCGGTATGATAGATGACTGTGACGGTTGGCTTGCCATTTTAGCCGCACGAAACATTATCGCTCACACATACAGCAATGAGGAGGCAATATCTGTAATAGAAAAAATCAAATCGGATTACCTGAACTTATTCCTAACCTTAAAATCGGAAATTGACGGAAATTGGTCGTAGAAAATTTACGTCATAAGTTGTCGCCCTGTTTATCTTCCCTTTCCTGTGAAAATCTTTTCCAAAGGGATTTCAAGCGATCTGCGATTCTGACCTCAGCACCCAATTTGCCAGGGTGATAGAAACTGCGCACCTCCGGCAAATATGCCTGCGGTACCCAGTGCGATGGGCTGTCGTGAGGGTAGACGTAGCCGCTGCCGTCATTTCGCAGGTGGTGAGGCACTTCCATTATTTTTCCGCCGTTTACGTCATCAAGCGCGGCCTTTACAGCAAGATATGTGCTGTTGCTCTTTTGCGCCGCCGCAAGATACACCACGGTCTCTCCCAAAATTATAGGGGCTTCGGGCATACCTGTTCTGTCAACTGCGGCGGCGGCATTTTGCGCAAGAACGAGCGCAAACGGATCGGCAAGACCTATATCTTCTGCTGCAAATATGCAAAGCCGCCTTGTGATAAACCGCAGATCATCGCCGGCTGCGACCATTCTTGCAAGCCAATAGAGAGCCGCATCGGGGTCTGAGCCACGCATACTCTTGATAAGTGCGGAGATAACCGCATAATGGTCGTTTGATCTCCTGTCGTACCTTTGCGTTGCGCTTCCCGTACTTTCAGCGACAATTTCATCTGTAAGAACAGATCCTCCGCCCATAGCAGCCGCGGACACCGAAGCATCTAACCTTGTCAGAGCTTGCCTTGCATCACCTCCGGCAAGCTCCGCTATATGATCTATCACTGCATCATCTGCCGCAACACCAAACTGCCCAAGCCCACGCTCTCTGTCCGCAAGCGCACGCCGCAGCAGCAGAGTTATATCTTTTGACTTGAGCGGTTCAAGCGTATATACAACCATACGAGAAAGCAGTGTCTTATTTATTTCAAACCACGGATTTTCGGTAGTTGTTCCGACAAGGATAATATCTCCGGACTCAACAAACGGCAAAAGAACATTCTGCTGTTTGCTGTTAAAATGATAAATTTCGTCAACGAATGCTATCGCGGCGCGGCCGGTCATATCCTTTTCGTTCTTTGCGTCCTCAACAACGCTGCGCAGCGTTTCAACCTTGGCACTGACGGCGTTTATTTCAAGCAGAGTGCGCCCCGTAACACAAGCCATCAGGCGCACGAGGGTCGTCTTGCCAACCCCGGGAGGGCCGTACAAAATACAGCTCGGCACCTTTCCTCTATCCAACATATTGCGCAAAGCGCGTCCTTTTGCAAGTAATTGAGCCTGTCCGACATATTCATCAAGCGTCCGCGGTCTCATACGCTCGGCAAGAGGCGTCTCAAATATTGCTTTTTCCTCGCTATCAAATATTCCCGACATCTAATCTATCATAACTTCAACATAACGATACTTTCAACATAACGCATAAGTTCATCGGCATTGCTCGGCGCAGTAAGATAATTGTCACATTTTGTCACAACTTCAATGAGTGGAAAACGCGGCGCAAGAAATGCGCGTGCGGCATCAGCAAATGCAAAACCCATATACTCAATGCCAAAAGAAGGATTTTTCTTCCATATATCCGGAGTAAGGATCCTGTCAGGGGCTATATAAACGGCACCAACTCCGAGCGCGGCGGCAGATGCAAGCCATGTATCGGCATTGGGGAGTGCGTCCTCCGGCAATGCAAGAGTATAACGGCAAACGCGGTTGAGCCAATCCTTGCCCTTTTGCTCAAATATCTCGCGGTACTCCCACGGTATAAGTTCATCGTTATTCTTTACCGCCGAAGCAAAATCCGTGAGCTTCGGGTATGCGGCATCATACCACGGCCGCCATGCCATTTCCGTATGCTGCACAAGGACTGCCCTCATTCCTGCACGCCTTGCTCCCTGAAGATCGTAAATGAAATCGCCCACATACACGCAGCGGCAAGGGTCTGAACCTATTGCTTCTGCTGCTGCCGTAAGTGCTTTGGGGTCGGGTTTTACAAACTTAAAATTATCGCGTCCCCACGTATTTTGCGGTAATTCAAATCCTATCGTCTCTGCGCCCCTGCGTATAACATTCATGCAGTTTCTTGATAAAATACAGAATGGTTTTTTATTTTCTTTCAGCCACTCAATAAACTCAAACGCGCCTTCAACCGCAACGGCTTTCTTTGCCCCTTCCATCTCTATATCTTCAAGCTCTTGCATATAGACCTCGCGCACATCGGGAGAAAGCTCGCATGCGTCTTCAATCAGCAAAGCACGTCTGCCGCCAAAATATTTTTCGCGCAAAGATGAAAAATCAAGCTTTGTATCGGCAATAACACCATCCCAATCAAGCAGAAAACCCGAAGCCTCTGCCGGACACCAGAAAGGTTTCATTATCTCAGCCGCCCTTTCCCAAGACCAAAAATCCTTAAGGATACAAAAATCCCCGCCGCAGCCGTGTTTTGGAAGTCATGACCCGTTCCCTGTAAGGATAGAGGCTCTCTCTGCTGACTTGGTCAATAACAAGTATCTCCGCCGCCGCAGAAAATACACCCCTCGCGGGTATAAGTGTTGGCTCAGGACGCAGCCCAAAATCACGAACCGGGCAGGGTAACCTTACTGCAAGATTCAATACCTAAATTATAAACTCATTGCAAAAAAAGGCAAGTGCAAAATCAGCTGCGGCACGGAAAA
>JAUNMU010000054.1 GCA_030531745.1 Synergistes sp. | reverse complement strand
TTGACAAAGCTATGGAATTTTGTTAGAGTTGCGTTGTGCGTTGTTTGTGTTGTCTTTGAATGATAGGTTACACAGGGTAATGGGTGCATTGTTGTCGGATTGTAAGCAGGTGCAGTGGTGCTTGCCTTGTTACTCTTGCGTGATATATGAGTGAGGGAGGAATTGACTGATGGTATCTGTGGTCGTCAAAAAGGTGATCCTGTCTGTGTTGGCAGGTCTGGTGTTGATGCTGCCGGAGCCGGTGCATGCGGCAAGCAAATTCATTCAGGTGTGGCGCGGCGGTGGCTATGATATGTATGTAAATACCGCGACAGTTATCAAAGTTAACGGTGTCACATCGTTTTGGGTCAAGAGTGTTTATTCTGACCAAGCAAAGGCGGCTGTACGCAAGGAACTTCCGGCAAAAGTGAAGAAATTGCCGATTGAGTATGGTATGGATTATTTCCAGTACGATTCAAAGAAGAAAAAATACAATATTAAAATGTCTTCCGTATATTCCGGCAGCAAGGAAGTATTTCGTGAGGGAAATAAGAAGTGGCTTCCGCTTAAAAACGGTACTCTTGCTGCGACTGTATATGCAAAGGTCGTAGAGTATCTTGAGCAGAAAAATTCGGATTAGTGTCCATAGCTGATAAATAGAAAGGAGCATAAAGATGAAATTGCCGAAACTGTTTGTAATGGTAACAGCAACATTTGTTGCGTGCGCTGCGATGGTCACTGTGCATCCTGCATACGCTTCTCTCTCTGCAAGATACGAGATGAAGGTCGGAACAACGCAGGTCGCACCGGTCAAGACAAAAGTTAATGTTGATAGCGGTAAACCTAATGTGTATTCAAAAAAACTCTCCAAAAAGTTTACCGCAGTGATAGAAAAAAATCAGCGCGAGTTTTACACAGCGATGATAAATGCTGAGATGGGACTGCGCTACATTTTATCAACGTACAAGGGGTTCAAAGAGCCTTCGGAGAGTCAGTTCAAGGAAATGAAGTTTGCTGCTGAATTGCTTATTAAAGATGCTCAATCTGCCGCAAGGCGTTATGCGCAGGATCTTCGCTTAGCTAAGATAGCAATGCTTCAAATGGACGAGCATGACCGTACTTTATTTGCCAAGGCACTCGGTCTTATATTTGCAAATCCGGCTTATGCGGCAGGTATAGATGCGAGCGCTATGGACAGAGTTGCTTCCGCTCTTGACAATGTTGCAAATTCTACGCCCAACATAGACAACCGCAGTATTAAAGATGTGATGAAGGCTGTGCAGGAAAGAGACGCTGCCGAGGCTTCGTTCCAAAACACGATAGCAAAGGTATATACGGTAGGTATAATAGGTGCAGCTGCAACAAAGGTGACGACTACTGCTGCCGGTATGCTCTTGGGTATGGCAACAAGCGGTCCTTTTGGAGTTGCGGTAACGCTTGTCGGAGGTGTGTCGGCTACGACTGTAGCTGTTGCAGAACTTACAGACGAGATCAATGATGCGGCGGGTACGAAGACTAAGAAAGCGAGTGAAAGCAGTACGATTAAAACGCTGAACAAAGTGGCTGTTGTAGCGGGCGCCGTGAACATGCTCAATTCGCTTGGCGAACTTCCAAAGAACGTAACAAGTGCGTCTAACGGAAGAGAAGCAGTTGCGCATATTGTTAATTCTGCGATAGATTCAACTCAGACTGTGATCAGCTTGAAGGATATAACTTCAACACCATCCGACAGTTCCGATGCCCCGGGCGCGGCAGGAGTTAAAGCGGTGAAAGAAGCCGAAAAGAATGCCGGAAAGGATAGCGGCGGCGGCGGTGACGGCGGCGGACATGGCGGCGGCGGCTGTGGATGCTGAGCGCGACGAGTGTCTGCGTCTGCCTTGTTTTGTTTATGTTTATGATATTGCGTCTGCGCGTATTTTGAAATATAACGAGATATGCTCAATGGTATGATTTTAACGAATCTGCGTCGCTGTTGTTGGCGCAGATTTTTTATTGCTGTGATTTGGCTGTGATTTGCTTTGCCAAAACATTGAGACAATCACGACTTTATGCTATTATACGTCAGAAGAGGACGGTGAGCGCGGTGTTTATTACGTTTGAAGGTGCGGATGGGTGCGGCAAGTCAACGCAGGCCGCGTTGCTGAATGAGTATCTTAATGAGATCGGTCAGCCGTCAATTCTTACGCGCGAGCCCGGCGGCTGGGAGGGCGGAGATGTTTTGCGTTCTCTTGTGTTGCAAGGGAAATTGAGCGGAAAGTGGAGTGAGGTTTTTCTCTTTGCGCTTGACCGCAGTGAGCATTGCTCTTCTGTAATTCTTCCGGCACTTGCGAAAGGAAAACATGTGATCTGTGAGCGTTATAATGACTCTACAATGGCTTATCAGGTGTGGGGGAGGGGAATGTCCTACGAAGCTGTCAGAGAGTTGCTTGATGTGCCTTCGTTCCCCATCCCTGATGTAAAGGTGCTTTTCAGAATTTCGCCTGAGACAGCATTGGAGAGAGTGCTTGCTCGCGGTAAGCCCGATTCGTTTGAAGAAGAGGGATTCCCGTTTATAAAAAAAGTAATGCGTGGTTATGACGCATTGGCCGGAAGCGAGCCGGAAAAATGGATCGTTATAGAGTGTGGAGTACGTTCCGCAGATGAGATTTTCGCGGAAGTTAAGGCACGTCTGACAGAGAAAGGACTGCGGCTGTGAATCCCGATACGGTATCGCTTATAGAAACTTCCGGCGGATGGCGTGAATTGCTTAACGCAAGGGAAATGAACAGCTTGCCCAATTGTGTTGGAGTAGTGCTTCCCCATGCGATGCAAGAGACATTTGCTGAGATGTACGGGCGAATGCTTCTGAATGACGACATTCATTGGCAGGAGGCAGGGCATCCCGATTTGCTGAATATAGGCAGTCTGTACACATCTCCGACGATAGGAGAGTGCCGAACTCTTTTGGGTGAGTTGTCTTTACGCCCTCTTTCGGCAGAGTGTCGTCTTGCGGTAATTTGGATGTCGGAAAAATTATCACAGGAGGCCTCAAACAGTCTGCTGAAAATAACGGAGGAGCCTCCTAAATACGGAAATATATTGTTTATCGCCGAAGAAGATAATTTTCTCCCAACGATAAAGAGCCGTATTTGGCTGATATATATAAATTTGACAGAAGCAGCCCAATGCGGGCAGAAGGCAATGCCGCATGATGCCAAAGAGTGGGCTTCGTGGATGGACGTAAGCAGAAAGCTGTCGCCTGAGATCTTATATCTTGAAATGCAGGATTGGATACGGGATTGTACGTTAAAAAATGATTTCAGCAGAGCCTCGGATCTTGATACAATGATACGTTTAATGGAGCAGAGAAAACTTTCCGTGCCTTTTATAACGGATTCTGTTTTCGCTGTGTTCAAGGAGGGTATCCCTATTGAAAAAATATTTGGCGGCTTACGGTAAGTCGCGTTATTTGGGAATAGTAAGCGCGGAACTTGATTTAACGAAAAGAAACGCGATCATTGCCGAGTCTCCGCGCGGCGAAGAAGTGGCTTTTATAGTCGGAAGAATAAATGAACAGCAGGAGACTCTCTATCGTAAGATGAGGAATACTGCCGATCATGCCGAGGGTACGGGAAAAGCCACAGAGCCTATAGTGTGTGATTTATCATTCATCGCCGCTGCCAAGGACTGTGATTTGGAAAATATTAAAAATTACCGTGCCGAGGAAGGCGAGGTCCTGAGAATTTGCAAGGTTTTGCTTGCACCGCATAAACTTGACATGAAATTGATAGACGTTGAATTTCTGCATGACAAGAAAAAGCTTTTCATATATTTTTCATCTGACATCAGAGTTGATTTTCGTGCATACGTCAGGGATCTGGCGAGGGAATTCAAAACTCGTATTGAACTTCGTCAAATAGGCGCGAGGGACGAAGCAAAGATCGTGCGCGGCGTAGGGCCGTGCGGCCGCCCATGTTGCTGTACCTACTGGCTTAACCAGTTTGCGCCTATATGTATAAAGATGGTCAAAGAACAAAATCTTGCGCTGAATCCGGCTAAAATATCAGGTATATGCGGTCGTTTGATGTGCTGTATGTGCTTTGAACACGAAGCATATAAGGAGGCATGGGAGGGGTTCCCCGCATCGGGAAGTAAAATAAAAACACCGGAGGGCAGCATCGTTGTGAGCGGGATAGACCTCGCATCCGCAAGTCTCAGATGTATGGTTGCCGGCAAAGGTGAGATAAAGGTTCCTAAAGATAAATTTGAAGAATTTAAGGAAGTTGTCTCTAATGGCGGAGAATGGATGCCTCCGGAGGAAGATATTGATGAGTCTCCGTTCAAAATTCACGACTCATTTCAGAGTATTCTTCAGCGTACAGAGTTAAAAGAAAGTGCAGATAAGAGACGTCCCGAAAAACATCTTTCGCAGCACGACAACGAGAGTGATGATGCAGATGGCTCTAACAACGCCAAAAAGAAAAAGAAGCAACGTTTGCCTAAGCGTGAGGAGGAATATGCTTACGATGACGATCTGCTTATCGGTGACGGGATGCCCAACATAAAACAGATCGTTGCGCTGAAGCAAAAGGAAGAGGCGATTGAAGATTTACAGAATTCAAAGAAAAAGGCACAGAAGCACAAACGGTCGCAGCTGAAGAAAGGCAGCGGCGGAGGTGTACATAAAAAAGCGGAGGTGTGATAGCTTTGGGATTTTTTTCTAAATTTGCCGAAAAGCTGAAAAACACAAGCAATAGGTGGACACAGAATGTCTCAAATTTATTTTCCGATGACCCTATAAATGACGACTTCTGGGACGAGCTTGAGGAAAGTCTCATTTTAGGTGATGTCGGTATTGAGACTACGGAGGTGCTGCTTGATGATTTAAGGCGCTTGATGATAGACAGGTGCATATCAAAAAGAAACGAGCTGAAAAACTGCTTTGCTGACCTGCTTATAAGCCGTTTGGAGGCTATACCCGGGATGGGTGCGCCACTTGATCTCTCAAAAAAACCTTCGGTTATTGTAATGATAGGTGTGAACGGAAGCGGAAAAACGACAACTGCCGGAAAGCTCGCCGCACAGTTCAAGTCAGAGGGCAGAACGGTTATAATGGCGGCAGCGGACACTTTCCGTGCCGCAGCCATAGAACAGCTTAAGGCATGGGGAAAGCAGGCCGATGTTCGTGTTGTGGCACAGGCACAAGACAGTGATCCCGCAGCTGTCATCTATGATTCCATAATGTCAGCAAAATCATCAAATGCCGATGTCGTGATCGCAGATACAGCCGGACGACTTCAAACAAAATCCAACTTGATGGAGGAACTCTCAAAGGTTACCCGCATCATAAAGCGAGAAGTTCCGGAAGGTCCTGCGGAAGTGCTTATTGTTCTTGATGCAGTTACAGGACAGAATGGTTTTATACAAGCCGAGACCTTTGGTAAGGTTATGCCGATAACGGGGGTCGTGTTGACAAAGTTTGACAATACATCAAAAGGCGGTATTGTGATTGCGATAGCGGATAAACTTAAACTCCCAATACGCTATGTCGGTTTGGGGGAGGGCATAGATGACCTTCAGCTGTTTGATCCACGCGCCTTTGTAGAAACTTTGCTTGATGTCAAAAACGAATAACAACACCGCTGTGTTAAACGGAATACGTGAAAATCCGCGAGAACCTTTGGTGAAGAAGATTTTGGCACTTCTTGTGCCTAAGGGCGATTTATCGTTGTACGGCAGTGCATTTGAAATGCTTGAACGTGCATGGGGAACACCGGAGCGCATAAGCGAAAGAGTCGCGTTTACATGGACTGATTACTATGACAGCATATCTCCGGAGTTAGAGAGACTGTTTTTTTCATATCCCGGGTTATATCCTGTGTCGCAGCTTGCTCAGTGGAAGCTTGAAAGCTGCCGTATGGAAAAAATGACAGGCGAGAGCCGCCGTGTCAACCTTGATCCCGGCAGCATTGACGGTGCGCGTCTTATGCTTGCTTCAACCAAAGGACAGGCTCATCGTGTATATCTGCATGACGGCATATTCACCGAAGTTACGCTTTGCCGCAGAAAAGGACATTGGGAGAGCTTTTTTTATACATTTCCCGACTTCAAAAGCGGTGTGTATGATGCGTGGCTTGAGGCAGTACGCGAGGACTGGAAAAAAGAATTAAACCTATATAACACAAATAAGTGAGGCAGATAACATGATTCCACGTTATGAAACACCGGAAATAAAAAAAATATGGACAGATGAAAGCCGTTTCCGCCGTTGGCTTGATGTGGAAATTGCGGCAAGTCAGGCATGGAATGAAGCAGGGGAAGTTCCGGACGATGATTTCCGAAATATAAAAGAAAAAGCCGGTTTCTCTGTTGAAAGGATACACGAAATAGAAGAAATAACACAGCATGACGTGATTGCGTTTGTTTCAAGCGTTGCCGAAACTATAGGTACGTCGGGGCGTTTTGTTCACTTTGGTCTCACAAGCAGTGACGTTATTGACACAGCATCTTCACTTATGATCGGTGACAGCCTTGACATAGTTATCGGCGAACTGAAAAAACTTCACACCCTTTTAGGAAAAATGGCCGTGAAGTATAAATTTACGCCATGCGCCGGACGCACTCACGGCATACACGCAGAACCGACAACATTTGGACTTAAATTGCTCAATCATTACTCCGAAGTTGGACGCGATCTTGAACGGCTTGCCGATACTAAAAACAAAATGATGGCCGGCAAAATTTCAGGTGCCGTTGGTACATACGCCAACTGTCCTCCCAAAATTGAGGCTCGCGTATGCGAGCTTTTGGGACTTACCGTTGATCCCGTTTCAACACAAATCATACAGAGAGACCGACATGCGCGTGTACTTACGGACCTTGCAATAGCAGGAGGCACATTGGAAAGGCTTGCTCTTGAAGTGCGTCATCTCCAACGTACGGAAGTCCTTGAGGCACTTGAGCCATTCAAAAAAGGTCAGAAAGGGTCATCTGCAATGCCGCATAAGAAAAACCCCATACTTTGTGAGCGTGTATGCGGTATGTCGCGCCTCTTGCGCGGCTATGTCACGCCTGCACTTGAAAACATAGCCCTGTGGCATGAACGTGACATAAGTCATTCATCGGCCGAGCGCATTATATGGCCGGATGCATTCAGCCTTATGCATTACATGACAAAAACAATTATAAAAATTATGAGTGGTCTTGTGGTCAATGAGGATAAAATGCTTGAAGATATAAATCTGACAAAGGGGCTTCTCTTTTCGGGGCGTGTCCTCGTCAAACTTGTTGAGCATGAGGGCATCAGCAGGGAAAACGCATACGCGATCGTGCAGGAGAATGCAATGCGGTGTTGGAATGAGAAAATCCCTCTGCTTACACTGCTGAAAAATGACGTAAGAGTTAAAGGAATGGATGATTTTGAACTGGAAAGTTTGTTTGATTTGGAGTATTATTTCAGATATGTAAATGAGGTCTTTGATCGCTTTCCCGAACTTGCGAACATACCTCAAAATAAATGATGAAAAGGGGTTTTTATCATGACTGCACCTGACAGAAATCTTGCGCTTGAGATGGTCAGAGCAACCGAAGCTGCGGCTATGTCGGCGGGACGTTGGATGGGACGCGGCGACAAAAACGGAGTTGACGGAGCGGCCGTCAATGCTCTTCGCTTTATCCTGAACACCGTTGATATGGATGGGGTGGTAGTTATAGGCGAGGGAGAAAAAGACGAGGCTCCGATGCTCTTTAACGGAGAGCAGTTAGGAAGCGGCTCAGGTCCGAAAGTTGATATAGCGGTTGATCCTATAGACGGCACACGTCTTACATCTCTCGGACTTCCGAACGCCGTAAGCGTGGTTGCGTTTGCTGAAAGGGACACACTCTACAACCCGCAGCACATATTCTATATGGATAAAATTGCAACAGGTCCGTTTGCCGCACACGCTATCAACATAGAAGCATCGCCGACAGACAACATAAGAGCCGTTGCAAGAGCGCTGAGAAAATCCGTTGAGGATGTCACAGTAGTTGTCCTTGACAGACCGCGTCACGAAGAGCTTATTAAAGAAATACGCTCAATTCACGCGCGTATTCGTCTGATACCCGATGGAGATGTTGCCGGAGCCCTTTCAACGTGCAAACCCAATTCCGGCATAGACCTTCTTATGGGAGTCGGAGGTTCACCGGAAGCTGTTATCACAGCGTGTGCGTTTAAGTGCATGGGTGGAAATATGCAGTGCAAACTTTGGCCGCGCAACGATGAAGACCGTGAAAAGTGCAAAGAAAAGGGCATGGACGTAAACAGAGTCCTTACGCTTAATGATCTTGTCGCTTCAGAGAACGTATTCTTCGCAGCCACGGGCGTAACAGACGGTGATTGGCTGAAAGGCGTTCGCTACACAGGCGAAGGAATAGAAACATCTTCGCTCGTAATGAGGGCAAAGAGCGGTACTCTGAGATACGTCAATGCAGTGCATAATGTTGCCAAACTGAACGCGATAAGCAACATTAAATACGGAAACAACCCTGAGGAATATTCATTCCTGTAATATATTGCCTATCGCGTTTTTTGTGTATTTTGGTGCTTGACGTATAAGTCTTTTTTGTGTATAAATCATAATATGCTGTTTGTAGCAATAATATTCTTCGGAGGTGTCTGAAAGTGACAAAGACAGACCTGGTTAACAACGTGGCAAAGGAAGCCGATGGATTTACCAAGAAGAAAACAGGGGAGATAGTAGATCTTATTTTCGGTGAGATATACAAGGCCCTTGGAAATGGTGAAAGAGTGCAGATAGTTGGGTTTGGCACATTTGAAGTTCAGGATCGTAGCGCACGCAAGGGTCGCAATCCTCAGAATCCCGAACAGATCATTGAGATTCCGGCGAAAAAAGTTCCTGCTTTCCGCGCCGGCAAAGCACTGAAAGAGATCGTAAACAAGTAATTCGGGATACTTAGCCACAACAAGATTAGTAAATTAAGAGAAAGATTCCCTCCATGCAGAGGGAATCTTTTGTTTTGCAACACAAAACGCGCATGCGGTATTTGCTAAGACCTTACCTTAGACTCCGTCCCATCCTTTATGCGCATAATATTTTGACGATGCCGAATAACGGAGACAACTGAAAGCGCAAATGATGAGAGCGTGTACTGCCACGGCATAAAGTCCAACACAGTACACAGCGCCATAGCGCAAGCCGCCGAAGCAAGACCGACCAAAGACGCGACCGATACATATTTTGTCTTTCTCATTACTGTATACCAAACTGCTGCACCGAATATAGCCGGCCAGGGAAAGAAAAAATTATAAAAGGCTATTGCACCGAATGTTGTGGCAACGCCCTTGCCTCCTCTGAAATTAAGCCACACAGGAAAATTGTGACCGAGTACGGCAAAAAATCCTACAGCGGAAAGCACCGACGGCGATGAAACGAAGATTGACGCTAAAAGGACAGAAAGACCTCCCTTTAATATATCAAACACCGCCACCGCAACAGCCCACTTTTTCCCCATGAGTCTGCCGACATTTGTCGCGCCTATATTTCCCGAGCCTATTGTGCGTATATCTTTTTTTGCGATAAATTTTGCGGCGAGAAAACCGGTCGGACATGACCCTACCAAATATCCAAAAACTATCCATAACGATTCGGACATTGTATTCACCCAATCACTTATAAAATTTGCAGGAACCGCTATACAACGGTTCCCGGTGTCAATCACATATATCCAAGCTCGGTTTTTGTCTTTTGTATATCTGCTTCGGTCTCACTTATCCATCGCTCTAAAATTTCCGGCTTTACCGATTTTGACTTTGGACTGTTCTTGAGTGTATCAAGCTTTTTCTCTTGAATCTTAAGCCATTCAATCTTTGCTTCGCGAAACTGAATATCGGCCACGGCATTGCCGCGCTCACCGTCATCTTCTTTGATAAATGCTCTGCTCATGATATGACCTTAAATCGTATCTGTGGAGAACGGTATCCCGTCATTTTCAACAATGACAAGCTTCATCTTCGGTTTAACGTACTTGACCAATTCTTCAATGTCCCTGTTTCTCAGCCTTATACAGCCGTGGGTTGATCTGCGTCCTATTGAGCGCGGATTGTTAGTACCGTGAATTGCTATCTGCCAGTTGTTGTAAAAAGAGATGAGCTTCGTGCCATATACACCGGCAGAGGGCTTACCCTCTTCGTTAAACCACGCAGGGTCAAATACGAGTTTCTCTGCGTCCTGAACGACGCGATAAATCGTATAAGTTCCGGTCGGCGTGATAAGGTCAAAACGCGATGTTTTGACCGTTCCCTTTCCTCTGCCGATAGAAACAGGCCAGCTTTTCACAACATCTTCACCCTTACGCAGATAAAGTCTCAGCTTCTCCTTGTTCACGCGGATCCAATACTCATCCTGCTTTGGTTCCCACGCATTCGCCGGAGCAGCTGCAAAAGCTGCGAGTATTATAAAAACTGCTAAGAAAAGAATACGTTTCATAAAAGCACCTCACATCTATTTCTCACGTCATTATAATACAACTCAGCCGGAAATGA
>JAUNMU010000139.1 GCA_030531745.1 Synergistes sp. | reverse complement strand
TACACCCTGTAATATTCTGTTTCACTGACTTTGCGGTAGCGTGTTTCAAGTGCGCCGATTCTTTCCCACAGACCGTCGTATGGGGTTATGAGAAAAGCTTTGACCTTTTGAACATCAGCCGCGTAGGCAACATCTTCGGCGGAGGGGTCGCCTGCGAAAAATTTAACTGCATTTGCATAACGTTCTTCAAGCTTCTTTTCACTGTAATACTCGGAATAGCACTTTGAAAAGATCAGATCCGCAAGCGGCGTGTAACGATCTGCGTAGAATGAAAAGAAAATGTTTGTGTAAACACCGTTTATTTTATTCGGCATATCCTTAAAACTCTCAGGGTTGCACATAACAAGTTCGTTTTTGCCTGTATGCTTTCTTACGACGCGCCAGCCTTTTGCTGCTCCGGCAAATGCGGTATGAAGTTTGGGATCACCCTTTGCCGAAATAAGCTGCTCTGTAAAACAACTATGAAAAAATAAAGGGAAAGATATAAAAAGCACGATAAAGATATTCGCATATATGCGTCCCGATCTTTTCAGTCTGTCGTAAATCTTTACCGAAAGCACGGAGGCGAATATAATGCAGAACATATATGCTGCGGTAGGTGTGCGCCAACCGAAATCGTTAGAGTAAAAGGAGCTGTGTATGAAGAAGATAACCGACAAAAGCAGAAATGTAAAATATTTCCCTAACTTTACAAATCGGTTATCGGGCAGCACACCCGGAATTAAAAGTGCGGCAATACCCAAGACGTATGGCAGGGAAATTCTGCACGGCAATACAAAAAGATAAAACCAACACCAATGCTTTACTATCTGAGTAAAGCCCGACACGGGTATGTAGTATGGGCAAATTTCCAATACGAGCGGAGATGTCTCCGGATAGTATTGCAGCATATAGTAAAAAAATTGCGCAAAAAGCAGCAGGGCGAAAGCCGCCGCCAAAAGTTGAAAAACAAACGAGGCATTGAAGTCTTTTCCGAGTTTTCTGTCGGTCGCGTATACCGGAATCATCATCAGGACAAAGAAGAAGAGAGCAAAGGTCCCTGCATAGACAGAGGTGAAAAATGAAGCTGCGGCAAGCACTCCCAAAAGCAGGGCAAGCGTAAATGATCGTTTTTTATCTCTGTTTTTCAGCAGCAGTGTGTAAAGGTATATGACAAGCAGCACGACTGAGGCGGAAAATTCATGGTGAGGACCCCATAGCACATTGTCAAGAAATGACCAGTAATATAGATATGGCACTGAAAAAATGTCATACAGAGCCTTCGGCAGAAGAAATTTCAGCTGCGCATCGGTTATAGATGACGCGCACAAGAGCAGGACAGCAAAGAACAGCGACATTTTTCTTTTGGTGAGCTTTATACACAGCGCACCAATCGTCAAAACAGCAAGCAATGCCGTTAAACCCGTCATAATCGTTTCCGCATCAATAGCTCTGACGCGGAAGAGCAATGAAAGCTGCGCAGCCCACGCATGCCAGCCAAAGTAATAGGACAGAACAAGCGGCTTGCCGCCGTCTGCCAGCCATGGATTAAGCGGAGGCAGCCCGTTTGCGGATATGGAGTGTACTATCGCGATTCTTACATGATCATAGGCCGATTCTGTGAAATAAAGTCCGCTGCCGATCTTGTGCGGCATAACTCCATACATAACGAGCAGGGAAAATAGCAGCGAGACGATGACAAATATCAATGCCGCTTTGTCGCACACGAAAAACAGTCTGTGTCTGCGCACAAAGACAAAGCACGCAAAAGCGACCGCCATCAAGATAAGCAAAGCGGCGTTATACGAAAAGAGCATACCGAAAAAGACGCTCAGAGAAAGCCATACGGCAGCACCAAGCGTTGGTGCAAGCATAAACGGCACGATCTTTTCGTTATCATTGTCGCTGCGCATTACATCGGGTATAAGCGCCATTCCTACAATTCCGTTCAAAAACAGCAGCACAAGCTCAATAAAGAAACTATACAACATTGTCACACGCTCCTTA
>JAUNMU010000138.1 GCA_030531745.1 Synergistes sp. | reverse complement strand
TACTTGAATCTTTGTCATTTTCGCGCGCAAGCGAAGCGGAGGCGCAGAACCCAGCCTGCCTGTGCCCCGTAGGGGTATGCCCTGAAAGGGTATGGCGTTAAGGACGCGCGACGTACGGTGTGGTAAAACGAAAACGCTAAACTGTCGTTAGGTTTTGTGGACGCGGTGTAGTGTGTTGTGTTTTCGCATGTCACTGATTTATCGTTCTAAAGCCGCTGGGTCCTGCGCTGACGCTTCGCGTCCCGCAGGAAGACGAAGTTTACCGTCGTTTTCGCGCACAAGCATCCCACATGGAGACGAACATCACTGTCGTTTTAGTGCAACATCTCACACGGAGACAAACATCACCGTCATTCTGCGCGTAGCGAAGCGGAGGCGCAGAACCCAGTGGCGTTAAGGACGCGCGACGTACGGTGTTGTAAAACGAAAACGCTAAACTGTCGTTAGGTTTTGTGGATGCGGTGTAGTGTGTTGTATTTTCGCATGTCACTGATTTATCGTTCTAAAGCCGCTGGGTCCTGCGCTGACGCTTCGCGTCCCGCAGGAAGACGGATGAATATTCACGATTTTGTTGGGGGAGCAATAACGCACACATTATGAAGTCGGAATGTCAAACAAAAGGCAGTATTTGAGATTTCCGGTAAATCTCAATCTATGTAAGACGCAGTTTTAGGGACACACTGATTAATTCGTTTTGGATAGATAAACACAGTAGTGGCTTTGCGCTGATTATAAGCAGAGAACCGATTTGCCGATTTTGCAAATCGTGTGAATCGCTTAGTTTGTTCATCATAAGCAGCGAGCCAAAATCTTTGATTTTGCGTGAGCGAAGCCGGTTTGTTCACCAGATGGTGCAGATTTTTTCGTGTAAATGCCGTAAAATAGTTTTATACAGAACAAGGGGGAATGTATATGAAGGTTCAAGCGTTCAACATTCCGCGGCTCATTGCCGCATATTACACGGAAAAGCCGGATGTCGCCGACAGAAGTATGCGTGTTTCGTTCGGCACATCGGGGCACAGGGGGACGTCGCTCAACTCTTCGTTCAATGATTCGCACATTGCGGCTGTTTCGCAGGCGATATGTGAGTATCGCACGGCGCATGGGATCTGTGGGCCTCTTTTCATGGGAATGGATACGCACGCGCTTTCCGAAGCGGCACTGCGCACGGCAACGGAGGTCTTTGCGGCAAACGATGTTGAACTGCGGCTTCAAGAGGGGTTTTCGTACACTCCGACGCCCGTGATCTCGCACGCGATAATAGAATGGAACAGGACGAATAAGGCAATAGCAGATGGTGTGGTGATAACTCCGTCACATAATCCGCCCTCAGACGGAGGATTTAAGTATAATCCGCCAAGCGGCGGCCCTGCCGGGACCGATGTCACGAAGTTCATTGAGACGCGGGCAAACGAGATCATCGCGGAAGATCTTTCGGCTGTCAAAAGAGTTCCGTTTGCCGCCGCAATTAAGCGCGAAAATGTAAAATTTACGGATTATATTGAGCAGTACACATCACAGCTTGCCGAAATAATTTCAATGGATAAAATTCGCGCTTCGGGCATTAAGATCGGGGCAGATCCGTTGGGCGGCTCCGGAATTTATTTTTGGCAGCCGATAGCAGAGAGATACGGTCTTGACATTGAGGTCGTGAACGAGAGCGTGGATCCGTATTTTTCATTTATGCCGCCCGACCATGACGGAAAGATCCGTATGGACTGCTCTTCACCGTGGGCTATGGCAAATCTTGTTGCTTTGAAGGATAAATACGATATTTCTTTCGGCAATGACCCTGATTACGACCGACACGGCATTGTGACGAGGGACGGGCTTATGCAGCCGAACGCATATCTTGCCGTTGCCATAGAATATCTCTTTACGCATCGTACTGGTTGGAGCAGCGGTGCAATGACAGGCAAAACGCTTGTTTCAAGCGGAATAATTGACCGTGTGGCCGCTTCCGTAGGCAGAAAGGTCTACGAGGTCC
>JAUNMU010000053.1 GCA_030531745.1 Synergistes sp. | reverse complement strand
ATCAGCGTGTCCTTAATCAGCGTGTCCCTAAAAACCGAAAATAATGGGGCTGCGTTCTGCAATTATGTAGATACGGCCTGTTCGTCTGTCCCATGCGTACAGACCGTTTTCGCTTATGCGTCCGCTGCCGTCTATGTATTGCATTTTGTTAAATTCAACATAATCGCGCGTTCTTGCTCCGTCAAAGTATCTGACAAAGGGCATTGTTCCCTTTATCTCTGTCGTTGACCAATCTCCCGGCATATTCGTTTCTGCTGTGATCGTATCAACGGCTTTTCTGATCTCTTCGGTCGTTGTGTCTATGAAATAAAGTCTTCCGGCAGATGACTTTCCGAACTGTTTCAGCAGATAGGCCGCGGCAAATTTTCCGTCTCCTTCGGCTCTGCCAAGCTCAATAATCGCGTTAAAGAGGGCATTGACTGCGATAAGCTGTTTGGGAATATAACTTCCCTGAGGGAAAAAGCCCGATACTTCCTGCCACCGTGATGGGTCACCGTCAGGAAAGAGTGCTTTGACGAGTGCTGCCGAGGCAGATGCGCGCCTTTCCGGCACGCTGTCGGAGCATGATATTTTCCACAGCTGATATATATTGCCTTGCGGAGCAAGCAGAGCAGTTTGTTCAAAGTACGGTTTTCCGACACTTTCAATCTTTTCGCGGCACTCCATCCGATATACAAAGGTATCCCACGTTTCTTCCGAAGCACACGATGCCGTGCAAAGCATCAATGACAGACCTATCGTTAAAAGCACAGCTGAAATTTTTTTCATATCTTATCTCTCCTTATTTTGCTCTCGGTGCGGCTATGACCTTAATTTCTTTCTCCCATACACCCGCACCCCAGTTTCTTTTGTTCACAAAATCAGGCAGCATCTTGATCATTCTCACATTTGCTTTTCCGTTAGCAACGCAGTTCACATTGAAGCTCTTGCCGTAAACGAACGGGATAAAGACAATGCCTTTGCCGACATATATGCGTTCATTACTTGCCGGAGAAGATGAACCATCGGGGACGTTCATCCAGTGAGATGTATGATCCAAATTTGCCGCACCGTAGCTTTTTAATCCGGCAGTATCAAACATAACAAGCCCCGTGTTTGAGTATCCGCGCATAAATCCCGTGATAAATTCTGCCTGCGCATCAAAGTTTCCCGCCGTCGGGAGCGTATTAAGGCAGAATGTTCCGAGTCTGTGCAGCGAAAAATCGCACTCTTTGCCTATCGCTCTGCCGATTACAGATGCCGCCTTCTCCGGAAAACCGTTTGTGTAAAAATCTTCGGCAGCGGTCTTAACACTCTCTCGCTCACTTTCATTTACAAGTGCAAGCGCAGCCGCATAGATATTGGGCATTGAAGCGTAAACAGTCGTTGTTTTCTGTGTATCGGTGCCGGAGACGACCGGAGCAGGCTTTTGATGTATATTTTGAATACTCTGAGCATCGTCAGTCTTTCCCAAAGCTCTGTGAATCAAAATATCGGCACTTGCGCCCATCTGTCCTGCAAAGGCAGAAGTGCCCGTAAAAAACATAAGCATGACCGTCAATAAATATTTTTGAAACCGCATAATAAAAACACCTCTGATAAAAACTCAAAAACCTGTTACATTTTATAATTTTATAAATCTGTGTCAATATCCTGTGACATATAAATCATCAATGGGACTGTCAAATATTGATAATCCAATGAATTCTTGAATATTAGTCATTCTGCGCGTAGCGAAGCGGAGGCGCAGAAGCCAGTGCCTTTAAGGGCGCGCGACGTGTAGTGGGGTAAAACGAAAACTGTCGTGACGCGCTGTGGACGCGGTGTAGTGCGTTAGACTCTCATGTATTGCTGATTCATCGTCCTAAAGCCATACCATTTCAGGGCACAGTCTGCGCTGACGATTCGCGTCCCGCAGGAAGACTAATAAATATTCACGATTTTGTTGGAGGAGCAATAAAATTGATGCTTCAACGGAACAAAATTAATGATTTTCGCATACCATTATGCGTATGTTTGTGCTAACATACTTGTAGTTTGATACGTGGGAGGAATGTAGATGTCAATCAGAAAATCAGTAACAATAGCGATAGCAATAGCAATCGCCGCAGCTTTCGGTACACCTGTGCTTGCAGACGAAAAAGATGAGCCGGTACTCAGCGTAGGCTCGGAATCGCTCACAGCCGATGATATGCTCAGCATACTTCAGGAGTCATCCGGCGGCAATGCCATGATGCTCAGCTTTATGCTCTCGCAGTCAACCATAGCAGACAGACTTGATATGGCAAAGCAGCTTTCCGATGCGATTCTCTTTTCAGAAGCTGCCAAACTTAAGGGCATTGACAAACGCAAAGAGGTCGCACTGAAAGTCAAATGGCAAACGATCAACATACTTCTTCATGAGTACATGCGCGAGGTAAGCGCAAAATGGGATATGAGTCCCAAAGCGATGAAGGCCTACTATAACGCACATAAGGATGAATTTGTTCAGCAGCCGTCGCAGCACATTTACAATATAACAACAAAGACGGAAAAAGAGGCTGCAGATGCGCTGCTTGAAATTAACAAGACCGGAGATTTCGCAAAAGCGGCGGAGAAATTCAGCTGCGATGCCGAAAGTGCCAATAAAGGCGGGGATTTAGGCTGGACAGAGAAAGGCACGATACCCGATGAAATTCAGCAGGCGTCGGAAAAGCTTGAACTTAACAATGCCAGCGAACCCATAAAGACACAGTTGGGATGGCATATCATAAAGGTCACGGAGCGCCGCCCGTCAAAGCAGCTCACATTTGAAGAGGCCACAGAGGAAGTAGCACCGCGTCTCCAGATGAGCTATATAAACAAGGAGCTTGACGCTCTGCGCAAAAAGTTCCCTGTCACATACAACGAAAAGGCTCTTGAAAACTTAGGCGGAATGCCCGCTGTGAAGCCGGGAGAGCAGAGCGAAGCAAACCCCACTGATGCCGCGGATTCCGATACGGCAGAGTAGTTTACGCGCAAATGAACGAGCGGGCGGCAGAAATGCCGCCCGCTTATTTGTGTCCATGTAATACAACAAGCACTGTTTTCTCAAAACAACACGAAAAAATCCCCGTGACGATCACGGGGATTTTTCAAATTTATCTGCAAGCCGAAACATACAAAATCAGTTTGATGATTTCAGTAAATATTCCTGATACTCCAAAAACTTTACGACTTCAATCTGCGAAGCCTCCGGAAGTGCATCAAAGAGCTCACAAAAAATCGCAGCCTTATCCGACATTTGAGAAATATCCCTATCCCTTTGAGTTCCCGTAAGCAAAAAATCAGTTGATACATTAAGAATATTCGCAAGTTCTACAATGCTCTCGGCGGACGGAACATTGACATCCGTTTCCCAAACAGAGATCGTGACCCGTGAAATGTCCATGATCTCAGCCAATCTATCCTGCGTGAGTCCCCTGAGTTTCCTTAATTGTTTAATTCGGTTGCCCAAGCCCAAATTCAAGAGTCCATCCCTCCAATGCAATATCAAGTTTACATTTCAAAAAAATATCTTCTATAATTAAATCATTACGTTTATTAAAAATAATGTAATAAAAGACTTGCAAAATACACGAAGCTGTGCAAGAATAACGGCAATGTATTACATACACAAGAGGTGAGAGAGTTGATAGAAAAATCATTGGACGCCGTAGGAAAATCATTGGATGCTGCAGCGGCACAGAGTGCCTCATGTTTTCCGTGGGCGACAGTCGGAGTCTGCGTAGCTGTGATCGTTGGCGTAGGCGGTTATCTCATTTACAAAAAGATAACACGACCGAAGCTTGTCACGTACAGAGATGTCGTTGCGTATTTCACGGAAAACAAAAGTATTCCGAAATTTGCCGGCTTCAAAAAAACAGCGGCAATTCGTGAGCCGGGGAAAAAAGACGGTGAGTATAGGCTTTCTCTTTGTTTCCTTGACGAAAAAAACGACATAATGGGAGGTTTGATATATGACCATGCGCTGCTTGACGAAGATCTGAAAGATATGTTTGGTAAAAAAGATATGATTATTTTTGAAGGAGAGTAAAGATCATGATTATGGGCGCTCTTACGACATCAACATTGGGCAAGGCTTTTGATGTACTTGAGGAACTACAAACAGCTACGGATGTCATGAAAGTTTTGGACAACGGCACGGCAACTGCGGCAAAACAGAGTTCATCGTCTCTTCCGTTGGTAATAGTCGGAATATGTGTCCTTGCCCTCTGCGCTTACCTCATTTACAGAAAAAAACGATAGCACAGCCGAAACGTGTCACATATAAATACATCGTGGCGTGTTTCTGAGACAACATAAATCTTCCGAAATCTGCAAATTTCAAAAAACGGCGGCAACGATGAAGCAGCGGCAGAGTTTTAAGGGAGATTTTTTGCATGAGAATCTGATAGTTTTTATTGATTCAAGGGAGGAATAATAATGGATATAGGAGATATGATGTTCGCCGCAGGCGTCGGCGTATTGAAATCAGCAATGTCGGAAGCGAAATTTGTCTATAAGGGCGTTTCAAAATTACTTGATGATTGGGGTGAACGCTATCTGAAAATAGAGAGCATAACGTACAGAGATATTCTCCAATATGTGCGCAGTGTAAAGGACAAAGAACCCGAAATGTGCATGGCGGTAGTCAAAAAGGAAAAAGAGACTGCCGATGGCTGTGAGGTGCTTGTCTTTTGCTGTGATAAGGATAGCGAAATTATAAAGGATAAATACGGCGATCTGTGCGGACGCAAATACGTCTGCAAGACTATGGACGAAGATTTGAATCGTGCCTTTGGCAACAAGAATATCATCATATTACAATAGGAGTGATCTGTAATGTTTATCATAAGTTGGCTGTTGGGCGGTCTCCTTTCTAAAGCTATAAGTGTAGCCGCTGGAATCGCTCTGGTAGCCGGTGCTGTTGCCATTGCGCGTTTTGTTTGGTTACACAAGTCAGATATTATGGGTAAAATAAGAGGATATAAGAACATAGATGAACACAATAAAAAAATACTGGCTTTTATAATTAAACGGATGCTTGAGAATGGTGAATCTGAGTTCATAAGCGGTTTATATGATAAAAAAGAAAATAAAATCATTGAAGGTACACAGTATGAATACGAACATTTGGACGATGAACTTAAAAAAATGAAAAACAAATTGCACTTGGTACGGTGATTGAGGGCCTGTCTGCACACTTAAGGACGTGATGACAATGGATAAAGACAATTGTGGTGGGGTAATTGCAAAAGCGATAGAGAGTGGAGATTACAATGTTATCTCATTGGATGATTCCGGAGATAAAGTCGGTAAAAACGAACCGGTTGTTATAATTAAAAATGCACAAAAGATGGAGAACAGTAACACAACTGATGTCCGCGTTTTTGGGATAAATTTTCTTTCTGATGATGATTTTGCTGAGTATAACTCATTTTTCAAAACAAAAGCAAATAAAATCCTCCGTGAAAACAATCGTAAAGAGTTGGACATAAGAATAACAACCAATACAACCGATGCCTTGCGGAAAGACAAAACAGCCGATGGCAATGAAACCCATTCCGATGAAAAATCCATTCGGGAGCGGGCGCGGAATTATCGTGCCATTGAGCCGGAGCATACGTTTGAGCAGTTGATACTGCCGCAGGAGACAAAGACCGAGATTACCAACGCAGCGGATCTGGCGGAGGTTCAAGATCTTGTATTCGGGACTTGGGGACTGAAGAAAATTGAGCCGCACCCGCGTACCGCACTGAACTTTTACGGACCTTCGGGGACGGGAAAGACGCTTGCGGCACACGCGCTTGCACATAGGTTAAAGAGAAAAATTCTCTCTGCAAGCTATGCGGATATAGAGAGCAAATTTGTAGGGGACGGACCAAAGAATGTTCAGGCAATATTTGAAGCTGCCAGGCGCGATAATGCACTGCTCTTCATTGACGAAGCCGATTCACTTCTTTCAAAGCGTCTTACGAATGTTACAAGCGGCTCGGAATCCGCGCTTAACTCAATGCGCAGTCAGCTGCTTATCTGCCTTGAGCAGTTTGAGGGAATTGTCATATTTGCGACAAACCTTGTTGAAAATTATGACCATGCCTTTGAGACACGCATTCGTTACGTTGAGTTTAAGCTGCCGGACAAGGAATGTCTGCGCGGAATATGGCTTACCCACCTTGTTGACAGTCTGCCGCTTGCAGAAAACCGTGAGAGCATTGCAGAAAGATTATCCGAAATCAGCGGAGTGTGCGGAAGAGATATCAAAAATGCCGTGATAGATGCAGCAGTCGTAACCGCATTGAAATGCAAGAAAAATGAGAACGAACAGCGCTGCATAACATACGATGCGCTTAAAGCTTCAATAGAAACGATAAAGGAACGCAACAGCAAACAGGCGGAGCTGCAAAAAAAGACATCCGGCCGTCCTCTGAGTGAGGAAGAAAAAAAGTCGTATGAGGAAAGAATAAAAAAATCACTCTCTGATAAAGAAAAATGCCCAAGCCCCGATGATGTCGGCATTCACGAGAGTGATACAAATCAGCCCGACCATACCGAATAGGGAAACAGTGATTAATTCAATTTTGAACACGGTAGTTGCTTTGCGTTGCTTATAATCAGCGCAAAGCAACTTTTTGCATTTACCGCTCCTTATTTCGCAAATGCGTTTTTCGGATATTACGCAATTCCAAACTCCGCAAAGAGCGAATTGCGGTATGCGCTGTCATTTGCCGCGCGTTCAAGGTCTTTCACACGTCCTGCCGGCAAAAGAGAATTTATCAGCTGCGAAAATTTGCTTTCGCCTATCGCTTCGCCTTTTGCCATGCCTATCGCTTCGCCTTCCGAGATGCCGCGTCTTCTTAATTCTTCAAATGCTTTGCACATGTTTACCGCTCCGTATTTCGCAAATGCGTTTTTCGGATATTATGCGATTCCAAACTCCGCAAAGAGCGAATTGCGGTATGCGCTGTCATTTGCCGCGCGTTCAAGGTCTTTCACACGTCCTGCCGGCAAAAGAGAATTTATCAGCTGCGAAAATTTGTTTTCGCCTATCGCTTCGCCTTCCGAAATGCCGCGTCTTCTTAATTCTTCAAATGCTTTGCACATGTTTACCGCTCCTTCCTTTTCGTTGATTTCAATGTTTGCTCCGGATAGTGTGTTGAATACTTCTGCCGTTTCTCTGTCAAGAATCTGAATTTCGGGATTCTTTGCGACTTCTTCCAATAGTTCGTTGAGATTATCCATTTTTTTCAGAAGATACATCAGTGGTTTCAGTGACGTCCTAAACGGCAGCTTGTCATATTCTTCCGGTTGGTCGTATGGCGACAGGACTGTTATTTTGTAGTCCTGTATCAGTGGCTTCAATTCTTCCGGTATGTCTTCGGAAAACATTTCAAAGAGACTCTTGGGCGCATCCCATTTCTGTGATGAGAAGTTTATCACAAGTGTCACGACCGGTGTGAGTTTGTCTCCTTGGTAGAAGCCGTTAAAAAATTCTCCGCTGTTCGTCGGTTTTTCGTCGGCTGCTTTGTGAGCGTGGGCAATGTCATCTATTTGCATTGCATAACGACCCTGATTGTAGCCCATGATGCGTACGGGCATTATCCGGCTGATGTTTGTTTGGCACTCTATGCCCAAGTCTATTGCGTAATTTACTTTACCGTCTGTCATAAAGACAGCGTTTTTCATAACGTCGCGGATTTTTTCCTCCGTCTCCGATCTTCCGTTTCTCTTTGCATACGCAACAATTTCCTTTTCGCTCATCGGTCTTAGGGAGGAGGGTTTTATGATTTCCCTGCCGCCAAAGAAAGCCGCGTTGTATGCGTCAGCAAACGTGTCGTTGTGTGACATAAATTTTCGTGTAATTTTATCCGCTTTGCCCATCTCATCAATCCCTTGCGCCGTTAAAGCTGTTTTTTTAGCTGCCTGTGTGTATAATATCACAAATTTAACTTACTCGGGCACGATCAATATGCTGTTTTATGCCCATTTATTTTTCTTATTGCTCAACCAACAAAATCGTGAAGATTCATTAGGCTTCCTGCCGGATGTGCGAAAACGACAAATCTTCAAATATTTATTAGATTATCATTATCTTCTAAGAAACAAATCTATTATTTCACGTACAGCCGATATTTTGAGAACGTCAATGGGGTAGGTGTCTTTTGGCGTTCTTCGGCTTATTACGGCACGCTTAAAGCCCAATCTTGCCGCTTCTTTTACGCGCATAAGCGTTCGTCCTGATGGACGCACTTCTCCGGCAAGACCGACTTCTCCTATGAAGCAAACATCTGCCGGAAGTTCAATGTCCATGGCAGCAGAGGCAAGTGAAGCGCATATTCCCAAATCGGCGGACGGATCTTTCAGCGTCAGTCCTCCGGTGACGTTCAAATATACGTCACTTGTGCGCGATGATATTCCGCAGCGGCGTTCAAGTACGGCAAGAAGGAGTTGGAGACGACTGACTTCTACACCGCGTGCCGTGCGTTTGGGATATGGGAAAGGGGTAGGGCAGGACAACGCCTGAATTTCCGCGGCAAGCGTGCGCGTGCCCTCCAATGTCATAGCTATTGCAACGCCTGAGCTTCCCAAATCCGTTCCGTTCCAATAGATATGACTCGGATCATTAACGGCAGTCAATCCGCGCTCCGACATTTCAAATATTCCGAGTTCTTCCGTACTTCCATAACGGTTTTTATCCGCACGAAGCAGTCTGTTTGGTGAATTTTGTTCTCCGGAAAATAGCAACACGACATCAACCAAATGCTCCAACAGTTTGGGGCCTGCGATCTGTCCCTGTTTTGTAATGTGACCTACAAGTACAGTGGGTATCTCGCAGCGTTTGGCAGTCTCAACCACCATTGCGGCAACGCCTTTGACCTGCGTGGGAGACCCTGCCCATCCGTTTTCGCTGTCTGCGCGGAATGCCTGCACACTGTCAACGACCATGAATTTATACCCGTTTTGCTCAGCTGCCGCAAGCGATGACATAAGATCGCTCTCACACAGAAGATCAAGCCCATCGGTCATAAGTCCGAGCCGTCTGCCTCTCAGTGCAAGCTGACCGGATGATTCTTCACCGGATATGTAAAGCACTCTGTTCCCGCGCTTTGCCATTGCGGCACACACCTGAAGGAGCAGTGTTGACTTGCCCACCCCGGGCTCACCGCCGAGTAAGGTTACTCCACCCTGTACCCAGCCGCCGCCCAAAACGCGATCCAACTCGTCAATACCTGACGGGATCCGCTCTTTTTCTTCGGCATCAAGTCCGGAGATGGGAACAGCAACACTTGTCGGAACTACAAGACCGCTCTTCGGCAATGTCTTAATTTGATTTATCTCCTGCTCCATAGTACCCCATGCACCGCATTTTGGACATTTGCCCATCATTGCGGTGCTTTTGTACCCACATTCGGAACAGATAAAGCATGATATATTGTTCTTAGCCATTTAACCCCAAGGCCATGAAATGCGCCTTCCGTCCTCTCCTCTTATAGGGAACACATTAACTGCTTTGCGCGGATTATACACAACAACGAAGCAAAATCTTTGATTTTGTGTGAATCGCCGATTATATTCACCGGACGGTACATATAATCAACGATTCCTTAACCTTTGTTGAAATAAACGGTGCTGAAGAGAGTTGTTCCCTTTCCAAGCTCGCTTATGATATTAAATTCATCGCTGTTCTTCTTAATATTGGGCAATCCCATTCCGGCACCAAAGCCCATCTCGCGGGCTTCATCAGATGCCGTACTGTAACCTGCGGTCATTGCCTTCTCAATGTCGGCAATTCCGGGACCTTCGTCTTTTATTTCAATACTCACGCGATCTTCGGTAATCTTCGCCCTTACGATTCCGCCGCCTGCGTGAATTACAAGATTGCTCTCCGATTCGTAAGTTATAATTGCAACACGGCGGCACACGTCTGAATCTATCTTCAACATTTTGAGCGCATTTTTTATATTATCAGATGCCGTACCTGCGGCCAAAAAATTATTGCCCTCAATACTGTATTCAAGACAGACCGGAGCCTCCATCACCCTATATCTCCCTGCTATCCGTTATCGGCTTCAACCCATTTGCGTAGAGAATGCCGCACGTCTCAAACATACTTCGCTTTGAGATAAGTATCGGTATGCCATTGTCCTTTGCAAGCTGAACGGTCTCTTCAAGCGGGACCTTGCCGCGCACAAACACGATCGCCGGCAGATTCATCATCTGCGCTGTACGAATGATCTGAACATTTGTCAAGCCGGTTACAAGCAAAGTTCCCTGTGTGCAGAAAGCAAGCACATCACTCATTAAATCGCACGCATAAGCATCTGTTACCGTGATACTTGAAAGATCATCATCGGTTGAAATATTTTCAGCATCTATAAGTGATGCCAATTTCCGCAAATCCATTAAAATATGCCTCCAACTACGTTTAACACAATACTTTCCATGGTACAACCGTACCAAACTTCTATGCATAAAGGATAACAAAGAGTTCAAATAAATTCAAGGCTAAGAGAAAAATCAGACTGTTCCCATACGTCTGAAGTTCTTTGACTTCTTTATCATCCTTGTATTATAAAGGACACACCGCTTAATTCGTTTTTGGCAGATAAACGCAAAAGCGGCTTCCGCTGATTATAAGCAGC
>JAUNMU010000052.1 GCA_030531745.1 Synergistes sp. | reverse complement strand
ACTCAGAACGATATACCACAACCAAACAGATAATAACACTTAAATTTGCAGGACGCAAGGAAAATGAGAGAACAAACGAGTCAAGAAATGTCAGATAGTTTTTACACTTTATTTTGGAAACACTGAGTAATGCAATGCAAGGTGATAAACGTAAACGCAGCTTTTGCTGATTATAAGCAGCTGAAGGATCGTGTGTTTGAGAATATTCAGAATATTTTCAAATGCGGCAGTTTTGTATAATTGTGGGTGTTGTACTTGCATATTTTATGCTAATATGTGCAATAGTGCGCGTTTTGTTTTTTATGCGCGTTTGCCGTTGGGTTTTATTTTGGCTTGCTGTGCGGTGCGGCGATCGGAAGTTTCTCTGCGGCAGATTTATTTTCTTTGAAGGAGACAGAAAAATGTTTGTTAACTCGTTTTGGGCACTCGTGCCGCCTGTTTTTGCAATAGGTCTTGCACTTATTACAAAAGAGGTCTATTCGTCACTGTTTCTTGGTGTGCTGTTGGGCGCACTTTTCCTCACCGGATTTTCTCCTGTTGCTGCGTTGGACACGATGCTCAATAAGGGATTCATCGCTGCGATCGCGGATAATGCCGGAATATTCCTTTTTCTCGTCCTGCTCGGCGCTATCGTTGCCATCGTCAATATGACCGGCGGTTCTGAGGCATTTGGAGAACTTGCTAAGAAAAAAATCAAGACAAAACAGGGAGCAAATCTTTCCACTTTCCTCCTCGGTGTTCTTATTTTTATTGATGACTATTTTAACTGCCTGACTGTCGGTTCTGTTATGTCACCCGTCACCGACAAGCATAAGATCTCACGTCTGAAACTTGCCTACATTATTGATGCGACTGCTGCTCCTGTCTGCATGATCGCACCTATTTCGTCATGGGCAGCTGCCGTTTCGTCAACTGCAAAGGATCTCGGTACGGGTATGAGCGGTATTGAGCTTTTTATAAAGGCGATTCCGTTTAATTTCTATTCTTTGCTGACACTTGTTTTTATTGTATTTCTTTCGCTGCTCAATTTTGACTATGGTAAGATGAAGCAGTTTGAAGATAAGGCTCTTAAGGGCGACCTTGGTGTGCTTGATGCACAGGCAGGCGAAAAAGACACAAAGATGCCGGGCGGCAGGGTCATGGATCTGGTATTTCCGATAGTTGTCCTGATGTTCTTCTGCACAATGGGACTTCTCTATGTCGGAGGCTTCTTTGATGTTAAGTCACCCAACTATATGAGCCTTGTCGGCGCGTTCGGAGATACCGATGCGTTTGTCGGCTTGCCGTGGGGCGCTACGATCTCAATAATCGTAACGATCATTTACGCATGCGGACGCTTCAGCAAATCAATACCGGCACCGAACATTATAGGCTGTCTGCAAAAGGGCTTTGCTCAGATGACAACGCCGATCATCATCCTGACCTTTGCCATTTCGCTTAAATCAATGACGACAGCTTTAGGCGCAAGAGAGTTCATCGGTGCGCTGATGGCAGGTGCCGCAAATTCGCTTTACTCAATGCTTCCGGCGGTCATTTTCCTTGTCGCGTGCCTCCTTGCCTTTGCAACGGGAACGTCTTGGGGAACATTCGGCATCCTTATCCCCATCGTCACCGCAATTTTCCCCGCGGGCTCGGAACTTCTCATTATAGGTATTTCGGCATGCCTTGCCGGTGCAGTCTGCGGTGACCACATTTCGCCTATATCGGATACGACGATCATGGCGTCGGCAGGTGCCCGGTGTTCGCACGTTGACCACGTCGCAACGCAGTTGCCGTACGCATTTACGGTTGCGGCGATCAGCTTCGTATGCTTTGTGATTGCAGGTATCACACAGAATTTCCTCCCGTTCGGAATGAATGCGGTCGTCTGCCTTGCGATCGGAGTGCTTATAACGGCTTTCACACTTGTTGCGATAAAGAAGAAAACGGCGCAGCACTAAGGCTGAATAAAAAGATAATAAAAAATTTCCGCGCTGTGAAGAGCAGATGCGGAAATTTTTTATTTACGAACTCCTCGCACAACGGCAGGAGTTCTCTTAAGGAGCCACTGATCGTTGATATTTCAATGAATACTTGAAGATTTGCCGACTTCGCCGCCGGCAGGGAGACAATGGGATATTCACGATTTTGTCGGAGGAGCAATATAACCAACGCAAGGCTGTTGCCGGCGTTTTATCAGTCATTTTCCGAATACGACTACAAGGAACATTTTGAATGCTTCCGGCGCTCTTACGGCGTGTGGGTGTCCTGCCGGCATTACTATTGCATCTCCCTTTTCAAGGCAGTGCTTTTTGCCGTCTATAGTGACCTCGCCCTTGCCTTCCAATGCAATGACGAGCGCGTCTCCGCCCGATTTGTGCGTGCTGATCTCTTCTCCTGCGCCGAATGCGAATAGTGTCAGGCTGAGGGCATCGTTCTGTGCTATCGTGCGGCTTATGACCTGTCCTTCCTGTACGGTCACAAGCGATGCGAAGTTCTGTACGCTTTCATAGTCAATGTTCTTGAGGTATTTCATCTTTGTATTCTCCTTCTTTGTGGTTTGATACCGCATCTTACCGTTGATTATACCCTACCTAGGGAAATTTTTGCGCAAGCATCGTTATTTCATCACAGATTTTGTTGTAAAATAACTATACGATTCCATCTTTGTTCGCAGAACGGGACATAAACCAATGATTCCTTAAATATGTTACAATGATATAATAACCGTGTCCGTTTTGTTGTACGGATGTGCTTTGTGAAGCGGAGGTGCTTTTATGCCGGAGGATAAACTGACCGGAGAAAAATTTATTAAGGCTGTCGGCGTTATGAGGCGTCTGCGTGAACCAGGGGGATGCCCGTGGGACAGAGAGCAGGATTATATGTCTCTGCGGCGATATATCATAGAAGAAGCTTATGAGTTGATTCAGGCGATTGAGGCACATGACACTGCCAATATGTGCGAGGAGTGCGGCGATCTGCTTTTGCAGATTGTCTTTGTATCACGCATTGCCGAGGAACTTGGTGAGTTTGACATTTGTGATGTGCTTGATGGATTCTCAAATAAGATGATTCGCAGGCATCCGCATGTGTTCGGTGATACGAGTGTTAAAGATTCCGATGAAGTGTTGGTGAACTGGGAGAAGATAAAAAAGGAAGAGCGTAGGGAAAAAGATACGGATTCTTCGTTTATGGCAGGTATTCCGCGCGGTATGCCGGCGTTGCTCCGAGCGTACCGTATTCAAGAACGCGCCGCAAAGCCCGGGTTTGACTGGGAAAAGGGCGACAGCGCTCCCGTCTTTGCAAAGGTTGAGGAAGAGCTGCGCGAGGTGCGCGATGCAGCGGCTTCCGATGACAAGGGTGCGGTTGCGGAAGAAGTCGGAGATTTAATATTTGCTGCGGTAAATCTTGCGCGTCATTTGGGGGTTGACCCCGAAATCGCAGCTCACAGTGCGTGCGAAAAGTTTTCGCGCCGTTTCAGAGAAGTTGAAAAGTCGGTTGCAGAAAGCGGACGAAGCTGGAGTGACTTCACTCTCGGTGAATTGGACGAGTTCTGGAATGCCGCAAAACATAAAAACGAAGAGGAGAAGTAATTATGACAACAGAAGAAAAAATCAGAGACATACTTGACAATCAGGTTTCACCGGCTCTTGCGTCGCATGGCGGCTCATGCTCTCTTGTAAAGTTTGACGAAGCTTCGGGAGTTGCGTATGTGGCGATGCAGGGTGCCTGCGGCACGTGCCCGTTTGCTCTTGAAACGCTGCGTATGACGGTTGAGCAGGCTGTTATGGAGGCCGTACCCGAGGTCAAAGCTGTAGAAAGAGCATAGCATTTTCGTCCCATGGAAGAGCGCAGACAGGATATAAATTCAGCATTTTCGGCAGAGGACGAGGCTGTAGTAAAGCTGCTTGCCGAACATGATGAGATTCTGCGGCTTGTTGAACAGAGCTTCCCCGTTAAGATCTATGCGCGGGGCAGCTCTATATCCATTAAGGGAGACGATGCGCCGCTGATTGAAAAAATTAAAAATCTGCTTGCACAGTATGCGGATGCCCATTTTTCCGGACACAGGCTCGGCAGTGCTGAAATTAGGTACGGACTGCACTGCATTGAGCGAGGCGAAAGCGTAAATCTGCGTTCACTTTACAATGACGTTGTCTGCGTGAGCAACAGAGGCAAGGCGATACGCCCCTATACAAACGGTCAGAAGGAATATGTTGCTGCAATAAGGGATAATGACATAACATTCGGCATAGGTCCGGCCGGGACGGGCAAAACCTATCTTGCTGCGGCACAGGCCGTGGCGTCTTTGAAATCCGCAAAAATAAGCCGCATCATACTTGTGCGTCCTGTTGTTGAAGCTGGAGAAAGGCTCGGCTATCTCCCGGGTGATATGAACGATAAGGTCGCACCATACTTGCGGCCGCTTTATGATGCATTTTACGATCTTCTGCCTGCGGAGCGCTTTGACCGCTACTTTGAAAAGGGTGTTATAGAGCTTGCGCCTCTTGCGTATATGAGAGGACGAACGCTGAATGACAGCTTTATAATTCTTGATGAGGCTCAGAACACAACACCGGAGCAGATGAAGATGTTTCTTACGCGCTTGGGCTTTGGCTCAAAGGCTGTCGTGACCGGAGATATTACGCAGGTTGACCTGCCCGGGACGAAGGAATCCGGGCTTAAAGTCGTTCAGAATATTTTGAAAGGCATACCGGGAATTAAATTCATAAAGCTTACGGACAGCGATGTGGTTCGCCATGAGATTGTCCAAAAAATAGTGAGGGCATACGAAGATTATGACAGAAGAAGAGCGGATAAGCAGACTGAAAGAGAGCTTTAGATCAATCTTATGTAAATTTGTCCTGAAGCGTGAAAACAGGCCGTATATACTTTTCCGCCTGATTTTGCTGTGTTCGGCGGCACTTTTGATCTGCTGTGACTGGTATTTCTTTGACCAAAAAGTGAGTTATGTCGTAGGGAAACCGGCAGAAAGAACATATTATGCCATCAGTTGGCAGAGATATGTTGACGAGGCGGCGACATTACAGCTTCGCAATCGTTCTGCCGAACGTGTTGTCAGCGTTATGGTTCAAGACGAAAAAATATCAGAAGTGGTCAACCACCGTCTTGAAGAGATTGAAAACGAGCATTATAACAAGCTTTTCAATAAACCGCTTCTTGAAATTTTTAATGCGCAAAACGAAAAAGCCAAAATAAACGTAAAGGAATCCGTCCTCAGAATTGGGCGCAAGGTGCGCAACGAGGCCAAGGATCGTGATGAGCAGACTTCGCTTATATGGAGAGAACTGAAAAAAACATCTTTGCCTCAGTCAGAACGCAATATAGTCTTTCAGATGCTTGATGCCATTCTCTCCACGTCGCTCCAACCCGATGCTGATATGGTTGAAAAACTTCGCAGTGACGTATCCTCGGAAATTTCCTCAGTCATAAAGGAGCTGCATCCGGGCTCCGTGATAGTTCATAAAGGTCAGATAATAACTCCGGAAGCTGCTGAGATTTTGCGGTTTCAAGGCTATCCCGAAGCGAAATTTCCGTGGAGACACCTTATATTTATACTTGCGCTCATAACGGTGTGGAGTTCATGGCCTATATGGATATCCGACGGACTGCGCCGTGAGGACAGGTGCGGAGAAAAGGGATGGCTTTACATAGCCGTCGTCATGGTCGTTGTCTGGGTATTGGAAGCACTTGTATTCAGAACATTGGGGTGCTATTCAATGGGAGTTATCGGGCTTGCCGGCTGGCTCTGCATGACGCTGCCAACATCGCTTGCGTTTCATGTAATACTCGGAGGCGGCACGATAAGCACACTTATCGCCTTTTATTCAAATCCTTCCGTGATATGTGTCGGATGTTTTGTCTCCGCAGCTTCTGCATGTTTTGGCAGAATATTGTTTTCAGACCCGCCGGATAACAGAGCTTTAATTTGGAAAAAACTTTGCGGAATGTGTATCGGCATGGGATTTCTGTCGGTGTGTGTTTATACGGGGTTGGGATTTACATTTGAGTTGGAAATGGTCGCAGCAAGCGTCTTCTCCGGCTGTATTTGGGCCTTACTCGTCATAGCACTTCTGCCGGTATGGGAGAATACATTTGATGTACTGTCTCCGTTGAGGCTTGTTGAATTGTGCAATCTTTCGCAAAAAATGATAAAAGACATGGAGGGCATGGCAGACGGCACATACAACCATGTGATAATGACAGGCAGACTTGCCGGAGCAGCGGCCGACGAACTGAAAATGAACGGGCTTCTTGTCCGTGCCGGTGCGTACTGCCATGATATAGGCAAGTTAAAAAATCCCCTGTGGTTTGTTGAAAATCAAAAGCCCAATGAAAATATCCACGATAAACTTCCGCCGTCCGTATCGGTGCGCATGATTATGTCTCATGTTAAGGATGGACTGGAAAAGGCAGAAGAGTATAATATACCGAGCGGACTGCGGCGTTTCATATCGGAACACCACGGCACGACACTTCAAAAGTATTTCTATGAAAAGGCAAGGGCACTCGGCGAGAACGTAAGGGAAGAGGATTTCCGTTACGCCGGTCCGCGCCCTCAGAGCCGCGAGACTGCACTCGTGATGCTTGCCGATTCCGTTGAAGCAGCCGTAAAATCGCGTAAAAAGCCGTTTGAAACGGACGACGAGGCCAGAAAATTCATATACGATGTCTTTATGAGCAAGGAAAGCGATGGACAGCTTGACGATGTTGACTTTACGAAAAGAGATTTTGCAAAAATCGCAGATGCATTTATTGCGGTATTCAAATCAGGCTCCCATACGCGCGAAGTAAAGGATCTCAGTGAAATTATGGCTGACGCGAAGGCTATTGCCAAGGATATACAGCTTAACTCCAAAAAGCCTTCGGTTGATGAGAAATGAACAACGCACCGCAAGGAATGAAAACGAAAACATCTGCTTGAAAGTGAGGACGTGATACACAATGAAGACAGTTATAAATTACAGCACGATTGACGGAAA
The DNA here is from genome assembly GCA_030531745.1 of Synergistes sp. Lineage (GTDB taxonomy): Bacteria > Synergistota > Synergistia > Synergistales > Synergistaceae > JAUNMU01. Next base: position 3,798 of record JAUNMU010000052.1, on the reverse strand, counting down.
CACAGAGGATATTACGTTGAGTGCTGACGATTTTCATAAGCTGGAAAAAATTTTTTCCGAGTACATTGAGAGTGAACACGCATTGCCCGATGTCGTGGAAGAATGCGGAATATCTCTGACATTCACTAATGCCTGCGGCATAGAAGCAATAAACGATGAATACAGGGATATAGCGGAGCCTACCGATGTTCTTTCGTTTCCGATGTGGGAGAACGAGGACGGAAAATTTGCGCCGCCTGCTGACTGGGACGATCTTCCCCTCGGTGATATTGTTGTCTGCCCTGAGATCATAGCAGCAAACGCTGCGGAAAATTCAAGGAGCGAACGGCAGGAGACGATACTTGTTATCTGCCACGGTTTTTTGCATCTTTTGGGCTTTGACCACGCCGATGATGACGCGCGCGATGTAATGTGGGCTAAGCAGGACGCGCTTGTTGAGAAATTTATGGCCAGAGATGAACAATAATAATATTAACGACAAAACTGCGGAGATGCTTCTTTCCCGTGCGCGCGCAGCAATGCTGCACGCATACGCGCCGTATTCACATTTTAACGTGGGTGCGGCTATTCTCTTTGACGATGACACTGTCTTTACAGGCTGCAACGTTGAAAATTCAAGCTACAGCCTTTCAATATGCGCAGAACGAAACGCGATGACGACGGCTGTCGCAAACGGTCTTACAAAGCCGTTGGCGATAGCCATTGTATGCAGGGACGGTACGTTTTGCCCTCCGTGTGGCGCGTGCAGACAATTTTTATGTGAGTTTAACCCCGATATGACCGTGATTCTTGATCCTGCGCCGGACAGCAGTGACGAAAAATATGTGTCACTTGCGCTGAAGGACTTGCTCCCATATTCATTTGATGCGGAAAATCTCAAAGACAGAAAAGGAGAATAAAATGTCTGATAATTTTCACTGCGGCTTTGCCGCGCTGATAGGCCGCCCAAATGTCGGGAAATCATCAATAATAAACGCGATGCTTAAAGAAAAAGTCGCCGCCGTGTCGTCCAAACCTCAAACGACACGAAATGCCGTGAGGTGTATCTATTCAACCGATAAAGAACAGATAATATTTGTTGACACACCCGGAATACATGTGCCTAAGCACGCGCTCGGTGATTTCATGATGAAAGAGGCGGAAGCCTCTCTTGCCTGTGTTGACGCGGTCTGCTACGTTGTTGAGGCTCAAGATAGAGCAGTAAGCGAAAAGGATAAAATGATACTTGAAGTTCTGCGTTCGCTTTCTCTGCCCGTTATCCTTGCGGTAAATAAAATTGACAAGCTCAACAACAAAGATGACTTCAAAAAAGCAGCTGCCGTATATGAGAAAATAATAGCACCCGCAGCTGTCGTTCCTGTATCGGCAAACAACTGTGAAGGGCTGAACGAGCTCGGCAGTGCTATAAGCGCATCTCTGCCGCTTCAGCCTGCGATATACCCCGAAGATATGCTTATGGATTCAACTGAGCGCTTTCTTGCATCGGAGGTAATACGTGAGAAAATTTTCCGCAACACAGATGATGAAGTCCCGCACAGCATCGCGGTTATAATAGATGAGTTCAAAAGCCCCGATGAATACCCCGATAAAAAGGTATGCACGATACGCGCGACGATCATTGCAGACAGAGAAGGTCAGAAAGGAATTATAATCGGCAAGGGCGGAGCAATGCTGAAAAAAATAGGCAGCGAAGCAAGAGCAGATCTTGAAGAAAAATTCGGCTACAAAGTATTTTTGCAGCTGTGGGTGAAGGTAAAACCGGGGTGGCGCAAATCACCCGAGGAACTGCGCCGTTTAGGATATGTTCTTTGATATTCGTCTCTCGTACACACCGATATGTATGCGAAGATAAGTGAGGATCGTATTGTATGCTTCCGGAAAAACTTCCGCAGGGGTACTATACCAAAACAGGCACTGTCCTTTTAAGAAAAGAATCACTGAAAGAAGGACAGTCACTGCTGATTTTAATGCGTGATCTCGGGGCACGTTGGGTGAGCGCACCGCGTGCCTCGGCAAAGAACCGTTTCGGCGGTGCAGCTGAGCCTTTGACTTGGGCAGAATACTCTCTCTATCAGAGTGCATCTCGCCTGTATCTTCGCGGCGCGGACGTGAAAGAGGACTTTATGAAACTTCGCTCAATGCCTTCATCTCTGCTTGCTGCCGTGCGAATTTACGGAATCGCAGCCAAGGAACTGCCGAAAGACTGTGAAAATGACGGGGTACTTCGTCTCTTGTGGAGCACTCTTATACAGCTGCAAAATGGAACACCAGCTGCGATAACGGAATTTCGTTTTGTGTGGCGTATGCTGCATCTTCTCGGCAGTGCGCCGACCTTTGATGTATGTTCGCTGTGCGGTGTCAAAGTAACGTGCGGCGGTACTCTTACCAATGATGGTTTTTTGTGCGCCAAATGTTCCGGACGTGTGGAGATAAGTCAAAAAGAAACGAGCGAAATTCAGGCGGCCGCACTTCTGCCGCACGAAAAGTTTATTGTGTGGTCAAAGGAAAACAAAGCAAGCGATCCTTACGCAAAAAACTTAAAAAAGCTCTTCCCGTATTTTAAGAATTTGAGATAGGGTTAAAGCGATCATTTTTCAGATAACTATTTATTGATGATCCAATAAATACTTGAAGATTCGTCGTTTTCGCAGATGGTGTGTGGAAACGACATTTCCTTAAATTGCAAAGGAGAGACGCAAAATGAAACGAACAAATTTTTTCTTCTCAAAAATTGCGGTGTTATCCGGAATATGCCTGATATTGATGTGCTGTTTTATTTTCAGTTATGCCGTCTATCGGGATAAAGCGGTTCCGGTGTTAATGTATCACGGCGTAGGCACAGAAAATGTAAAAAACTGGGGAGATATGTTGATTTCCCCCGAAGTTTTTGAGCAGCAAATAAAATATCTGCATGATCACGGCTATAAACTTGTCAGTGTTGAAGAAGTATCCGAACGTCTGAAAATGAATAAAGACGTGAAAAAATATATCGCAATTACATTTGATGACGGATATCTTAATAACTATACTTACGCATTTCCGATATTGAAAAAATACGCGGCAACCGCAACCTTTTATATCATTCCCGACGCTGTAGGTTCCACCGGTTATATGGGTGGCCCTGCCAAATACATGGGCGATGCCGAAATAAAAGAGATGCTGAAAGCGGGGATGAGGATAGGCTCTCACACTATGAGCCATAGTGATTTAACATTGCTTCAAGAAGAGCAATATCAAAACGAATTGGCAGAATCCAAGCGTCTTTTGGAACAACGGTTTGGGACTACTGTTGAAAGTATCGCTTACCCATACGGATCATACAATGAAAAGACAGTCAGCAGTGTCAAGAAATACGGATATATGGAAGGTGTCACCGGAAATACGGGCGTAAATACAAAAGATACATATACCGAAAACCCGATGACGATTTATCGTATAGGAATCTCCAATACGATCAAGGATATAAAGGACTTCATGTACAGAATAGAATACGTAAAACTTATCGGATTCTTCCAAAAGTAGCAGAAAAAAGCCGAATTATAATCCTACGGAAACACGGTTTAATGCGTTATAGAGAGTTCCCGAGAGTTGCTGCCTTTGCTGTAGTATGCGTCTATCATACGAGCCGCCTGCGATTTGCCAAATCTGCGTGCGTGACTGACGGCTATGCAGTTTGACGATGAATTTATGACATTGTTCATCTCAATTAACAGACCCGTCTTGTCCATGTAAATTTTACTCTCTGCGTCTTTCCTGTACGCCACGTTATCCGGATTAAAGCATCCCATTATCTTCGCC
>JAUNMU010000137.1 GCA_030531745.1 Synergistes sp. | reverse complement strand
CATTTATTTTTCTCAAACCCACTCAAGACGTCTTCATAAACTTTTATGACTTCGTCTGTCATTTTATCCAACGTGGGAATGTTTTCTTTTGGCATAACGACCTCTGTGTTTTTTGTTTTTATGAATTTTGCGATCGCTTTATTCAAGCCTGTGATGTCCCCCGGATCTATAAGCCCTTTTTGGCTGCCGCAAAGCTCCGAAAATGCATCTATGTTCGTTGCGATAAACGGAAGCCCTATTTGTGCCGCTCTTGCCAATGCTAAGCCAAAACTTTCATCGTGAGACGGAAAGATGAAGCATGACGCATTGACCATAAATTCATCCGTCTTATCGGAGTATCCGTGAAATGTAACTCTGTTGTAAAATCCAAGTTCTTTTACAAGTTCTTCAAGCTTTTTGCGATAGTTTCCCTCTCCAACTATGTCAAATGTCCAACTCAGTTCTTTTGGCATCGCATGTAACGCATCTTGAATACCCTTGTATTCAACCAGTCTGCCAATGTACAGAAATTTCGGTGTCCCACCAGGCATCTGCCAAGAAACATTCGGCGTATCCAATCCGTTTAAGATGATTTTTGTGTTGTCGGAAAAGCATCCCTTCATACCATTCAGCACGGCTCTGCTTACGCATATATTCACGTTTGCGTCACGATAGGGCTTATAGATCCAACGTGTTTTTGTGCTGAAATCGGAGTGTGCTGTGGTGATGAACGGTATCCCTGCATTTTTCGCCGCTATCATTGCGATCCACGCCGGCACTCGCGAATGTGCGTGGATAAGGTCTGCTCTGTATGTTTTGGCTATGTGTGCGATTTTTTTTGCACACAGCCAACCGGTAAAGGGATTTTTTTTATGCACGGGAAGATTTATATGGCGCACCGACGTACGTAGCTGAGACTGCATTTTGCCGCCCGCCGAAATTACGATGACCTCGTGCCCGCGGCGTACAAGTTCATTTGACAGATCAATGACGTGACGTTCCACGCCCCCTATATCAAGTTCAGGCAGAATTTCTATTATTTTCATATTTACCATGCCTCTCAGTGAACATTAGCTGCTCTAAGCAGTTTCAGTCTCTACAATTCTTTTCAAAATTTTCACGTTGTAGTTTTTCAAATTCATCTATAAAAACATGGAGTGAATTGAATAAATGCTGTGTTACAAGCATCTTTCTCTCCTTTTTCTTTTTGGCAAAGGTTTTTGTTGACACACTCTCTAAGTGTTTGATATACAGATTTGGATTGTAGACACTCAATAATTCGTTTTTCTTCAGTGCAAGATGCAACAATTCTTCTTCCCAATACAAAAATGTTCTGTTATCAAAACCTTTAAGCTTTTGAAAGAATAATGGTGTAAAAATGACACAGCATCCTGAGGCGGTAATATCTTCATGCCTACATTCAGGATTAAGATAAGGACGCTGTGGTTGAGACGTACACAAATGGAGAAATTTTGCTAATTCTGAAGAGATGCGTTTTATTTCATGTTTAACCCTATAAGTCAATGGCATTAGGCACAATTTACAAGCGTATGTGTCATACTTCTCCTTATATGCTTCCAAACTCCAAAAATGACGTACCCAACCCGATACTGAACCATCAGGCAAACATGACTTTACCATTACCACTGCGGCCCCCGACATCCGGTACTCTTCGTCAAGCACTCTGTAAAAATTATCCTGAATCATCAACGTATCGTTATTCAAGCAACAGATATATTTTGCGTCATAGTTTGCCCTCACAAAATCAATTCCCGCGTTATTTCCGCGTGCAAATCCGATGTTTTCCGGATTCAGCACAACATCAACGAGATAGTCATCCTTATAGGTTTGTTGAATCTCCGCACCTGAACCATTCGGAGATTTATTGTCAACTATGACTATTTTGTAGTTCTTAGCGTCAATCTTTTGCTTTATGGAAATAACAAGGTTATTAGTCTCGTTCACCGTGTTGAAGTGAAGAATAACAAGGGCTATGTCAAGCGATATACGCTCCATTGGTGTCTCCTTCCGATCATTCCCCATAATTCTTCTCAAAATTCCATGCGTCGCGGCACATATCGT
>JAUNMU010000136.1 GCA_030531745.1 Synergistes sp. | reverse complement strand
GGAACTTAGTTTGTTCACCGAGGCGTATATCAATACGTTGGAGCCACAGGCGCGGCCTGACTGTGACGCGCGGCTGAGATAGGAAATCTTTGATTTCCGTGAGCGAAGCCGGTTTGTTCACCATAAGCAGAGAACCGATTTGCCGATTTTGCAAATCGTGTGAATCGCTTAGTTTGTTCACCAGATGGTGCATATAATCAGTGGTTCCTTAAGCAAATAGATCTTCAAGGAGGTTTGTAAAATGATTAACAAATTCAAAAAAATGTTTTCGGTTTTAATTGCCCTATCCTTTATTCTCTGTGCGGTTTCGTCTGCGTCCGCAAAAGGTATCGTTACTTTACGGACGTTTTGGGACGAAGCAAGTCAGACGTACAAGATCGGCAGTAAAGCGGACTTCCTGGGGCATAACTGGACACTTTGGAAGGCTGATGATACGTATCTCTATGTTATAACCACAGACAGTCTTCGCAAGTCAATATTTAGTAACGACGAGGTCGTGTATGCCGACTCCGAGGTCCGCAGAGTGGTCAACGGCTATGAAAACGAGATGAAAAACTACTCCGGTGGCGGTAATAGTGCTACGGATACTCTGACGTGGTCAATCATAAACGGCGGAGACGCAAACTACATAGCAAATTCGCCCACGACAGAGGATGGTGTAGGCACAGACCATTTGTATCTGCTTTCGTACAGCGATGCACACTTCCTCAAAGACTCTGCCGACCCCGATAAAAACGCAATATGCAAAACAGGGTACAACTGGTGGCTGAGGACGGCAAGACGTAGTGGCAGTGCTTTACGTATTTACAACATATACTCCGACGGCAAACTGATTGATGACCATGCTTGGTTCACGCGCGGAGTACGTCCGGCTTTGAAGATCAATCTTGCATCTCCGATGTTATCGGCTGTTCGTTTTTAGACCGCAGCCGAAGGCGGAAAGTCCGATGTCTATGTCGGCAGCGGCTTTACGCTTGCGGACTACGACGGTTCCGCAGGCTGGAAACTTACGATGAAAGACGAAAACATTGCAACGCCTGAGGTAACGCTGACTTATACGGGCAGCAACGGTGAAAAACTCTCGGTGGATTACAAAAACGCGACAATAGGCGATAATATGTACCTTTCGGCATTGCTTTACGATGAAACGGGGCAGCTTATTAACTACGCGAAAGTTGTGAACACGAGAAATTCGGGAAGCGGAAAAGCTGAAATTCCGCTCTATAATCTACCTGCGGGAAATTACAGAATAAGATTTTTCTGCGAAGAAATTAACGATGGCATACAGCCTGACTACGCTTCGGAACCGAGCAGAGAGTTTGCGATAAAATCCTCCGGAATGTTCAAAACGCTGAATGATCTGCCGAAACTTGCCGGAAACAGCAGTACGACCGTGCTGTACGACGGGAAAAGATGGGCAAAGCTCTCTGATACAAGGCTGCTCATGGTAGACACTCTCGGTGTTAAAAGTTGGAGCGATGCGGTCTCTTGCGGCAAGAACTATGCTTCCGGCATAACAGACACGTTTGAAAGCAAAATTAAAAAAAGCTCCGCACTGCTTACGGCAGAAGAAGCGAACATGTTGGCTCAAAGTGCGAGATGTTTCGGAAAGTATTGGTGGCTCTCAACAAATAACAATAGCCGAGTACCATATGGAGTCAGCGGAATGGGAGAGATCGTAACAATGAGGAATCGCTCCACGTCGGAGACACGTCCTGCTTTGACGTTAGGAAACACTGATGACATTTGGTTTCTGAGCGCGGTTCACGGTGCGAAATCAGCTGCCCCCGGCAGGCTTGTAGTGGCGCATGAAAGCGGCAGAGAATGGAAAATTACATATAAAGACAAAACCCTGCCTGCGCCTATTTTCAGCGGACCGCTAACGCTTGACGCTGCCGGCAATTCAAAATGGAGCAATCCGAATGATGAAAGAATAGCCGCGCTTATCGGTGCTGACGGAGCAGATGCAAAAGGCTATATGCTTCTGAGAGACAAAAACGGAGGCGAAAACGGTGAGATCCTGCTGAACGGAGTGACAGGTGAAAACGTGTACATTCACACGGAAATAATCGCTCCGGGCTATGACCGTA
>JAUNMU010000051.1:4348-11228 GCA_030531745.1 Synergistes sp. | reverse complement strand
GTTGTTCTCTGAGGCAACACGTTTGACAAAATACGACAATGAATATACCATACAGTAGCGATATTCTGCCGCGTGCTGCGGCTTTCAAAATTTGCGGTGAAATGGGAGGGCGAAAGGAAATGCATATAGTTGATATCTATGCGTGTGTATATACGTGTGTAGACAGACAGATACTCCCCCTTCTAAAGGAAAAAAATTTTCCCCCGATCGTTTCGGTGTGCCGGAACGCAAGATCACATCATACAGAATCAATAAAAACCAAAGACACAAAACGCGGCATAAAAACTGCCGCAAAAACCATAAAGACCATGAAGTCTGCGCGTATTGACGCGGAGGCTTCGCTGTGCGTGGGCAAAAACATTAACCAATTACTACCGGCGTGCGCTAAAAAACACAGAGAGACGTGAAATTGTATCTCTATGATCAACTGAATTTTTACGATTTATGCAGTCATATTTTGTAGCGGAAAGGAGATAAAAAATGAATATTCTCTTTTGCAGCGAAGGCTTCATTATTGATGGAGTGGCAACATATAACGTCCACATGTCAGCGGCGTTACACCTTGCGGGACACAGAACGGCGATTCTTGGACGTTGGTTAGGTTTCCATGGTTTACAGAGACAACACCGTCGTCTGGGCGTGGAAGTTTTACAGTATTATTCTCCTTTTGTGGTTTGTGATCACGCTGTTAAGATGGGTGTCTCGTTTCAACCTGATGCTATCATCACCGATGGCAGACGAGGCTTTCCACTCGCACTTGCAATCCATCAGGAAACAGGAGCACCGATCTACACGAATTTTATGGACGATGTTACCGGCAAGAACAAACCCGGTCGTACTATTGATGAGATTATTACTAACAGCGTTGCATTGACGTCTCCGGAAGAACGATTCGTGAAAGAAGCCGAGAATATTTCGGCATGTCGTCTGCCTGTGAGGAAGATACGACGTGCAATAGTGCCTGAACTTCTGCCCGAACTTGCTCCGCCTTATCGTTCACCGTTTAGAGTGCTATGTATCGGACGCACCTCACGCTTTAAGTTTCGCGGCCAGCTCTCAATTGTGAAAAACGCGCTCCGTCTTATGAGATATATTCCCGATATTGAAATCACAGTTGTCGGAGGCGGATGGAGACTCGCATATTTTATGAAAGAAGCACTTGAAGCGAACATACGCGCCGGACGTCGTTTGATTCGCATAGCCGGCTATCAAGCTGATCCGGCTCCGTACATAGCGCGCTCTACCGTTGTTTGCGGAGGGTCAACGTGCGGACTTGAAGGGATATTGAGTTGTCGTCCGGTAATTGCAATGAGCGGATTTTTTCTGGGACTTATCACGCCGGAGAATCTTGACCGAGCAGTTGAGACATACTATGCCGAACGCGATGGAGATCAAGGTATCGGAATCGGCGACGATCGAGCTGTTGAAGCACTTATAGATCTCTATGAAAGGTGGAACGATGAAGATATCGCCACTATGACCAAAACGCTTCACGACTCTATTCGCCCTCGCTTCTCTCCGCAATCGGCCGCAGAGGAGTGGCTGTCCCTGATCGTACAACATTAAGGGGCTGATGATTATAAACAGGTGATCGATTTGCAGATCGTGTGACTCGCTTAGTATGTTCATCGGATGTGCCGGCCGCTAAACAGTCATACACCATTTGTGGCGTGGCGCATGAAGATACACATGGTGGGGCTACCAAGAGACCACTGATCGGTGCGTTGTAAAGTGATAAACGCATCAATCAGTGGTCTCTAAACTCTTCTTGATCGGAAGAGGTACAGCAAAATAGCGAATGGTTATTTTGTCTTGAGAGTCTTAATCACTTCCTGTGTTATGTCAACTCCGCCAAAATAGACAGCTGATTTGTTCATGACTATTGTGACCCCCATCTTCTTTGCTACAGACGCTATTTTCGCGTTAACTTCCTGATAGACCGGCGTGACAAGCTTTACGCGCTCCGTCTCCATTTCGTGCTGGAAGTTCTGTGCTATCGCAGCTTTCTTCTTATCGTCCTTTTCCTTTTTGATAGCCGCCTCAGCTGCCGCACTCTTTTTGTCATAAAGAGCCTCTAACTGCTTCTGAGCATTCTGGAATTTCGGATAGTTATCTAACACGGCAATATCATCAATGTATCCGACTTTGTCCTCAGCAGCGTATGACGCGGCACAGAAGATGAAAAGCGATGCCATCGCCATTAACATTACACACAACTTTCTCATTACAACAACCTCCATTACATAAAGAAACACCGCTCACAGCGGTACGATGGAATTCTATAATATCTGGCCTATTTTGTCCACTTGATTTTCATATCAGTTCGCTATAGGCAAACTGAGTTTCTATTCTCCGTTTTCCTTCCATTCTTTCATCATTTCGTCAAGCATTACATAGTCTGTCTTTCCGTTGCCCATCATAGGAATTGATTCCATATAAATGAGTTTTTTGGGGATCGCGATTTCAGCCATACCTATATCGGAGAATCTCTGTCTCAGTTCATCGCGTTTCAATCCTGCTCTTGTTGTAATAGCTGTCAGGGTTTCGCGTGTCTCTCCGTGTATCACCGTAACAGCATGATTGTCGTCCGGCCACAGCTCTCCCATTGTCTCTTCAACCGCGGCAAGCGAGATCATTTCGCCTCCGAGCTTCGCAAAACGCTTTGCCCTTCCCAAAATGGTAATGTAGCCCTCATCATCAAACTTAACTATATCACCCGTATCATACCAACCATCCTTTGGCGGCTCAAGTACACCGGGTGCAGTGATGCGGAAATAGCCCATCATAACGTTGTCACCTTTGAGCCACAGCCGTCCGCCTTCATGTACGCCTTCAACCGGCTCAAGACGGTAGGTCAGACCTTCAACAAGCGTTCCGACAGTACCTGTCTTGTGATGCGCGTAATAGTTGTTTGATACAACAGGCGCACATTCCGTAACACCGTAGCCCTCTGTAATACGAGCGTTAAAGCGTTCAAACCACACATGTTGAGTTGACGCTTTAAGCTTTTCGCCGCCCTGAACCAAAAGGCGCATCGTGGCAAAATCATAATTGTCATTGGCAGCACGGGCGTAGCCGGTGAGGAATGTATCAGTCGCAAAGAGAATCGTAATGCGCTCATCGTAACACGCGGCAGCGATAGTCTTGTAATGCAGCGGAGACGGGTAGAGATAGACGAAGAAGCCAAGTGAGACAGGCATAAACACTCCGCAAAGACCGAACGAATGGAAAATCGGCATTGCATTCATCACGCGGTCGCTGCGGTAAAAGTCAACGCGCGTAAACATCTGTGCATGGTTCGTATTCAGATTTTTATAACTCAGCAACACTCCCTTCGGAGCGCCCTCAGAGCCGGATGTAAAGAGGAGTACGGCAGGCCTTTCAACTGCATCCATGCTGACAGGATTTGAAGAGAGGAACGGAGTTTTAAGAGCCGCGCATAATTTTTTGCCCGTTGTAATGAGCGGAGCCACATCTTCAAGCCAAAATATCCTTAACCCTGCCTGTTCTATTGCGTCTGTCAGAGCCTCAAGTTTGCCAAGCTTTATAAACTTGCGCGAGGAGATCACGGTAGTAATGTTTGCTGTACGGCAACAGTTCACAAGTGTGCGCGGCCCCTGTGAAAAGTTCAGCATTGCAGGAACTTTGTCCATTTTTTGCAGAGCGTACATTGAAATAACACCGCCGAGGGAAGTAGGCAACAGAACGCCTATATAATCGCCATCTAAATTCTGTGCGCGGAGTGCGCCTTCTATGAGAAGGATCCTCGTGATAAATCCGTTGTACGTCACGGGCTTTGCTCCGGCATCGCTGAAAAGTCTGACACCGCCGCCGAACTCTCTTCTTGCGTCAAGCAAAATGTCCCAGAAAGGTTTTTCCTTGCGTCTTGCCCAAAGTGCCGCCTCATTCATAATACGCTCTAAAGCACGACCGGCTGCGGCACTGCGCTTTGAGCCTTTCAGATTTTCAGGTATATTGAGTTCTTTAACGGGGTATATTGATATAGTAACCTTTGCAAAGAGACGCAAGCCCGGCTTATGACCTATGCGAGAGAAAGGAGTATGCTCCGTTCCCCTTATGTGGACAGGCAGGATTTTTGCATTGGTATGATCTGCGATCATGGCAACTCCCTGCGAGACCTTCATTGGGTTTCCGATGGTTGTCGGCTGCAGCTCCGGGAAGATAACACACCGTCCGCCGTTTTTCAGCAATGTAAGGAAATATTTCAGGGAGAGAGGAACGTCAGAGTCCAATATATGCGTATCTGCCAATGGGAGGAAAAAACCCGCAAAACGTTTTTTTGTCAGTCTGCGTTCTATTGCATAAGGTACGTCCGCCGGCAAAAAAACCGCAAGAATTAAAGGATCGATGAAAGAGACATAGTTCGGCGCAACAATAACGCCATCTCCTGCTTTCTCCCAGTTCTCCCAACCTTTTATCTCAACTCTGAAGAAGAGTCTCAGAATAAGTTTAACAACAAAGCGGTAAAAAAAACGCACTTAAAATCCTCCCATCGGGCTGATAATAGTGGAATATAAAGTCCACTATGTCTTCATTATATCACATCTTGAAGCTTTATACGCATACGAAAACACTGATTGATTCGTTGGTGAGCAATAACTATCCATCCTCTTCTACGGTAAAGCGTGCTGCATCTCTCAGTTCCGCACGCTTGCCGGCATTCAATGATGATGTGCGTGTGAAATACCCGGCTATGCGTGTTATGCCGTCAACATCACACGAATCACAGACCTTACATCTGTTGACTAATCCTCTTCTGACGGACCCACATTCATTGCAGACTGTAAATTCGGGGTTGAAGTCAATTTGGGCATTTTTCGTATTGCGGAATGTATCTGTGACAAACGAAGCAATAGCCGTCGGCGTAGGTTTATGCTCTCCCAACCATATATGGGTTATCGCACCTGACTTGATCATCGGGTGGAATTTTCCTTCGCATAAAACTCTCTCTTTGGGGGATACAGAGCTTGCGCAGTTCAGGTGTGTGCTGTTTGTGTAGTAGACTTCTCCTGTCTCTGCATCGCCTTTTACAAAACTGCGTGCCGCATCGCTCCATGTACGCAGGTCAAGCTTTGCGAAACGAAGAGCGGTACTTTCTGCGGGCGATTGCTCCAAAATGATCTTAAATCCGAGACGCTCGGAAAGCTGATTGCATTTCTTATCCATATACTCTATAACAGCTTTTCCAAATTCCGCGGCTTCCGTGTCTTCATGAAGCTGACGACCCATCATTGCCTGAACAGCTTCGTTTAATCCGAGAATCCCTATGAGGTGGCTTGCCTTGTCTATTCTCAGATATGGTTCACCATCGTGTGACACACACAATGCGGCAAGAGAGCCTTTCAGTTTCATGTCCATGATATTTTTTATGAACTTGTGCTTCTGCAAATGCGCTTTTGCGGCAAGCTCCATTTCGGCATCAATTATCTCAAAGAGAAATTCTCTGTCCTCATTCGCACGATACGCACAGCGCGGCAGGTTTATCGTGATATTCTGCATGGCACAGCTGCGCATTTTCCACGGATACTTTGCCTCTTCAACGTCATCGTTTGTCAACCCCATGGGCATTTCTCCGCGGTCAAATACGTAACATGTATTTCCCTTTTCGGATGAAAGTTTTGCTGCGCGTGTAAGGATATCTTCCCAACCGTCTTCCTTAAAGAAATCATCGGTGATGTGCAGGATCGGTTTTGGGAAGAAGAATGGTTGCTCTCTGCTGTCTCCTTTGATATACACATCAAGAAGCGCACGCAGGAACATTTTTGCTTCATCTGCGTAATCACCGTAGACCTTGCCCGTAAATTTTCCGCCCGGGCCTATCGCAGGCACATCGCGGAAGATTCTCGGTATTTCATAATACAGATTAACATCGGTAAACGCTACCTGACCGCCGCGTCCTCCGGCAAGCTGATTAAATTCAAAGACAAGCTGCTGTGCGAGCTGAACGTAATCCTCATATGTCCAACCTACGGTGTAAGGAGCAAAGAACATATTCACCGCGTCCCAACAAATCGCTCCCGCAAAATGATTTTGCAGGACGGCTGTCATCTTAAGCGTATGTGAAAGAAGCACGTCCGCATGTTTTGCAGGTGCCGACACACTCGTGATACAAGGCATATTAAGCCCGTAACGCGCGGCGTATGCCACATTCTGCCGTGATGAATATGGTCTGTCAACCATACCGAGATCGTGAATGTGAATATCTCCTTTGAGATGTGCCTCCGCAACGTCCTTTGAAAATACCTTCGTAAGGGCATATTCTTTAAGTACCATTTCGGCTATTGAAAGATTTATTGCCTCCGGAGTGTGGCTGGTGTTGCTGTTCTCTTTATTTCTTCCCCACATCATGAGTTCAAGGTCGTGAACGGGAAGTCCTATGCGCGAATGATCGGCAAGTTTTGCATCAAGGCCGCGGTTGAAGAGTTTTACATTGACCATTTCTCGTATAATTGTCGTGCTGACGTTGTTGCGACCATGTTTCAGCAAATCTTTTTCAACTTCGCGTGCAATAGTCTCAGCAGTCGCGGGGTCTGCACCGGCCTCAAGCATCAGTGCATCGCGTATCCTTGAAACATTCCATGGTGTGCGTTCCTCCTGAGCCAGTGCGTCAACCATCAAAGCCAGGTCTGTAGATTCTCCGTCGCCAAAGAGACTCTGCTGTCTTCCGTATAGATTCATATCATCAGGCATTCCGATGCTCCTCTCAATGTTTTCCTTGCATAAGTTCCGCTTGAGCAAATCAAAGATTTGCTGCGTCACTTTGCCAAGCGTAAGTTCCACGACGGCAATCAGAGATTGCCTGTGTCACTTAGCTTTGCATAAGTTCCGCTACGCAAATCAAAGATTTGCTGCGTCACTT
>JAUNMU010000051.1:0-4248 GCA_030531745.1 Synergistes sp. | reverse complement strand
TCACTTAGCTTTGCATAAGTTCCGCTACGCAAATCAAAGATTTGCTGCGTCACTTTACCAAGCGTAAGTTCCACGACGGCAATCAGAGATTGCCTGTGTCACTTAGCTTTGCATAAGTTCCGCTACGCAAATCAAAGATTTGCTGCGTCACTTAGCTGAAAGCTGTGCTATTTCTTTTGTGAAACTTTCTATATCTGTAAATTCTCTGTAGACAGACGCAAATCTCACATAAGCGACTTTATTTATATCGCGCAGTGCATTTGCTGCCATCTCGCCTATGACGGCAGTAGAGACCTCTCCCTGTCCGGTGGAACGAATGTAGTCCTCAATGTGTCTCACTGCCGCGTCAATCGTATCAATGGAAACGTCTAACTTTTCGCAGGCATGCTGAAAACCTTTTATCAGTTTATCCCTGTCAAAGGCTTCACGTCTGCCGTTTTTCTTTATGACCCACAGATAACCCTTCTCCTCCAACCGTTCGTATGTTGTAAAACGGTTTGAGCAAGCCGGACATTCCCGCCTTCTTCTGTTCACCCGTCCTTCATCGGATGAACGTGTCTCAACAACTCTTGTCTCCGGTGCGCCGCAGAACGGACATCTCATAGTACTGCCTCCAAAGGTGATGTACAATAGCCCCTTTGAAATTATAATCCTATTTGACCGACGCAGCAAATATCCGATTTACCTTAGCAGATTTAAGCAAAGCGCAATATCTGTCACGTTTTTACTTTTCATTTTCCGAGCATTTTGCCTTTTATCATATAATATAGCTGTGTAGGCTGAATTTCTGCCGCAGATTTTTACCGAAAGGGTAGGTTGTTTTGAAAAAAATTATTTTGTCTTCGGCGGCTGTGCTTGTCATAATATTTGTCATTGCCGCAGTGATGCGGTATAACTCACGAAATATGTGTGTGGTGAACAGTGAAATTTTTCATCTCGGTACTCTGATAAGCATTAAGCTCTGCGGCAGCGATGAGAAATTTCTTAACGATGAGTTAAAAAAAACCGAAGATGAGATAGGCAGACTTGAGAATCTTTTTTCCGCAAATATCGCGTCATCGGATATTTCAAGGGTGAACGCAGCAAATGGCGCGTGGACGCAAATATCGGAAGAGACAGCATCGCTTGTTGATTATGCGCTGCGTCTTTCGCAGGTGACACACGGAGCATTTGACCCATCGGTCGGGCGTATCGTGAAATTGTGGGGCATAGGAACGGAAAAAGCACGTGTGCCGGCTCAAAGTGAGATTGACAACGCTCTTGCTTCATGCGGTGTGAAGAGTTTGAAATTAAAGCGTGAAAACGGAAAATATTGGCTTGCGGCTCAAAACGGCGTATGGATAGATTTGGGTGCAATAGCAAAAGGAAGAGTGGCAGACATTTTGAAAGATATGCTGCGCAGGGATGGAGTGACCTCTGCATTGATAAACCTCGGCGGTAATTTGTATATGAAGGGTACAAACGGCGGCAGACCATGGCGCGTGGGTATTCAGTCCCCCGGCAAGGAGCGCGGAGAGTATTTCGGAGTTGTTGAGGCATCCGATATGTCAGTCGTTACCTCAGGAAATTACGAAAGATTTTTTGAGTATAACGGCGTTCGCTATCATCACATATTCAACTCTGAAACGGGACGTCCTGCCGAAGAAGATTTTCTTTCGGTATCGGTCATTGACAAAGACTCTGCAAAGGCAGACGCACTATGTACCGCTCTTTTTGTAATGGGAGAAAGGGCGGCAGAGCGTTTTCTTAAAGAGAACAAGGATACGGCCGCAGTGATCGTGTACGCAAAAAACAGACAGGTACTTGTTACAGATAAGGCAAAAAAATATTTTACTCTCACTGACAGTGATTATGCCGCTGTGGAGGAAAATGTAAAATGAAGCGAGGAGATATGATCATAGCGTACATTACGGTGTTTGCAACTGCGGTGTCGCTCATCTTTTTTGCCTACAGATATTTTGGGGAACAGCAGAACGGACTTGCTGCACAAATTACACAGAACAGCAAAGTTTTATATGTTTTGCCGCTCTCGGAGAATGAGCGTGAGGTGCGTATCGGCGGATATAAAGATTTCAACGTGATAAGAACGAAAGACGGCGGCGTCTCTGTTATTTCATCGGATTGTCCGGGGCATGACTGCATAAAGGCAGGTGCTGTATCAGTATATGGCAGCACATTGATCTGTCTGCCGCACCGACTTCTTATTAAAATAATCTGCGAAGGCGATGAAAATAAAGGAAAATACAGGGAGATAGACGATGTAAGTTGGTAGGAGTTACATCAATAGTCTACAACGCATCCTTTATCACAATGGCGGCAATCGCCAAAAGCACCGTGCCGCCTATGATCTCCGCCTTTTTGCCGAATTTCTTTCCCAATTCCTTTCCCAGAAGAGCACCGGCAACAGAAAGCCCAAACGTAACGACACCGGCTATAATGGCAAGCAGCATCGCGGAGCCGCCGGAACTTTCCGTTGAAAAACCTACGATCAGCGCGTCTATTGATGTCGCAAACGCAAGCATAATGACATTTTTGAATGTCACCGCCATACGGCAATTCTCTTCATCTTTTTCGCAGAATGCCTCTCTTATCATATTTGCGCCGACATAAATAAGCAACGCCGCTGCGATCCACGGTGTCCACACAGAAAAGAAGCCGCTTATACCCTTCGCGACAAAGCCGCCGACAAGCGGCATAAAAAACTGAAAGCCGCCAAAAGCGAAACCAAGTGCCAACCACTCGCTCCTCTTCAGCTTTGTATGCGCGAGACCTATACAGATTGACACGGACAGCGCGTCCATTGCAAGAGACGATGCCGTCAGAAATGTTTCGGTAAATTTAAGAAATTCCATCCGTTATCTTATCTCAGTTGTATTTTACATATATCCTGCAAACCGACCTAAAGAGCATAAGGATCAAGGGTCCGATGAAAATTCCGAGAAAACCGAATGCCATTACACCGCCAAAGAGTCCGATAGTCACAAGAAGTGTTGAGGAATCATCGGAGCTGCCCGAACAGCTCATAAGCAAAGGACGCATCAGACTGTCTGTAACACCGACAACGGCACAGCCCCACACAAAAAGTATCGCAGCATTGCTGTAATTTCCGCAAGCCGCAAGATATATTGCCCCTGGTATCCAAATAAGAGCCGTTCCCGACGGAAGCATGCCGACGAAGAACATTATCACACCGAACAAGAGCGCATTTGAAAGTCCCGCATACCACCATCCTACGGTGCATAAAACCGCCTGAATCACTACGGTTATAACCATACCGTACATTACAGAGTTCATATCACATACTATTTCTTTGCAAAATTCTTTTTTTTCATCCTCAGGCATCGGAATATATCTGCCAAGCTCAAAGAATATTTTCTTTCCGTCGCGGATAAAAAAGAAAGAGAGCATCAGTGTTATCAGCACATTCAGCAGCGCCTCGGAACCTACGGTTACGATCCTTGGCGTTATTTCGGTCAGCAGACCTCCGATATACAGAGCTGCATTCTGCGCCAAAGATGCCAAATACTCTATGTTAAAGACGTTTTGCACATACTTGGTCGCCCAGTGAGGGAGACAGCTTTTTATAAGCTGCTCTCCACCTCCGCTGCTTGCCGCGGAAGTCAGCTCTTTCACTGAGTCAAGCAAGAGGCTGCTCACATTGGCGGCATCCGTACCGATCTCTCCGATTATGATCACCATAGGCATAATCAAAACTACGGTAACCGACAGCAGCGTAAGAACAGCCGCTAAAGTTTTACACTTGCCGTGCAGAACTTTTTTCAATAACAAATTATTAAACGGAGTTGCAAAGAACGCGATCATAACCGCCCAAATAATATCCGACATCAACGGACTTGCGATTTTCCATGCGATAAAGGCGAATATCGCAAAGAACACTAAAAACTTTCCGCTGCGCATCTTATCCGATGAATCATTAAGTTTGTTCATACCTTGCAAATCTATTTCCCCCTGCCAAATTCATATCAACCATTTTAATTTATAAATATGGTTTGTGACAGCGGAAATAAAAAATATCTGTAAAATTAAGCTGAAAAATGTCAATGACGAGAAGAACGCCGATCTTCAGAAAGTATCTATCGGCTGAATAACAATGGCGAGCCTGACCGGAATTGAACCGATGACCTACTGCTTAGGAGGCAGTCGCTCTATCCATCTGAGCTACAGGCCCATCCACTGCGGAGTAGTTTACCACATTACCTCCATTTAGGGCAAGCGATATTTCAATTT
>JAUNMU010000050.1:8220-11251 GCA_030531745.1 Synergistes sp. | reverse complement strand
ACTAAAAATTTTTCACTGAGCTAAAGTGGGATTTTTCGTGTCTTGATTTCTGTACTCCACCATCCCCCCAAAAGACACATAAAATTTCTTTTCTTTTTCTTCGTTTTTTTAGCAACACGGCACATACACTCACAAAAAATAAGCTCCCATAAGACGGGAGCATATTTTTTGTGATGTTATTTTTTAGGTGTGTCTGTAACTGTTCCGTCGTACCAGTAATATTTTGTAATACCTTGGGCGCTGTCGCACTTTATGTTTTCTTGGTTTCCGTTCCATGAGACAGTCACATTTGTTGAACGTCCGTATCTTATTCGCAAGGGGGCTTCTTGGGTCGGTGAGAAGGATTGCTCCTGACCGCTTTTTATTGTGCCCTCAAAGAGAATCTTTCCGGCAGATGATGCTTTGATCCATGAATAGCGATCGGCGTAAATCTTGAGCGTTTGCTTGTCTGCATTGAGTTCGTGCAAATCGTCTGATGTTTGGTTTATGTCTTGTGACGGTGTGTTTTTCGGTTCTTTGCCGTCCATCCAACCGAGATCAACGGATGTGGCTGCGGATTTTGCCGCATCTTCCGATATTTTTTGCGTTAATCTCTCAACTTCTGCCAGGGCTGCCTCTTTTTCCTTTACTTCTTTTATTATGGCAGGTGTTCCGCCTTCAATGGGTGATACGCTGTCCTCTTTGATGGATGAACGGAAAGCGAACGTAACATATACCGCAGCTGCAAGAGAAAGAAATATGCCGATGTATATGACAAATTTTGATTTCTTTCTGAAGCCTTCTTCCCTTCTTGCGTATGCGGGGAAAGCATTGTCGTCTGCCGATGCATTGGTGTGGGGCTGTTCAAAGGAACGCGCTCCGTATTTTTGCCACAGATCCTCGGCGTTTAAGTAGCAGCAGTACTGTTTCACAAAGCTGCGTGCAAAGGGTCCTTTGGGAAGAGCCGAGAAATTGCCGTCCTCTATAAACTGAATGTATTTTGCTTGAATTTTGGTGTCCCTGTTTACATCAGAAATTGAGAGCCCCTGAGCCTTGCGAAGAGCGGAAAGCTTTTGCCCCAGTTCCGAAGCTGTGTCGTGTAACGGTTCGTCTGTATCGCATGAAGCATTGAAGTTGTTTGGTTTTGCCATCTTACAATTTACCTCCCGCGAGCCTCTTCATCTCCGCAACTACTTTGTCAGGTTCGGGCTTTCCAAAGACCGCACTTCCGGCAACAGCCACATTGCAGCCTGCGGATGCAACCGATGCTACATTTTTGGGGGATATTCCTCCGTCCGCCTCTATAAGGTATGAATATCCATTTGCCTTTCTTGTATCTGAGAGAGCTGAAATTTTCTTAAGCGATTCCGGTATGAATGATTGTCCGCCATATCCGGGATTAACGGACATAACAAGAACAAGGTCTGCTTCGCAGAGTACAGGCGTAAGCAATGTCTCTGATGTTCCCGGATTTACAGATACACCTGCGGCTGCGCCGCATGATTTAATGTGCTGTATGAGTCTGTGAATGTGTTTCGCCGCTTCATAATGTACTGTGAGTATATCGGGCTTTGCGGCAAGAAACATATCAACAAAGTATTCTTCAGGTTCTGCCATGATATGTACATCAAGGCACATTTCAGGATACCTTTTGCGCAGTGCTGATACAAGAGATGGACCGTATGACAGATTAGGGACGAAATGACCGTCCATAATGTCAATGTGCAGCCAATCTGTCTCGCCTTTCAGCGAGTCTATATGTGCTCCCATATTCAGAATATCGGCGGAGAGCAGCGAAGGCGCTATCGTAAAGTTTTTAGCCGCTCTCTCTAATTGTAACGATCTTGCCATACAAAATCACCACCAAGGAAAATTGTAATTTTGGCCTCTCCCGCGTACGGAACGTTCATTGAAATATATTCACCGCTGTTTGCCACACCGTCTTTAAGCGTTCTTGTTCCGTTTGCATCGGTTATCTCTATCTTCAGAGATAGAGGTTTTGCAAGAGGCGGGACCTGATAACGTACCTTTGCACTCTTTGTATTTGCTTTCTGAACAGGCTTTTGTTCTTCCTTTGGTTTTGCCTCCGGCTGAGCGGCAGTTGTCTTTGTCTCTTTTGGAACCTGCGTTGTTGCGGAAGCCGGCTGTTTGACCGCGGTCGTTGCCTTTGTGCTTTCTGTTTTTTGTGTATTTTCGGTTTTCTTTATCTCAGGAATTTTCGTTGGTATTGACGTTGGCACAGCCTCTTTTACAACGACACGCTTCACTGTTTCTTCGCGTTCTTTGTCTTCTGCTGAAGTATTCGGTTTTTCCGGAGCAACTTCTCCTTCCAATGTTTCTCTTGCAAGCGTTATGTTTACGGCCGCGCCGATCGGTATTTTTGCACCTGTTCTCGGTCTTGTTGACATAACCGTGCCTATTGGTGCGGAATCCGACGGAGCCTCTGAAACAGTACCGAGTTTGAGACCAAGTTGTACAAGCAATTCTTCAGCATTTTGCCGATCTTTGCCGAGCAGATCGGGAACGGCTACAAATGAGCTTTCTGACCCTGTTCCGCTGCTGACAAGCAGACTGACCATGCAATTCTCGGGAACTTGCTGCGGCGAGGATGGGTTTTGCGCAATTATTATGCCCGGGGCCTTTTCTTTGTCGGTGACACGTGTGACTTTTGCCACTTTGAATCCCGCTTCGCTTAAAGTCTTTACTCCGTCTTCAAATTTCATCGTGCGTACATCGGGTATAGATATACGCATACCGCCTTTGCTGACTCGCAGGAGTATTACCTCTCCGCGTGCAACGTGTTCGCCTGCCGGTATATTTTGCGAAACTACCATTTCGGACGGCATCGTTGAATCTACCTTGTCTATCTTAGCAAGAAGCCCGCATTTTTGCAGAGTGTCTGCTGCATCCACTGCGTGCATTCCCGTCACGGACGGCACTTTCGTGTTCTTATCGTCCATAAAGACGAGTTTGATACCTACGAATGCGCATACAATAATGGTTATAAGTGCTATTGCTATCCCGAATTTGTGAAATTTTCCCATCTCAGTCC
>JAUNMU010000050.1:6614-8120 GCA_030531745.1 Synergistes sp. | reverse complement strand
ATGGTTATAAGTGCTATTGCTATCCCGAATTTGTGAAATTTTCCCATCTCAGTCCTCTACTTTCTTTTTTTGAATAGTGCCATATAAAAACCGTCAACCCACGGAAGAGCCGGGAATACGATAGTACCGTAAGGTTTACCCTTTTTCAGAAATTTTGCGGCGTGTGTGGGGTTGAGTTCTATCAATTCCTGATGACGTGCAATAACATCGGCAACGACTTTTTCGTTCTCGCTTCTAAATATGCTGCAAGTGCTGTAAAGCACAAGCCCCCCGGGTTTTACGAAATTCACTGCGCGCTCAAAAAGTCTTATCTGGAGATCGCTGTTTTTTTCAATCTGCTGCGGTGTACAGCGCCATTTGCTTTCCGGATGTCTGCTCCATGTCCCGCTACCCGAACATGGGGCATCAAGCAGTACGGCGTCAGGTTCATGGTCGGGCGTCAGTGTGAGGGAATCGCCTATCTTGAAATTGACTCTCTTGTCTGCTTTCATTCTCATCATCTCAAACTGTGCCGATCTGATTTTGCCGTCGGAGACATCCCATGCCTCAATCTCGGCGTTTGGAAGGCTGTCTGCTATTTGTCCCGTTTTCACGCCTCGTCCGCAGCACATATCAAGTATATATCCGCCCTTTAACCTTGATATAAGCATTTCTGCTGCAAGCATGGATGATTCGCTTTGCGGCATAATCTTTCCTTCACTGTACCCGGGCAGATCGGCAGGATACGGGTTTGCTGCGGTTCGCACGGAATAGTCCAAAAACGGAGAAGCCCAACCTTTGCGGTTTCCGTCAGCGTTGTATGCTTTCAGATACTCGTCTCTGTCAACTCCGCGCGAAAGTCGGAGCGAAAGATATGTCCTCATGCCGTTTGCTTTGACAATTTTTTTTGCTTCCGGAATTGAGAAATCCTTTGACCAACGCGCTGCGGCCCAACCGGGTACTCCACAGTACAGAGCTTGGTCGCTCAAGACGCTGCTTTTTCTGAGTGTCTGCATAAAATTGGGAAGTTCACCGGCAACATTGTGCAGTACCGCATTTATAATACCCACGTCACCTTCCGCGCCGTGTTTTTTTGCGGCTTGAATGATGCCGTTTACAAGTACAGGCAATGCAAAATATTTCAATTCGGCCAGACCCGCTATGCCCACAGTTATTGCGGCGGCAGTCAAAGCAGGAAGTGAGCGCGCGTCACGTCTGCAATATTTGATCAATATTGTTCTCCAAAGACTTTGACGGCGCAGTGTGCAATAAAGAAGAGTAGCGGCAAGTTTGCGGTCGTTTACATCTACATCGTTGTATATTTTGCGCAGTGCCTCTGAGGCAAACGCGCCGTTCTGCACATCTTGATAGAGAATGAGGGCAGCTTCAAGACCTCTCATGGAATCAACCTCCCACAAAAAACTGTTTAGGGAATATTTCAGTCTCTGCTGCGTGCATTGCGCAGCGCAAGTAGCCTTACAAGCTGCAGAACTGTCATAACAAGCGCGGCAACGTAGGTGAGAGCGG
>JAUNMU010000050.1:0-6514 GCA_030531745.1 Synergistes sp. | reverse complement strand
AGCCTTACAAGCTGCAGAACTGTCATAACAAGCGCGGCAACGTAGGTGAGAGCGGCTGCATCAAGAACTTTTTTGGCTCCGCAAAGTTCATCCTCTGTTAAAGTTCCGGTGTCGGAGAGCATTTTGAGAGCTCTCCCGCTTGCGTCAAATTCAAGCGGAAGTGTTATGACGTAGAATATGAATACACCACAGAACAGCCATATCCCTACATTCATAAAGAGGGGATGCCCTATGAGAAAGCCTATAAAAAATATAGGCATAGCCGCCGAAGAGCAAATTCCCGCAGCCGGAGATATGGCATTGCGCAGACGAAGGAAAGAATATCCCGTTTTATGCTGTATAGCGTGACCGACCTCATGCGCCGCTACACCGATAGCTGCTATGCTGCGGCTGCCGTCAACATTGTCGGAAAGACGCAGTACTCTTGCGGAAGGGTCGTAGTGATCGGTCAGTTCTCCGTGTATATGTTCAATATTCACGTCAGTAAGGCCATTCTGCGCAAGTAGCATCGCAGAAACATCACGCGCAGTAACGCCGCGCGATGCTCTTATGTCGCCGTATTCGGAATAGGCGCTCTTTACCTTGTACTGAGCCCAAAGCGAGAATAATACGGCCGGTATCAGAATGATCATTGTGGGATCAAAAAAGAACGGAAACATCTATATCTCTAAGCCCCCATTACGATATTTTATTTGTTGTAGAAATCGGCCATTGCGGCTGCGACCCGTTCTTGTTCGTCCGGCAGAAGTTCGGGGAACATCGGAAGTGCGAGAACCTCGTTTGCCAACATCTCCGAGACAGGCAAATCTCCCTGTCTGTAGCCGAGATATGAGAAACAATGCTGGAGATGCAGCGGAAGCGGATAATAGATGCGCGTGGTAATGCCGCGCGTTTCAAGGAATTTCTGAAGCTCATCACGTTTCTTGGCTCTGATTACATATTGGTGGAATACATGTCTGCCGCCTGCAAGCTCGGTTGGAAGCATAATCTTGTCAAGAAGATTATAATGTGCGAAAAGTGCGGCATATCGTTCTGCTACAATGCGGCGTTCCTCGTTCCACTCCTCAAGGTGACGCAGACGCACGCGGAGAATGGCGGCCTGAATCGCGTCAAGACGGCTGTTTATGCCTATCTCATCGTGGTAATAAGTCGTACCGGCTCCGTGTACGCGCAGACGTCTCAGCCGTGCGGTACGCGCCTCATCGTCTGTAACCGTAACCATGCCGCCGTCACCGTAGCAGCCCAAATTTTTTGTCGGGAAGAAAGAAAAACAACCTAAATCACCCACAGCACCTGCGTGAACGACTGATCCTCCGATCATTCTGTGGGCGCCTGTCGCCTGAGCGCAATCCTCTATGATCGTTATTCCCTTCTCTTTCAGAGTATCGCGAATCTGATCAATGGGAGCCATCTGTCCGAAGAGATGAACAGGCAGGACTGCCTTGGTGCGAGGGGTTATCTTTGACAAAATCTCATCATTGCTTATGTTGTATGTAAGCGGATCAACATCGGCATATACGGGCTTTGCTCCATTCCTTGCTATGCAGCTTGTTGTGGCAAAAAACGTGAAAGGTGTGGTGATGACTTCGTCTCCTTCTTTCAAGTCAAGCGTCATAAGCGCAAGCAAAAGAGCGTCCGTACCGGAGGCGCATCCGATAGCCCCCTTAACACCGATGTAGGAAGCGATCTCGCTTTCCAAATCTGCGACCTCGGATCCGAGTATAAATTGCTGCGTTTCAAGAACTCGCAGAACAGCTACGTCAATCTCTTTTTTTACCCGTTCATAATTTCTTTTCAGATCAAACGATGGAATCTTTGACAAATTTGCCATAGAACAGCCTCTTTTCTGTTTAATTTTTCTGCTTTTCCAAAAGTGTATATACACGACTCAGATGCTTTTTCATAATATTTTGAGCTGCTTCGCTGTCGTGATTTCGGACAGCGCAAAGTATTGCGCGATGCTCCGCGTGAGAATCCTTAATTGCCTGCTCATCGCTTTTGCTGAACAAAACGTAGACATTTGTGTGATGAACTATTTTGTCAATAAAATCAGTCAAAAATGTGTTCTTGCACGCATCGGCGAGGATGTGATGGAAATTGCTGTTTGCGGTGAAAAACGCTTCTCTGTCGTTCTCTGTAACAGCGTTCTCTTCCTCTCTGAGGACTCTTTCAAGGGCTTCGGAGTGACGTGAATCAATACCATCGCGGCATACGATCTCAACGCTTAAATTCTCAAGTCCTTCGCGTACACAGTGAGCGTTTTTGATCTCAGCGACCGTAGGAGATGCGACCCTTGCGCCGCTGTTCGGCGTGATCTTTACAAGTCCTTCATCCGCAAGACGCTTTAATGCTTCGCGCACAGGCGTGCGGCTTACACCGAGGGAATCTGATATCCTCACCTCAAGCAGACGTTCATGTTGCCTAAGTTCCCTGTTCACGATTTTGTTTTTTATATCAAGATATACATAATCTGACGATGTATTGTATATTTTAGAACTGTCCGACATTCAAAATCCTCCCGAAACCAAATACGAACGCCCTGCGAATTTCAAAACACAGCACAGACGACAGCACAAACTACAGCACGCCCAAACGTACTTGTAGAACAAACCCCATAATACTAACATAAAAACGAATATAGCGATATATATTATTTTGTTTGTCGTATTGTGAGATATAACGACTTATATTATATATTTTACAAGTGCTTGCCAACTGCAATTTCTGAGACTAAAATAGAAGCATGAGTAAGAGAATGATAGTTTTGTTTCTTTCATTTGCAACAATCATTGCTTACGGGTACGCGCTCGGAGGCCTTGGAAGTTATGCCGTAGGAGTGCCGAAGCCGATGCCTATCGTACTTGGACTCTCAGGCGGAACAATAGCCGCTGTTGCTGCGCTTTTGATCTGGAAAAAATATCTTGAGGAGATTGAGGAGGAAAACAGAAAACTTCAAGAACAGGATAAAGAAGAAGATGATGATGAAAGCGTGTGCGGAGGACAAGAATAGCGGGAATAATTTGACCCGCATTTGTGCAGAGTATATAATTACCGAGTGTGTAATTGGAAATTCCTCATTGAGGAAGGAGAGATTATAGATGCCATACAATTTTTCGGCTATTGAAGCAAAATGGCAGAAGGCGTGGGCGGATTCGGGTATATTTGAAGTTGAAGCCGATCCGTCAAAAGAAAAGTTCTATTGTCTTGAGATGTTCCCTTATCCGTCAGGTGCGCTCCACATGGGACACCTGCGTAATTATTCAATAGGTGACCTGTTTGCGAGATTTATGCGTATGCAGGGCAAGAATGTTCTGTACCCTATTGGATTTGATTCTTTCGGAATGCCTGCGGAGAATGCTGCCATAAAGAATAACACGGCTCCGTCAGACTGGACATGGAGCAATATAGAACACATGACGAATCAGTTGAAGAATGCCGGTTACAGTTATGATTGGCGTCGCCGTGTAGAGACTTGCAATATCAACTACTATAAATGGAACCAGTGGCTCTTTTTGCAATTTTACAAGAAGGGGCTTGTTTATCGCAAACACGCGCCTGTGAACTGGTGCGATAAGTGCCAAACCGTCCTTGCAAATGAACAGGTCGTAGGTGACGGCGTCTGCTGGCGCTGCGGTACGCCCGTAACAAAGCGTGACCTTGACCAGTGGTTTATACGCATAACGGACTATGCTCAGGAGCTTGTTGACTGCCTTGACGAACTTAAGGGATGGCCGGAACGAGTCGTTACAATGCAGCGTAACTGGATAGGCCGCTCGGAAGGCGTACATTTTGAAATGGAAGTTGCAGACACAGATCTGAAGCTTGAGGCATTTACAACGAGAATTGACACAATATACGGTGTAACATTTGTCGCAATGGCTGCGGAACACCCTTATGTGGAAAAATTTGCGGATATGACAGGCGGCGAAAAGGCCGCGGAAATACGCGCATTCGCGAGGAGGATGGCCTCACGCAGCACAATAGAACGCACTGCTGTGGGCGTTGATAAAGAGGGTATCAACACCGGCTTTTTTGCAATAAATCCCGTGACAGGAGAAAAATCACCGATATGGATCGCCGACTACATACTGACCGATTACGGAACGGGTGCGATCATGGGCGTTCCCGCACATGACCAGAGAGACTTTGACTTTGCACGCAAATATAACATTCCGGTAATAACAGTTGTGCGCCCCAAGGATGGGCCGATCCCCGACGGTGCTACGATGCCGTCGGCAGTCGCTGCGGACGGAATAGCATGCAACTCCGGCATAATTGACGGGCTGCCGACAGAGGAAGCTATAACCAAAATGGGTGAGTGGTTTGAGGCTCAGGGCAAGGGCAAACGTGAAGTACAGTTCCGTCTGCGTGACTGGCTTATATCTCGTCAGCGTTACTGGGGAACGCCGATACCCATGATCTATTGCCCGCACTGCGGCATAGTACCTGTACCCGAGGATCAGCTTCCGGTTGCTCTTCCGCTTGACGTTGAAATGCCGAAAAACGGCGGCAATCCGCTTGCACTGCGTCCGGACTGGTACAACACGACGTGTCCGAAGTGTGGGGCTCCTGCGAAACGCGAAACCGACACGATTGATACATTCTTCTGTTCATCATGGTACTTTGACCGTTACACATCACCGTGGAGTGCCGACAAGCCGTTTAACAAAGACGACGCTGAATATTGGATGACAGTTGACCAGTATATCGGCGGCATTGAGCATGCCTGTCTGCACCTCATATATGCAAGATTCTTTACGAAAGTGCTTTCGGATCTCGGACTGCTTCCTGCCGATATGCGGGAGCCGTTTAAGAGACTTCTTACCCAGGGAATGGTTATTAAAGACGGCGCAAAAATGTCAAAGTCGCTCGGAAATGTTGTTGACCCCGATGAGATAATAAAAAAATACGGTGCCGACACTGCGCGTCTCTTTATACTCTTTGCTGCGCCGCCTGAAAAAGACCTTGATTGGTCAGAACGTGGAGTTGAAGGTGCAAATCGATTCCTTGGGCGCGTATGGAGACTTGTTGAACAAAGCCTTGACGATCTGAAGAATGCTTCGTCTGTGCGTGTCCCGATGGACGCATTAAAAGGCAAGGAAGTGCGCGGCATAAAGCGTATTATACACAGTACGCTTGACCGTGTGACAAGGGATATCCGCGATGAAAGGCAATTCAACACGGCGGTCGCACGCCTTATGGAGCTTGTAAACGCGCTGCTTGCATTTGAACCCAAAGACGACACGGAGTGGCAGATAAAGCGCGAAGGTGTTGAAACACTGCTTTGTTGTCTCTCTCCGTTTGCTCCGCACATCACCGAAGAACTGTGGCATATACTCGGAAACGAAGACTTCCTCTCCGTACATAAGTGGTTTGAAGTTGACAAAACCGCACTTGTTGAAGACAGCGTCACTGTCGTGTTGCAGATAAACGGTAAAGTGCGCGAGCAATTTGATGTTGCCGCCGGACTCTCAAAGGAAGAATTGATCGTTGAAGTTATGGGACGGGAAGAGACTAAAAAACGTATTGAAGGCAAAGAAGTAATAAAAACGATTGCAGTACCCGGAAGACTTGTGAATATAGTGGTGAAAGGCTGATGCCGCAGCTTCTCCTTATCGCCGCCTCCGGTACCGCTCAAAGGCGTATCCTTGAAGAATGTACGGCAGAACTTGAAAAAAAAGGATACGCTCACGCAGGAAGACAGGAAGGCGGGGAGTGGAGTACGCTCATTGCAGACAGTATGAATGGCGGACTCTTTGATGACAAGCGCTATGTTGTCGTTGAGTCCGCGCCTCTTTTGGGTGTGTTCCCCGAAAAATTTTCACATACTGTGGAAGAGACTTCGGATACGGTCATAGTGCTTGTGTACGAAAGTGAAACAAAAATGCAGCCACAGCAGTTTATTCCGAAAGATGTGACTGCAAGGTGCAGAGTGCTGAAAGCAGATCCTTTTCCGCGTTGGCCGCGTGAGCGCTGTGCTTGGGTGCTGAAACTTGCAAAAGAAACCGGAGTGCGGCTTATGCCGGACGGTGCGGAAATGGTAGTTGAGATGCTTGACGATCCGGAGGAAATACGCGCACAACTGAAAGCAATGTCCTTCATGAAAAAAAATGCTGCCATAACCGCACGCGACGTTGAAGAAATGTGTATGGACGATGGAAACAGAGATGTATTCAGGCTTCTTGACGGTTTATGCACAGGCGATCAAAGAGTTGTTATAAAAAGCTTTCGCTCAATATCTAAAACGGCGCATACGGTCATTCCAACTCTGACTACGATATACAACAGAATGAGGCTTGCTTGGTACGCAGGACTTGGAAAAGACTCTCTTATGTTTGCAAAATCACTTGGCGCAAAAGACTATGCGTGGCGCATGGCCGGCGTTGCGGACAGAGCGTATGGACACGATGCGATTACTGATTTCATAACAGATCTGATACGCATAAACATTGACGAAAGAAGCGGTCTCGGTTCCGGTTGGGGAGGGCTTGAAACATCTGTAATAAGGCTGCTT
>JAUNMU010000049.1 GCA_030531745.1 Synergistes sp. | reverse complement strand
ACTATCTGCCGTTCACATCTTTGGCGTATTTTTGCAAGTCGTGCGGTACCGGTGCTGTGATGGTGCGGCATTGCAGTTCTTTCGGTAGCGTTGGGTCATCGGGGAATATTAGCGCGTATGCGTGGAGCAGCGGACGCTTTGCGCCTTTGCCTCCGTATTTTATGTCGCCGACTATGGGATGTCCTATTGCGGCAAGGTGGGCGCGAGCTTGGTGCGGCCTACCTGTTACAAGTTCGGCTTCAATGAGGCTTTTGTCGCCGCGGACGGCTGTGCGTTTGTATATGGTGAGAGCCGGCATGCCTTCGCTGTCGGGGCGCACTTTGTTTATCCCGGCGTCCTTTGAGAGCGGAATGTCTATGCGGCCGCCGTCATCTGTTATGCCATGTACTTCGGCAATGTATATTTTTCTTATTGCGCGGTCGCGTATAAGTTCTGCAAGGTGTCTTTGCGCCGCGCCCGTCATTGCTATCATGACTGCGCCGCTTGTGTTCCTGTCAAGCCGCTGAACTGTCGCCGGACAGAAATCTCTGCGCGTCCAGTTAAGCTCCGCAAGCGCACGGGCGATGAGCGAGTCACCGCCCGCTTTGTCGGGTTGGACTAACAGCCCTGCCGGTTTGTTCACTATCCAAACATAGTCGTCTTTATAGAGCGTTGAAAGAGACGGTGTTTTTTTTGTGCTTTGCTTTGGTAATTCATTCTCCATCGCTGTGCGTCTGCCGGAGTACTCCGCGTCATTCCATGGGACGGTGAGAATTTGTCCCTCCGAAAGGCGCACATCTCCCTTTGTTTTTTTCCCGTCAAGGCGCACTTCGCCGGTGCGTATTGCTTTCATAACAGCACCGAGCGGCACATCGCGCCACAAAGTACGAAGAACTCTGTCAACCCGTCTCCCATCGTTGTCGGCTGATATATGAAGTTCGGACATATCGGTGCTTAAACCTTCCAGAAACGTCTCTGCGCAGAGGCACTCCATGGCGAAATTTCCTGAGTGTCATGAAGATTTTTCACCGAGTCGCTCCAACAGAATATATGAAAATCAAGTTCATCGGCAGCTGATACGATAAGTGCCTCCGGAGTGGCCGGAACGACAGGCGAGCCGTATTCTCTCTGACCGTGGTGAGAGAGGATAATGTGCTGCAAGTGCAGCGCGAGCTTCCGAGAAAGCCCATGCTTTGCGGCAAGTTCGCCGAATAGCGCAAATCCAAGCGCGACATGGTCAATGAAAGCTCCCTCTGTGGTCATCTCAGGTGCAGATTCCATTTTGTATGCTTCAAGCTTTCCTATATCGTGAAGCAAGGCTCCGACCGTAACGACATCAACATCTATCTCGTACCCCGATTCCCGCATTGACTGCGCCATGGCTCTCGCAGATGCCGCAACCGATACTGTATGTTCAAGAAGTCCGTTCGCGTAAGCGTGATGATGCCCCACGGCAGCGGGCCAATATGAGAAGCGTGTGATAAATTCTCCCGTGAATACATTCTTCACAAACGCCCCTGCCTCGCCGCCGCAGCTATCAATGAGGGCGTTAAGTCTCGCGGTAAGTTTGTCAATGCCGATGGGGGAATGCTGCATATACTGTGCCGGCGGAAATTTTTCCTGATTCAGCAGTGTTATTTTTGCAAAAGAATACTGCATCTGTCCGCGGTATCCGCTGACCTTGCCGTTCACACCCACCGTACGGCCACAGAGTGTGGGGATCTTCTCCGCGTCAATATGTTCGTCATCTGAGGCGGCAGCACCGGACTTATCAAGCCACTGCGCGTCCGACCACACCTTTGCCTCAAATGAGCCGGACGCATCGGAGACTGCCACATCGTAATAGGTCCTGCCGTTTTTATCAATCTTGGGCGAAATTGAGACCACAACAAAAATAGACTTAAAGGCATCACCCTCCTTAAGTTTTTTCAATCCGAGCGCATCTGTCAAAACGTTCTCTGCCATCACCAAAACTCCTCCTACACATATTTCCGACATAATGATACCATCTTTGGAGCAAGTTATGTTCATTATTGTTGATAATTCAATGAATACTTGAAGATTTGTCGTTTTCGCGCGTAAGCAAAGTGCAAGACACAGGACACGGCGGCGTTAGGGTATGCGGCGTGCAGCAAGATAAACAAAAAGCTGTCGTTACGCGGGCGGGGCCGATGCGCCCAACAAACCCTCAACAAACAGTGCATACAATCAGTAATTCTCAAATCCTCTGCCATATATTTTGTGCTAAAATAAAGAGTATCATCACTGTGAACCGAGGTGTGAGACAAATGGAGTATTTGCGGCAAAAAACAGCACAGACGGCTGAACTCGTAAGAGCGATAGAAATGCCGGAGTGGTTGTGTATAGCAGAAGCAGAAAATATCGGGCGTGTGATAAAAAGCGACACAGAAAAAGTATTGTTCGCGGTATCGCTTGCAGCCGAAAACGTAAGGCAGGGAACAGGCGGACCGTTTGCCGCCGCGATATTCGGTGCAAAGAACGATCGTCTTGCTGCAATCGGAGTAAATACCGTTGTGACATCGCGTCAGTCGTGGGCGCACGCTGAAATGACCGCCTTTGCGCACGCACAAAACAAGCTGAATGTGTTGTCGCTCAATGGATATATTCTTGTATCCAGCGCAGAGCCGTGTGCGATGTGCAGCGGCGCCGTGCCGTGGAGCGGCGTTGACAGACTCGTCTACGGAGCGCCGCGCGAAATGGCGGAGAGCGTAGGCTTTGACGAGGGATATAAGGGTGAAAAATGGCGCGAGGCCTTTGAGGCGCGAGGCATAGACGTAGCAGGTCCTCTCTGCGGCGATGCCGCATTTGAGCCATTTGCTCTTTATAAAGAGAAACACGGTAAAATATACTAAAATATTATAAACAAACGGAGGAATTGAAATGAAAAAAGTTTTGGTAATATCATCAAGTCCGAGAAAAGGCGGAAATTCCGACATACTTGCCGACCGCTTTGCAGAGGGTGCAAAGGCAGCAGGGCACGATGCTGAAAAAGTATTCCTTGCAGATAAGAATATAAATTACTGCAAGGCATGCTGTGCCTGCTGCGCTTCACACAAGTGTGTGCAGAACGATGATATGGCTGAGCTGCTTGATAAAATGGCAGCCGCCGATGTGGTCGTGCTTGCGTCGCCTGTTTATTTCTACTCAATGTGCGCACAGATGAAAACGTTCATTGACCGCTGCTTTGCACGTTATAAAGAACTCGGCGGCAAAGATTTTTATTTCATCATAACAGCGGGAAATCCGGACAAGAGCCTCATGCAGAATACGATAGACGGCTTCCGCGGCTATGCGCTTAAGTGTTTGGATAACGCGACAGAAAAGAAAGTCATTTACGGTCTCGGCACGATGCAGAAGGGTGATGTTAAAAACCTTCCGGCATACGACGAAGCATATCAGGCAGGGCTTGAAGCGTAAATATTTTTTAATAAGCCGAAATGAATTGTGGGCAGCGGAAGAATTTTCGCTGCCCACAATTCATATATAACAGAGCCTGCGCAATGCGCAGGCTCTGTAGGTAAGAAAGAAACGGTATATGAGGTATATGCAGACTATACGACGTTGGGCTCTACGATTCTTTCGCCGCGCTCAAAGCGGTGATAGTCCATGATCGTCGGATCAAACGGCGGTTTGCCTCCGGTAAGAAGTGCCGCCATTATCTGACCGGCGACAGGGGCAAGCATGAATCCGTGACCGGAGAAGCCGGTTGCGTGCCAGAAGTGTTTCACATCTGTCTCGCCGAGTATCGGAGCCGAGTCGGGAGTCATATCGTAGTGACCTGCCCACTGACGGACAACGCGAATATTCTTCGCGCGCGGAAGTATCTTCAATATCGTGCGGGCAATGCTCGCTACTGAATTTACGTTTGATGTGTAGCCGAGGCGCACATCGCTCGTGGGGCTTTCGCCTGCGATGATAGATCCGTGCGGACGCTGCTGAATGTAGTAGTTTCCGCTGAAGCTCATAAGCATCGGCGGGCAGACACCCGGGTCAACCGGCTCGGTGATGAGTATCTGGTGACGCTCTGCCCAGTTCGGAAGCTCTACGCCCGCAAGTTTTGCAACGTCCTGCGCCCATGAACCTGCGCAGTTGATGACGTCTGAACACTCTATCGTACCGCGGTTTGTCTCAACGGCCTTTACCTGTCCGTTTACGACTTTCATTCCGGTGACTTCGGTGAATTTGCAGAATTTAACGCCGTAGCGTTTCGCAGCTTCCTGGAATGCAAAGGTTGTGAGGAACGGGTCTGCGTGTCCGTCGCGTGCATAGAATGTAAATCCTATCGCATCATCAACGGCAACGCCCGGGCAGATCTCCTGCGCACGTTTTACATCTGTAAATGCTTCGGACATTATGCCGAGGCTGTGCTGGAGTTCAACATTTTTCTGGAACTGCGCCCATTCTTTTTCCTTGTATGCAACGAGCAGATAGCCTCCCTGATTAAGTCCTGTCGGGAGACCGAGCTCTTCGTCAAGATGTTCAAATGTGTCAAGGCAGGCAAGAGCCATGCGGCAGTTGAGTTCAAGACCCCACTGTGCGCGTATTCCTGCGCCGCAGCGTCCGGTTGAGCCGGAGCATACTGTATTTTTTTCAAGGACAACGACATTCTTTCTGCCCGCCTTTGCAAGGTAGTAAGCTGTCGCCACACCTACGCCGCCGCCGCCTATTACGACTACATCGGCTGTTTTCGGAAATTCCGTCATCTGTGCTCACCCTCCCTGAAGTCCTCTGCGAGGAGACTGATTTTTATCGGTTTGACAGGCGGACGCATCGTGCCCGGCTGAAGGTCGGCAACTTTCTGTCCTGTCGCCATAGCTATCTCACGCATGATTATATCGCGGCAGCCGCGTCCCTGGCACGGTCCCATGCCGACGCGCAACTCGCGTTTCAGTTCATCAAATGTGTCGTAGCCGCGTTTTATCCATTCGCGAATTTTGTCTATCTCTATTTCTTCGCAGCGGCAGATCACGTTTGCCTTGCACTGCTCCGTAACTTTGATTCCGCGGATATCGTCAACGAGTGCCTTCGGTATTACGACGCTTACGACGTATGTTTTGTCCTTTGAAGGCTCCGCAACTGCTATGACTTCGCCCTCTGCGACTTCTTCTCCGATTCTGTTAAGGCATTTCACTTTCTGTCCTTTTTTGGGAATGGGAAGAAGTTCGTATGGAAGCTTAATTACCGCTTTGTCTTCAGCGTATGTAAGGTCTATTACGAAGCACGCAAGTCCCGGACAACGCGATACGCATATACCGCAGCCGGTGCATTTCGCATAATCTATTTTCGGTGTGTCGTTTATATCTTCAAACGGCTGTACCGCACCTGTCGGGCAGCTCGTGAAGCACGGGTTGCACGGAATACGTTTCGGACATTCTATTACGACATATCCGCCTTTTTTTGCCTCCCATTTATCTTTCGGGGGAAGCACCGCGCCCTCTACGTGTTCAACGAGGACACCGCTGTTGAATAATTTTTCTTTGTCACAGCAGCTCATTTTTACGCCTCCCAACTGTCAACTTTGACCTGGTTAATGCCGGCCTTGATCTTCTCTCCGACTTCGCCGGCACGCAGATGACCAAGTCTTGCCCAGTATTCGTCAAACTTTTTGGCATCAAGGGCAAGTCCAAGTGATTTTGCCGCTGAGAAGCCGGCAATACGTCCTTCAACCATCGCCGCTGACGCCTCTTCAATACCGGCTGCGTCACCAGCTACCCAAATATCGGGGTTGCTTGTGCGCATTGTACCGTCTCTGAACGGAACATATCCGCAAAGCTGCGGTACAAACTGCATCTTGCAGCCTGCCTGCCAGAAAAGTTCTGTCGTAGGCGTGAGACCTACTGCCATACATATAATGTCGCAGTCTATCTTTTTAGGTGTTCCGACAGGCTGGAATTTATCGTCTATCTCACTGATAACGGCACCCTCAAGAACCTTATCACCGACAGCTTCGGTTATTGTGTGTCTGAGAAGAATAGGAATACCAAGTCTGCGGATCTTCGCCGCGTGTACCCAGTATCCGCCGATTTTCGGCATCGCTTCTACAACCGCCGCGACCTTAACGCCGGCCTGTGTAAGCTGATAGCTTACGATAAGACCGATGTTTCCTGCGCCGACCATGACAACTTTTTTGCCCGGGACAACGCCGTAAACATTCATAAGCGTCTGAACGGCACCCGCGCCGTAGACACCGGGGAGATCGTTGTTCGGGAAGGGGAGCATTTTTTCTTGTGCGCCCGTCGCAATGACTGTCTTCTTGGCTTTTACTCTGTAGTAGTCCTCTTCACCCTTCATTACGGTGAACACTCCGTCCTCGGGATAATATCCGGTAACCATTGAATTGCAGCGGATATCTACTTTGTCGCCAAGAGATTTTATTTCGTCAAGGAGTATATCTGCAATTTTGAAACCGCGTGTACCGGCATATTCATCACGCGAACCGAAGAATTTATGTGTCTGCTTTACAAGCTGTCCTCCGGCGTGAAGGTCGCTTTCAATTACCGTGACCTTTGCGCCCGCTCCCGCTGCTTCCGCGGCTGCGCAGAGTCCCGCTGCACCTCCGCCTATTACCAACAGATCTGTCTCATAGGTTTTGCTCATATCTGCGCACCCCCTTAATCAACGTCCAAAGGAACTCGTCCTTTGTCCTTCTGTGTCTCAACTTTCATGCCTTCGGCAAGAGGCGTAACACATGTGCGCACATTAGGCACACCGTCCACTACCATAAAGCATGAGCTACACTTGCCGATGGCGCAGAAAAATCCGCGTGTTCTCTTCATCTCGGGCGTAACACGATATACTTTTACGCCGTTTGCGTGAAGCGCCATGGCTATCGGCTCTCCCTCAAAGCCCTTCATCTCCGC
The DNA here is from genome assembly GCA_030531745.1 of Synergistes sp. GTDB lineage: Bacteria > Synergistota > Synergistia > Synergistales > Synergistaceae > JAUNMU01. Next base: position 4,518 of record JAUNMU010000049.1, on the reverse strand, counting down.
ACCGTCAAAGGTGAACGTGACTTCCCTGCCGTGTTTATAATCCAACACGGGGTGCTTCGCTATCAGTTCCATGGTTCTCTCCCTCCTTGAATTTTGGCGGCGAATCTCACCGCATAAATGAAGCATAAAAAACAATTTTTTGGTGTTTCCCAAAAAATATTATCGCTTAGTGCCCCTATTTTGTCAATAGAAAAACTAATTGTTATAAAAATTTTTTTTAAGATAAATTTCGTTCCTTATTGTGATAAAAATTATCTGTCAATTTTATTTTCTCTGTCTGCTTTTTGCATCGCCCTTATGTACGCATAGACGGTAAATTTTGAATTTCCCATTTCTGCCGCGAGCCTCTCAACGGAACCTTTAAGAAGAAAAAATCCGCTTTCGTGAAATTCTCTTATTATGTTTATTTTTTCCTGCTTCGTGAGATATTTCAGCTCTTTGCCGGCACGAATCGTTGCCGTGGATATTGCCTGACTTACGACCTCTTCAAGGTCGCGCGCAAACGATTCTTTCACGGAACATGGCAGCTCGCTCTGTGGTGCTCCGTTGTCCGCGTATCCGTACTGTTCAACGTAATTTGTATTTAAGTTCAGAAGAGAGTCTATTATTCCGCGTGCGGCGAGTGCCTTTTTCATATCATAGTTCACACAGAGAAAGCCGATAACACTTCCGTCGTCATCGCGTATGAATATGCAGCTGCATTTCATCTGTTCCCCGCGGCTGTTTTTTGCAACGTAATTAAATACCCCCTCCTTGTCTTTGTATTTTTCGGACTTCATCATAAAAAGCCCGAAGTCCGTCATCGGGCTGCCTGCCGTGCGTCCCGTAACGTGCCCGTTTTCGCACAGCACAAGAGAATGTTCCGGCATTGACAGGTCGTGAAGATTTACCTCGTAGTCCGGTCCCAATATTTTCGCAAGACCGCGCACGACAGGAAATAATATTTTAAGTTTCGGATTTATAACATTTTTTATATTTTTATCAGCCATACTGCTGTCCCCCTGTAATTTAAGGCACCACGAAAAATAATGTTTGCTCCGTTCTGTGTATAAAACAACAAAACCACGGCAGAACTGCAAAACGTCTTTACCGTGGTTTATTTTACCGCATATTTATCCGTTTTACTACAGTCTTATCTGTACTGTCTTGGCCTTTCCGCCGCCGTTGGCAAACGTGATGTTTATTATTGAATTGGTCTCGGCTCTGCGCTTTATGTATGACCAAAGCTGTTCAACGCTCGCTGCGGCGGTGCTGTTGCCGTCAATCTTACGCATTACAGACCCGGGTTTCAATCCGGCGTATGCTGCAGCAGATGCCTTTGCGACCTCTTGAACGATAAGAAAGCCTTCCACATTGCGCACTCCCTCGCTTACGGAAAATCCCGCTATCTGTGCGCCGCTCTTTTGCATTTCCTGCGGCGCGCTGCTGACGGCAAATTGCGCAGATACGCTCTCGCTTACGTCAAAGTTAAGCGCATTTACCGTGACGGTAGCACTGCCCATATCGGCATTAACGGTGTACACGATGTTCAGATCATCTTGAAATCCCGATACTTTAAGGACAGATACAGGGCGTGACAGGTCAAGATACGTCGGATGAGACTGCCCTTTCCAGTAATTTTCCATATTTTTGAGAGCATTTTCCGCACCGCTCTGAGAGATCTGTGTCATGAGCTGTGAACTTTGCAGAGATGCGGTCTGTTTAGCGGCACTCCTGATCTGTGCCGCCTTTGCGGCGATCTGCTCTTTCTCGCGCTCTGCCTGCGTATGATGCGGCTGAGAGTTTGAGGAGTTGTTGCTGAGGATCGCGGTTAATAGAATCCCCGCGCCGAGCCCTCCCAAAAACCATCCGGTGCTGTCAGAACTGTTGTGATAGTAAATGGGACGCCGGTACTCGTGGTGGTAATGCACATGGTGATGATACCGCGGCGGAGGCATTGCAAACGCCGCTCCTGCCGTAGTAAACACTATCAACAATGCCGAAACGATCTTCTTCATGATAATCACTCCTTGTTTTTGCAGCTCATCATCAATACGAAGTCTTGTATGATACAGCCAATTTATAAAAATACTTCAAATTATCGGCGGTATTTCCCTTTGCGATGCCGACAAGTGCAGTTACGGTTGAATTGCCGAATATAAGCGTCTGATATGTGACTGTCTTGTCATCTTCGCCGGAGAATGCCACGATCGTGACCTCCGCATGACCGTCAATATTTCCGGCAGAGACAGAGGATATTTTCTGTACAGTCGTTGGGTCTATTTCGGCAAATCGCTTTTTTGCATACTCCTCGCGCATATAGTCGGGCATAGTGCCGCAAGACTCCTCGGATGCTACGAAAATGGCTCTGTCCGTGTGCTGCGTAGGCAGACTGCCGTCCCTCGTGAATACAAGCGAATCGCAGCGCACAGCGGCGATCTTAAAGGGCGTTCCCGATGTGTCAACAGTGCCGGAGGGAAGCATGCTTGCGGAAGCATACTCGCTGTCCCACCGAGCACTTTTGAGCATGGAAAGAGCCATCTGAGCAGCGTTTTTGCCCTTTGTGTCATAAGAGATGGAAAGCATCCACGTTCCATCGCCCTCCTCTGCGGCAAGTACCCATTTACCTATCCTTGCTTTGCCCCGGATACAGACGAGCTTTGCGATAACGGCATCTTTTCCGTTGTAAACGCACCTTGTAAACGACTTTACATAAAGTCCCTTCGTATTCTTCACATCATGAGAAATTTCTTCACTGAATTCCGCAAACGGCACACTGTAAAACGATGCCTCTGCCGCAAATTTATTTTTCGTATCCGCGGCTCCGCTCTTTGTCTTTGCAAATCTGCAAGTCTCCGACGGAACAAACTCCACGGGAATATCAAAAAATTTAACGTGTTTTTCCGTATGCCCCACATCAAACGAAGGAACAACAGCGTTTGTCTCCCCGAACGCAGCCGATGCAAAAACGAAAATCGCGCACAGAACCGAAAATGTGGCACGACCGCACGGCATACATATACCGGCAAAAATGTTACTTATCCTCACTCGGCAGCACCTTCTTGAACAAGTCCGGCAGAGATTTGGGGATAACATTCTTGAAAATATTGTCTATCGCCCCAGTGACCGCTCCCGTTGTCTTCTCCGTGCGCAGTTCGTCTGCATAGCGCTTTGCACTGTCGGTGCCTATATCTTCAAGTGCTTTAATTTCCTTTTCAGCCTCTCCGAAATTCTTTTCGGATATATAGATTTTTCCGAGCGCGTAATGAGGCTCGGGATCATTATTATCCGCTTGGGTAGCTCTTGCGTAACTCTCCTTTGCGCCTTTGGTGTCACCGCAGCCCTCCTGAGCCTTGGCAAGTGCGATCAAAATTTCAGCATCGGGGCGCAGAGCAAAACGCGCAGCACGCTTAAAATTCTCCGCAGCCGTTTCGTAATCCTCCGCCTTTAACGCTGCAAACCCGGCATCGGCACTGCGGTTTTTAAGAAAGCCAACGGCAAAAAAAGCTGAAGCACAGATCCCGATGACACATATAAAACCTACGATCCACGCTGCAAAACCGCCTCTTCTTGCCGTCATTTTCCGCTCACCGTCCTCGTCTCAGATCCGCCCCTGCTGCGAAGAAGTCCAGGACGCCAGTTGTAGCGTATAAGTCCGAGCCTGCCGCAGCGTTCTTCAATGAAGTGAATACCGCAGTAATCAAGCGGATAAAAGAACATATCGCTCAAATTAAGCCCCATAATGTGCGAAACAACGCTCCATATAAACGCGCCATGCGAAACGATAAGCACACGTCCGCTCTTGTGATGATCTGCGATCTCATTGAACGCCTTTACCGAGCGCACCTGAAGCTGAGCAAACGTCTCCCCCCGCGGAGGTGCTATCTTTGTAAAATCGCTCCCGCGTGAATCGTATATCTCCTTAAACTCCTCGCGAACCTCATCGTAGCTTTTGCCTTCCCAATCGCCCAAATCTATCTCGCGAAGCATCGGTGTAGTATTTATATGAAGATCCGGCGCCACTATCTTTGCAGTACGCACCGCCCTGCACAGGTCGCTTGAATACACCGCGTCAAAACCCGTATCCTTTACCGCATCAGCTATCATGCGTGCGTCACTCTCCCCCTCATCGGAGAGCGGGAAATCCGTCTGTCCGTAATAGACTCTGCCTCCAAACGGCAGTGACGGCTTTGCGTGTCTCATTATAAAAAATTGCCTTTCCGTCACATCGACCACCCCTTTACCGAAATATCCTTTGTTTGTCTTATTCTATCATTACAATATGTGATTTTTATGAATGATTTTTGCAAGCCGACCAATGAAAAGAGATTGAAAATGCCTCCCATGACGCTGTATTGACTACAAACACAAAACCGACTAAAATCAAACAAGATGTTACAAATATGCGCAAAAGAGAGAACAGGATGCCATGAAAACCGAAGCACAAAACAAAACGGAAGAGAACGAACAAAAAACGACAGAAGCCATAAAGCCGAAACACGCAGCAAAAGACAGCGTATTCCATGACCTCTTCTCACT
>JAUNMU010000048.1 GCA_030531745.1 Synergistes sp. | reverse complement strand
GAATATTCATTAGTCTTCCTGCGGGACGCGAAGCGTCAGCCTGTGCCCCCTGTGGGTACGCAGGAACCAGTGTCTTTAGAGCGATAAATCAGCAATATGCGAAAACGTAACACACTACATCGCGTCCACAGCGCGTCACGACAGTTTTCGTTTTACCCCACTGCACACCGCGCGTCCTTAAAGCCGCTGGCTTCTGCGCCTCCGCTTCGCTACGCGCAGAACGACAAATCTTCAAGTATTCATTGGATTATCAATATTGCCTAAAAATTGATTTCCGTGCCGAAGACTGTAAAACAACGTCTGTTGTCAACATATATTATTCAATGTTCCGGAATCTCTCTTAACTGCCTCAATTCCGGCTTCCTTGCGCAGTTTTCTTGCAAGCTCATCCGGATATTCAAAGATATAAAATATCTTTTCGCATCCGGCATTTATGAGTGCCTTTGTGCAGTATGCGCATGGCTCATGAGTGCAGTAGATCCACGAATGAGCTGTTGATGTTCCCGCCGCTGCCGCCTGTGCTATCGCGTTCAGCTCAGCGTGGGAGCCGCGGCAGATCTCATGCCGCTCACCCGACTTAATTCCGAGCCTTTCACGCAGACATCCAACGGCACTGCAATGTTCAACACCGCGCGGCGCTCCGTTGTAGCCTGTGCTTAATATCTGCCTGTCACGCACAAGCACCGCACCGACTTTACGCCTCATACATGTGCTTCTCGTTGCGGCGGCCTTTGCTATTAAGAGAAAGTATGTATCCCAATCGGGACGTGTCTCCATATCTGCACCCCTTACTTATAACAAGAAAAACCGATACTGCCATTCAGCAACAGACGAATGTACAGCGAAAGCCGCACTAATCCTGCGAAAGTTTTCTCTTTACAACTTCGCCCATTGCCGAACGCGGCATTTTATCCACAAATTCTATTATGCGCGGCACCTTGTAGTATGCCAGCTTCTTTTTACAGTAATCAATTATTTCCTTTGATGTCAACTTCTCGTCTTTTTTGACAACGACGACTGCTTTTACAAATTGCCCGCTTATCGGTCTCGGAACTCCGACAATAGCTGCCTCTTCCACTTTCGGATGTTCTTCTACAACACGTTCAACCTCACGCGCGTAGACCTTAAAGCCTCCGACGAAAATCAATTCGGATGTGCGTCCTACAAGATATAAGTAGCCATCTTCGTCAAATTTTGCAATATCGCCTGTGCAGAACCAACCATCGGAAAACCTTTCTGCCGTAAGTTCATCGTTGCGGAAATACGATCGGGCTACGGAATCGCCCTTTATCCACAGCAGACCTTCGCTGCCTGCCCCCAACACTTCACCGTCTTCACCGCGAATTTCAGCCTTTATGCACGATATAAGCTTTCCTACGCTATGATCTCTTGCTTCATTGACAGTTGGCGGCATTGCAACGACCGATGTGCCCTCAGTCAGACCATAGCCCTGTATGACAGGAACACCGAGATATTTTTTAGCATTCGCCGCAAGTTCTGAGGGCAAGTTTTCCGCGCCGGAAATGATCGTTTTCAGCGATTTTGGCACAAAGCCCCCCTTTGCAGCAGCTCTTGTCATCATTGCAACTGCAAGCGGTACCGCAGGAATTATCGTAACTTCCGCGTCTTTTATGGCGTCAAATGTGTGAGCAAGCGGCATAAACGACGGAATGACAGCCTGACGTATGGCTTTTACAAGCGGAATCAGCGCACCGCACAGAAAACCGAAGCTGTTTGAGTTGGGCAGAGCATTAAGACAGACATCATCCTCGTCCGCATCAATACAGCCGAAGCATCCGTCAATACATGACAAAAAGTTTTCGTGAGTGAGAGGTACAGCCTTCGGCTCTCCCGTTGTGCCCGATGTGTAAAAAATCGCAGCGGTTTCCCTATCCTCACATACACATGGACGCCCCTGTATTTTACCGGAGAGATTATCTTCATCAATGACACAGCAGGGGATCCCCTCCTCACACACAAGAGGCACAAAGTCAGACAGCCCCTTGTAGGTCAGCGCAGCAAAGACATCCGCATGGGCAAGCTGTTTCATCATCGGAAGGTATCCGGAATGGAAATCAATAAATACGGCAGCCCCTCCCACACGCCACACGGCAAAAGCAAGCGCAAGGAGAAGCGGTGAATTGGGCAACAGGAGCGCAAGCCGCTGTCCCTCCCTAAATCCGCTTGAGAGAAGCAACTCTTCGCACTCCTCTGCAAGCTCAAGAAATGCGCTTCTGCTCCACCATGTCTTGCGCCACCATATAAACGGCTCGGATGGGAGTTTATTGAGATTATCTCTTATGACACTTTCAAGACGTCTTTCCAAATTGATCACACCATTCGTCTGCAACTGTGTAAAGGAACCACTGATTATATGCACCGTCTGCGTCACAGGCAGTCCGCGCCTGTGGCTCCAACGTATTGATATACGCCTCCGCCCCAGTCGTGGACTGCCTGTTTAGCATCCGGCACATCTAATCAGCGGAAGCAGCTACCGTGTTTATCTGCCAAAAACGAATTAATCAGTGTTTCCTAAACTATCTGTCAAAAGTCAGCGCCAAATACGCCTCCCATGCCGCAGAGAATGGGAGCATACTCTCCGGCGTATCGTAGCGCGGATGATTAACGGGATATTCAAGCCCCGTACCCATAACCATAAATATTGACGGCACAACGCGGCTGAAAAACGAGAAATCCTCTCCCATAAGCATAGGACGTTCCATAATACTCAGACCATCTTCGCCAAAGAACGGCATGCCTATGCGAATAAGCTCGTTCACCATTTCAGTATTGTTTTCAACCTGAGAATAATTGCGCGTATATTCAACGGATGCAAGACCGCGAAGAGCCTTTGCAAGTGCCGGTGCAACCGTCTCAATGCGATTTTGCACAAAATCACGTGTTTTCGGGTCAAACGCACGAAGCGTTCCCCAAATATTTGCCTGTTCGGGAATTATATTATATGAAGTGCCGGCATCTATCTGTCCAAACGACAACACAACAGGTTCGCGAGGGTCAACTTCGCGTGCAAGCACGGACTGTATAGTGATTATGATATTCGCCGCTATAGTAATGGGATCAACCGTCTTATGGGGTTCGGATGCGTGCCCGGTCGTGCCGCGCACATCTATGTGTATTCTGTCGGAGAGCGCGGTCATTACACCGCGTCTTGTAAAAAGTTCTCCGTAAGGAAGCTGCGATGACCAGTTTACGGCTATCGCCCGTCCTATATCATATTTTTCTATAATACCGTTCTCAACGAGGGTCTTTGCTCCGCTTCGCCCTTCTCCGGCCGGCTGAAATACAAATACGACCTTTCGTTTCAATTCTCCGATATACTTTGAAAGCACCACGGCAGCCCCAAGAAGAGAAGCCATCTCCGCGTCATGTCCGGAAGCGTGCATTGCACCCGGCATACATGATGAAAAGGGCAGCCCTGTCTGCTCATCGCCCGGGATGGCATCCATAGTGGCGCGAAGCATAATAGCACTCCCGGGTGCGTCTGCGCCAAGGACTCCCACAACAGACGTCTGCATTCCGCAATCTCCGACAGTAACCGACATTCCGGGAATTGAACACAGCACACCGGCGACCTTTGACGCTGTTATATTTTCCTCAAAGGCAATCTCGGGGAATTGGTGAAAATCACGTCTCCAATCCTGCATGTCTTCTGCTATGCGTTCCGCGTCAAAAAGAAGCGATGCACCCAGAGATGAAAGTTCTGTCATATCTTCCATGTAAGTAGCCTCCCTCAAGAAAGCAAATCCTGCCCGTAAATATCTTGTTAGTTTATCACAAAACATAAAAACGTGTACAACATAAATCGCACACAAATACTGATTTGCTCAAAAAGTCGGGACAGAATAAATTTTCGCTCATCGGCGCAGCAGATCACAGGACGAGGCACATTTTATATGCCTCGTCCTGTGAATACATTTGCCGTAATTTTACTGTTTATACAGTTTTTTAGTGACTGCGTCCGGCACTTCAAAGTGCTGGTAATCTTTCACGCTTTTCCAGTTGCCGCCCCACTCAAATCCATGCTCTGTGAAGAGTTTGTACGCCAAATCATTTTTGTCAATCTTGTACGCGAAGTCACTGTTCCTGTCGGTGTATTTATGCGCTGTTTCAGGCTCAACATAGACTTTGCCTTTGGACTCTTTCACATACGGGTTATAGAGCGGATTTATATCCACAGCCATACCGAGTCCGTGTTTTGAAACTATCTTTGTGTGCGAGATGAAACGGAAATTAAACGAAGATGAATTGTTGTCACGCATTGATGTCTCATCGTCCGCATCATATTCATCAACCAAACGCACGCGCTCAATCGGATAGTCCGCTTTGTACAGCTTCTTGAATATATCAAGCACATCTTTCGCTATATATACGTTGCAGATCATTTCACCCTCAAAGATCCTGCCATATATATCCTTATGCAGAATATGCAGATAACGCAGATCGGAAAGAGGAAGAGTGCAGTCATCTTTGTACGACTTTCCTTTGATCCTTGCAAAGATGTCGTCATTGATCTCTTTAATGTAGAACTGTGCTGCGATCTCTTCCGCAGTCATTGAGTCATACTTTTTTTCCGCATAGGCAACGCCGGAAAAGACAGTCAACGCACCGAGAATCATACAAACAACAGCAAGTACGGATCGTTTTTTCTCTGACATTGTTCTTTCAAACATCATTATCCCTCTATTTTATTTTTTCTGTTCCTTGCCCCACGAATCTTTCAGCGAGACCGTAAGGTTAAATACGGGGTGTTCACGAGTCGTTGATTTATCGGCGCAGAAGTAGCCGTGGCGCAGGAACTGAAATTTATCAAGCGGGTGAGCTGCGGCAAGAGTAGGCTCTACAAGCGCATCTTCTGCCACAACGAGTGATTTCGGGTCAAGGTAGTCTTTGTAGTCTTTACCCTCTTCCATATCGCCCATGTTGCGCAGCGTAAAAAGATTACCGTACATGTTTATGCGCGACCTGACCGCGTCCCCTGCCCATACCCAATGCAGCGTGCCTTTTATCTTGCGCCCGTCCGGTGCATCTCCGCCGCGGCTTGCAAGATCTGCTGTGCAGTGAAGTTCTGTTACATTGCCGTTTGCGTCCTTCACGGCATCGCCGCACTTTATAATGTATGCGTGCTTCAGTCGCACTTCTCTGCCCGGAGCAAGACGGAAGAATCCTTTAACAGGCTCTTCCATATAATCGGTACGCTCTATGTAAATTTCTTTGCCTATTTTAAGCATGCGTGTACCGGCAGTTTCATCTTCGGGATTATTTTCCGCGGGAAGCTCGTCAACAAAACCATCTTCCCAGTTATCTATTATGACTTTCAGCGGAGAGAGAACAGCCATACCGCGCTGTGCGGTCTTGTTAAGCTCCTCGCGCAAACAATGCTGCAAAAGCTCAACTTCAACCAAACTGTCTGCCTTTGCTACGCCTATTTCGCGGCAGAAACGACGTATTGACGCCGCAGTGTACCCACGGCGGCGGAATCCGCATATTGTCGGCATTCTCGGATCGTCCCAACCGTCAACTATGCCGAGCGTAACAAGTTCAAGCAGCTTGCGCTTGCTCATAAGCGTATATGTAAGGTTAAGACGCGCAAATTCATACTGATGAGGAATATGCGGAACGTCCGTATTTGCGATAAACCAATCGTACAAAGGTCTGTGATCCTGAAATTCAAGCGTGCATATTGAGTGTGTAACGCCCTCTATCGCGTCCTCGTAGCCATGTGCAAAGTCATACATCGGATAGACACACCATTTGGAACCGGTCCTGTGGTGTTCGCGCTTCAATATTCTGTATATTACCGGATCGCGCATATTCATATTGCTGCTTGCCATATCTATCTTTGCGCGCAGAACATGAGTGCCCTCTTCAAACTCTCCGGCTGTCATTCTTGAAAAGAGGTCTAAATTTTCTGTTATGCTTCTGTCCCTATATGGAGAATTTGTTCCGGGTCTCGTCAGCGTGCCGCGGCCGATGCGTATCTCTTCCGCATTTTGATCATCAACATACGCCTTGCCCGCCTTTATCAGATCTATCGCCCATTTGTGGAACTGCTCAAAGTAGTCGGAGGCGTAGCGAAGCTCTGCCCATTCAAAGCCAAGCCATTTAACGTCCTCCATTATTGATTCCACATACTCGGTATCTTCTTTCGCAGGGTTCGTGTCGTCAAAGCGAAGGTTGCATTTTCCGCCAAACTGCTCTGCCATGCCGAAGTTCAGGCATATTGATTTTGCATGCCCTATGTGAAGATAACCGTTCGGCTCCGGAGGAAAGCGTGTCGTTATCGCATTTACCTTACCGCTTTCCAAATCGCCCGATATTATCTCTTCAATGAAATTTTTGTTCTCCTGTGCCATTTTCAGCACCTCTCTCATTTTTTTACTTTATCTAACCATTGTGCAATTACTTTTTCCGGCTCTTCGCTGTCAACGCAGAGTGCGAAAAAAGAAAGAGCTATCAAAAATTCGTATGAATACCCGCCTTGACTGTAGACGTGAAAACCATGCTCCGCAAGCACCCCCGCGCCGACACCGCTGTATGCGCATGGATTTTTTGCGCCCTTAACACAGGCACTCGCACATATTACTATGGGACGTTTTTCGCACTTCACACACGACTCCGCGATCGTGCGTATTATTCTCTGCGGCATATTCCCGGCACCGTACCCCACTACCAAAAGTATCTTACATTCATCGGGGCTATGTGTGAATAGCGGAGATACATTCATAACGCATATATTTTTTGCTATATCCTGCCACCTTTCACAGTGTTCAAAATAGTTTTCGTGAAAATACACATCAGGCATATCCTCGGAAGAAGATTCTGTGTACGCAGAAAAAGCCTGAGCATCTTCCTTGCTGACAAAGGCTCCCTTGAAATCTCTTCCGTCAAAGTGAATGTACACGCCTCTTTGCTTCTCGCAAAGCGTACGCACCGCACCCTCAACATTGCGTATTCCGTCAAAGTCAGGAGCATCGGCCGTCCTCTGACTTCCGGTCAGCACAACCGTCACATCCCGCGGTACAGTAAGGGAAAGCCATGCCGCAGTATATGCCATTGTATCAGTACCGTGAATTATGAGGATTTTTTTTATACCTTCTTTTGCGGCAGAATGTATTGCATTTGAAAGTTTTCCCCACTCATACGGCGACATATCGGAGCTATCCATTCCCACAGCACCGAACAATGTGTTGACTGTGCCGATGCAGCCATACTCGTGCAGCACATCTGCCGCAAAGTTCGTTATATCGCGCACGGCACCGGCATCGGAAACCGCACCGACCGTTCCGAGACCGCCAAGCGAACCGATAGTGCCGCCCGTCGGTATTATAAGTACGCGGCACACGCCATCTTTTTTATGCGTCAATACGCTCCGACCTCCTGCGAAAAAAGCATACCCTCATACCATAGCATTGCCATCAGAATAACAGTCACGGCAGGTACAAAACAATATCTTATCTTCGCAGGCAAATGCCTTTCGGTAAACCTTACCGACAGTTGGCACAGGGGGACAAGTATCAGCCTTACCACCGCAACAACAAACCAAAAGAATATAAAATTAAGTGCCTGAGCACCCCATGTCGCACCAAAGCCATCGCCTAAATTTTCAAAGAGATTTGACGGGAAAAAGACATAAACCACAAACGATATGATCAACAGAGAACGCATCGCGGAGCAAAGTTCAAGTATTGCACGCGGAATGCCGCTGAACTGAGGGATCTCGTCACTTATGAAAAGGTATGTTCCGTTGCCTATTGTTCGGCATGGTATCTGACTCAGGAGCAGAAAGACAAAGAGAAGCGTTCCAACCGCTCCCACTGCGGACATTGACCGGAATTGTTCCACCGCAGAGAAGAGATTAAGGCTGAGCGGATCACTCTCCATGCTGCCCTGCGTAAACGATGCCGCTATTGACGCACAGCATGCTACAAAGGCAACTAAGATCCGAAGCGTTGAAATAAGCTCATATACGGCTATCTTTACTACTTCCTGCGACCATATAGAGTAAAGCGAAATGATCACAAATACGTCCGAAAGCAGTATAAAGAATGTAAGCTGAACAAAATCAGCGCCATTGCCTATTATTGGGACAAACGTACAATACGGCAGAGAAGCACACACTGTCGCGAGTGCTGCAGCCGCAAAGCATGGCATATAGAGAGCGAGCAGTTTGTTTGATTTCTCAGGCAATGTTATCCTCATTGTCATGATTTCCTTTATGCTTTTGGGAGTTGCCATTGAAAATGTAAATCCTACCCTCTTCGCCGCCATTCCGGTCAGTGTAACGTACACTTTTTCAAGCATCATAGAGAAAAAGAAGACGAAGGCAATAAGCAGCCACGCATTGATATATCTGATCACATCTGCAAAAACTATACTCATCTGCATCACCTTGTAAAGAGCGCCGCGGCAAAAAGAATAACAAGCGCTGCGATTCCAAGCAGCGATATATACGGACGGCATGCCCACGGTCTAACGCAGCTGTCCGACAACACAGAGCATATATAAGCAATGTATCCCGTTTTCCTGTCTATTTCTTTCAGAGAAGATGGGAGCGTGCAGTAACCTCTCTTCATTACAACATAGCATGTCGCACATATAAATACGAATGCACTGAACGTAAAGACACGCATCCACTGCCACGCATCCCACACGAAAAATCCCGTAAAAATCTGCAGAGGCATCACTTCATCTCCTCCGTCTGAGTCGTAATCGCAACGGGTCTGTTGACAAGCGAATCAACCGCAGGCGAAAGGACAGAATCAAATACATGCCCCGGTGCGGCAGTTGCATATACAAAAATTATCATAAACATAATAAGGGGCAAAAACATCGGAGAACGTTCCATCTTAAAACTATCGTCCGACTCTTCGCCCTCCGTCATAAATACAAAGACACAGCGCAGAGATATAAAAAGCATAAGCACTGCAAAGATAAAGAGTACACAGCAGAGATATGGGCTTATGAAATTTGCGGAACGCAGCAAAAGCTGTTTGCCGCTGTACCCCGCAAACGGAGGAAGTCCCGCGATCATCCCTACGGCAAGCATAAGCATAAGCGTCATAAAGCGCGACTTACGCCACAAACTGCCGTTTTTCCATATCTCAGTACCATTATCTTCCTTGATTTTAAGGAATGACATTATAAATGAGATAGTCATGGTAATCGGCAAGAAAACAAGCCACAGCGAAATTGCAGCTTCAAGCGCACCGATACCGTAAAGTGCTGCATTTCCGGCAGCAAATGTGCCGTTCATGGCTATCCCGATTGCTGCAAGAATTGCTCCCTTAAGGTAAAAGACGATCATATCCATAAAATTTTCGGGACAGACTTCCCTTACCGATATGATCAGCGAATAAGCAATAACGGCAAGCCCGACCAGCACAAACAGTGCAGGCATCTTCTCAAGCCCGCTCATAGGACCGAAGAGTGTGAAAAATATTCTAAAGAGGATGAAGAGAGAGACCTGCGTCCTGAGAAGGAAAAAAGTGCTGCGCGAAGGACTTTTCATAAACGGCGACGGCTTTATAAAAATATAAAGAGGCGGAACGGCAAGAAGAATTAACGCAAGAGATGTTGTATGCGACGGCATTCTTGCTGCGGCGAGGACAGTCATATTTGTCACACCGTACTCCGCACGGAGCAGCAAAACACCGGCGAGAAACATTCCGAGGAGAATAACACGCGAAGCATAGTAAAAAGCATTCTTCCGCAAAGAAGAACGATCCGGCGAGTAGTTGCTGAAAAGCCCCGTGACCCCCGTCTGCGCAATAATCATAAAGACAAAAAGCGCAAGCAGATTGTTCTGATAAAATATTCCCTGCACTCCGGCAACGGCAAGCAGCAAAAATACAATGCGCCTCGGCGTAAGCGGCTCTTCACGCTCCGCAAGTGCGCAAAGACCTCCGGCAAGTGCCGCATACGCAGCAAGCGCACCCGAAAATGCGCCGAACATATCCACCTTGAACGATGACTGCACACTCCCTGAGGCAAGACCGAAAAAGACAGACGTCCACCCCGAACCGGAAAGGACATTACTTTCAGAGCCGCCTCCAACCTTAAACCAAATGACAGCGGAGAGCACAGTCTGCACTGTCAGCAGAATGAGAAACGGCGTCTTATAAACAACTCTATTCATGCCTATAAACTTCCCTGTCCTATGTGCAAGATACCTGTTATATACAAGCACACAACCGTACGCAAACGCTCCGAAAAGCGGCAGCAAAAGCGTAACGATCACAAGCGGCACAGATTTAAGCAATAACAAAAGATTCAATTCATTCACCCTTAAACGCACGAAGAATACAAAACCACACACCGTATCATGCACACCAACGTACACTATTATAACAAAGAAAATAAAATCTCAGTGAAAAAAGTGAGAAACAAAAACATACAGAGGCTTAATATTTCCATTATGGATTATAATAGCAGCGACAGTTGCCGAAAATTTACAGCGGAGTGAGTGTAATGAAAATCATAGATTCACATATTCATATTTACCCTGAGTTTCTGAAAAAAGATCGGGACAAAATCGCGGCGCACGAGCCGTGGTTTGATATTCTCTCCTCCTCAAAGGTACAGAAGTGGGGAACAGCGGAAGAACTTGTTTCAAAGATGGATGAAAGCGGAGTAGATATGTCAGTTGCTACTACGTTTGCGTTCCGTGACATAGGATTGTGCCGCGAAATGAACGACTATGTGCTTGAAGCATCGCGTAAATTTCCGAAACGCATAGTTCCGCTTGCCGTAGTGCCGCCTACGGCGAAAGGGGCGGTGCGTGAAGCAGAACGTGTACTTGACGCAGGTGCGGTCGGAGTAGGTGAGTTATTTCCTGACGGTCAGTCGTTCAGCATTGCCGAAGCAGAGCCATTGCGTGGACTTTGTGAGACCGTGCGCGAGCGTGGAAAATTTATTACATTTCACACCGCGGAACAAGCAGGGCATAACTACGCAGGCAAGGGAACGTGCGGTGCTCGCGAAGCAGCCGCATTTTGCCGAAATTTTCCGTTGGTGCGTGTGATATTTGCTCATTTTGGCGGCGGCCTGTGGGCATTTTATGCAATGCCTGAGATGCGTTCAATGCTTGCCAACGCAATGTTTGACACTGCTGCAATGCCATGGCTTTATGGGGCAAAGGTGCTTGACGCGATGTATGCGATAGGTGCGGGAGAAAAGATTCTTTACGGTTCAGACTGGCCAATACTAAGTTTTGAAAGATACTCTAAATTATTGGAGAAAACAAAACTTTCTCATGAGGAAACAGAAATGCTGCTGCACAGGAATGCGGAAAAATTTATATGTGGAGAGACGAAATAGAAAAACGACGTGTTTGTATATGAAGTTCTAAGGACACACTGATTAATTCTTTTTTAGCAGATACACGCAAAAGCGTCTTCCGCTGATTATAAGCAGCGAACCAAAATCTTTGATTTTGTGTGATAAGCAGA
>JAUNMU010000135.1 GCA_030531745.1 Synergistes sp. | reverse complement strand
TCATTTACAAAGTGGAAAAACAACTTACAAAAGACGGTGCGATTCGTGATGCACGAACCTTAGGTACACCAAGGATGCTGCTTTTGGGACTGCAGCACATGTTCGCTATGTTCGGAGCAACCATTCTTGTCCCTATTTTGGTCAATTCGTATTTTGGCGGCAAGGAACAGGTGCTTTCAATTCAGGTCACGCTCTTCTTTGCGGGAGTAGGTACTCTGCTGTTTCACTTTATTTCAAAAAACAAAGTGCCTGCGTTTCTTGGTTCCTCGTTTGCTTTTCTCGGCGGTTTTGCCACGATAGCAGCACTGAACACGGGTATTTACGCCGGAATGGCAGCAAGTGAGAAGATCAGATATGCCTGCGGCGGCATCGTTGTTGCAGGTCTGCTTTATCTTATACTGGCAGCTGTAATGAAATTGGTCGGAGTTAAGAAATGTATGCGTTATCTGCCACCCGTGGTGACCGGACCTATCATCATTTCCATAGGTCTGAGTTTGGCGGGGTCTGCCGTTTCAAACTGCCAAACTTACTGGCCGCTGGCTATATTGGCTTTGCTTGTTGTTATTTTCTTTAATATCTGGGGCAGAGGTCTTTTTAAGATCATTCCGATTTTGATGGGTGTAGTCGTTTCGTATATTGCGGCACTGATTATGAGTGCAGCCGGCGCGACCGCTGCGGACGGCAGCGCGCTGTTGAATTTCTCCGGTCTTTCTGCGGCAAGTTGGGCAGGCATACCGCCTTTTCGCTTCTGCAAGTTTGATCTCACGTCCATCCTTGTTATGGCACCGATCGCTCTTGCCACTATGATGGAGCATATCGGCGACGTATCGGCCATTTCTGCAACAACCGGCGAAAACTTTATTGAGGATCCAGGGCTTCACCGCACATTAGTGGGAGACGGTTTTGCAACCTCACTTTCGGCTCTCTTCTGCGGACCTGCAAATACAACTTACGGAGAGAATACGGGCGTTTTGGAACTCTCCAAGGTCTATGACCCGCGCGTTATTCGTTTGGCGGCCGCGTTTGCCATTCTTCTCAGTTTCATACCGAAAGTTTCTGAGATCATTGCATCTATGCCCTCTGCGATCATAGGAGGAATAAGCTTTATCCTTTACGGTATGATCTCTGCCATTGGCGTCAGAAACGTTGTTGAAAACCGCGTGGATCTTACAAAAAGCCGCAATCTTATTGTTGCTGCGGTAATTCTCGTCTGTGCGTTGGGCTTTTCCAAAGGTATCAGCTTCACCGTTGCGGGTACCACAGTCACTCTTACGGGATTGGCTATTGCTGCCATCGCCGGAATTTTGCTTAATGCAGTTCTCCCGGGCAAAGATTTCGTATTCGGCTCTATAGGCAACAAAGGTGAAGGCGCCGACTTGGGCTTCTCCGCACCGACAGAAAATGTTGACTCGGAACTTGGCGACTAAACGCAGATAGCGTTGTTGGTAAATTATTATTTCTCTATTTGACAAAGGAGAAAACTCTATGAAAAATCCAAATAATGTGATTGTACTGACACATCCGCTGCTGAAACACAAAATCAGTATGATGCGCGACAAAAACACGGGAACCGCAGCTTTCAGAGGTCTTGTGGAAGAGCTGACGCTCCTGATGGCATACGAAGCTCTTGCTTCGCTTCCGACTGAATTGGTTGAAGTGGATACTCCGTTGGAAAAGTGTATGACACCGATGATTTCGGGAAGAAAGCTCTGCGTTGTTCCCATTCTGCGAGCCGGACTCGGAATGGCAGAAGGCATTGTCAGGCTTGTGCCTTCTGCAAGAATTGGTCACATCGGTATGTACAGAGATCCCGAAACGCACCGCCCCGTTGAATATTACTGCAAACTTCCCGAGCATTTGGACGAGCGTATGATTCTTGTCGTTGATCCAATGCTTGCGACCGGAGGCTCTGCGGTTGACGCTGTCTCTGCCATTAAGGCACACGGTGGGAAAAATATTAAGCTGCTTAATATTATCGCGGCTCCGGAAGGTGTTGAGACCTTTAACAATGCGCACCCCGATGTACCTGTCTACATAGGAAACATTGACCGCGGAATGAATGAGAATAAATATATTCTTCCGGGTCTTGGTGATGCTGGGGACAGGATATTCGGCACAAAATAAGGCTATATTTTCAGAGTATTGCACAATAT
>JAUNMU010000047.1 GCA_030531745.1 Synergistes sp. | reverse complement strand
AAATACATTTTTTACTCAAGGAAGAAGTTACAGTATCTGTCTGCCAAAGGCGCATTGATCAGTTTTTCCAAAACGCAGCGTTACATTCCGTACACCACGGCAGATCCGCAGCAAATCCGAAATATTCCACAATATATTCACCGAATACCGAAGCAAGCAGCATTCCGATACATAAGAATGGTGCAAGCGGCACTTCGCTTTTGCGCGTAAGTTTTTTTACTGCAATAAGCGGCAGAACGACCGCGCCGCCTGACATAAAACCCAAATACAAAGAAAGTATGCAGAATTTTAGCCCCATAAATGCCCCTATCCCCGCCATAAGAGTTGCGTCACCGAAACCCATTTTGCCGCGGCTCGCAGCAATTATCGCAAGTATTACACACGCGCCTGCGGCACAGCCGATAACTCCGTCCGCAGCGCATCGTAGACCGAACGGCAGACGCATCGCTATCCCGCAGAGCGCCATTGCAAACGACCATGAATCGTAAATATATCCCGCTTCAATATCCGTCATTGTGTGAAAGGCGGCAAAGACGAGCGCGGCAAGCAAAACAACAAACTGATACGAAAGACCGAAACGAACAAAAAAAATCAAGGCCGCCACAGCACACAACACCTCTGCTACAAAGTGACGCAGATAAATTTTTTTGCCGCAATGTCTGCATCTTCCGCCAAGCAAAATATATGATACAAGCGGCACAAGCTCATGCGGTGACAGGACTGTTCCGCAGCTGTCACAGACGGAGCGTTCCCGTCCCCACCATTTTTTATCCGCACACGTGCGCATCGCCGCGGCATTTGCAAACGATCCTATTGACGCTCCCACAAATACAGCCGCAACATACAATATAATTTTATCCAAAGCGTCACCTCACGGTACAAAATAATCTCAATACATGATATATTTTACACACAGCACAAAATTTTTAACAGGGAGGTACGCGGAAAATGCCGATCGTAAAAGTCAACATCAAAGAGGGCAGAAGCCTTGACCAAAAACGCAGAATGGTCGCAGGAATGACAAAAGTTCTCTGCGAGACGATGGAAGTTCCACCCGCATCGGTACGCATAATCATCAATGAAATGAGAAACGAGGACTTCGCAATAGCCGGAACTCTTGTCTGTGATGATCCGTCAAGACAGGTAAAAAGATCCTGACATCACGCAAACCGAGCCAAGGGCAGAATGATACAGACAGCACCATTCTGCCTTTTATGTTTTCAATCTCTGTTTTCTCTTATCTTCGCAAGTACAGCTTCATCTGCCGGACAAAAATCATATTTACAAATTTCATCGGGCAATATCCATTTCAAATCGCAGTGTTCAATCATCTTCGGTGTGCCGCTAACGATCTTTGAGTTAAATACCGTCAGGTGGATATTCATATCGGGATAATCGTGAAAGACATCAAGAAATATATTTAACGGACGAACTTCAATGCCAAGCTCCTCACGACATTCGCGCACAAGCGCTTCTTCTTTCGTCTCGCCCTGCTCAACCTTTCCGCCGACAAACTCCCATAAAAGGGCTCTTGCCTTGTTTTCTGGACGCCTGCAAATCATAAATCTTTCATCGTTCCAAATAAGAGCCGCCACAACTTCAACGGCTTTTGCATCTTCGGTGCATTTACTCATCACATAAGCCTCAGCAACACATTAAGCACACCGCCGGTTGTCATCGCGGCTGTCATCATAAGGGCGCTTGCAGCAAGCATACGTTTTACGCCGAGTTCTTTCCACAGCACCACAAATGTTGCTATACACGGAAATGTCATTGCGAGAACAATAACAGCCACAAACATTCGGTGTGCCGTAAGGTCAAGCGGAATAAGCAAACCCATTGCTATATCCTTGCGGAAAATGCCCATAACAATGGGGACAGCCGCCTGCGGCGGAAGATCAAGCACACCTTTGAAAATAGGTGCAAGAAAGCGTCCTACAGCTTCAAGCACGCCCAACATATCAAGAATATTTACAAGAAGTATGCCGCCCAAGACGAGCGGAGTCGCCTCAAGAAAAAAGCCCTTTATCCTGAACCACAATTTAGTCATCCAAGCCTTCAATGACGGTATTCTGTACGGAGGTATCTCAACGATAAGTTCAGGGCTGAAGCCCGGCAGCATAAGATTCATTATCCGTCCGAGCAGCACCCACACGCAAAACAACACAGCATAGACAGCCGCAACATATCCGGCGCCATAACCTCCGAGCGTCGCGGTAAGCATCGCCTGAATTGAGACGCACGGAACACCTACGGAAATAAGCGTTGCTGCAATGAAGCGTTCGCGTTCCGATTCAAGCACACGAGTTGCGAGTATTCCCGGCACATTACACCCAAAACCCAAAAGAGTTGGTATTATCGCATAGCCGTGTATTCCAAATCTGTGAAGAAGTGCGTCAAATACGACTGCAAGGCGCGGCAGATAACCAAAATCCTCAAGAAACGACAGAACGGCATAAAAAGATATTATATAAGGCAGCACCATGCCGAACTCAACGTAAAATCCCGTTGAAAGAACGCCCATGCTCTGCTCAAGATCTATTGATCCGTCAAATAATTTACCGATAAGAATATCACGGACGACACCGTCGCCCAATGCGTCTTTCATTGCATCAAGCAACGGAAGCCACAGCTTCGCGAATATCGGATCAAAAACGTAGGCAATAAGCCCCTCGCCTGCTATGCGTATAACAGCAAATCCGACAGCGAGGATCAAAACACCGGCAAGCCCTCCGAACAACGGATTTGCGGAGATGTCCTCTATCCTGTCAAGAAACGTATGATGTCTGTGAGTGACGGTCTGGACGTTTGCGATGATCTCCCCGATCTTCTGCCAGCGCTCCTCTTTCGTCATTTCATTTATGCTGCTTACCGCGGCATCATCAACAAGCCCCTCAACAAGCTCGCTTATTCCGCTTCCGGTCGTTGCTACCGTCTGAAAGACAGGAACCCCAAGCTCGCGACTCAGCCCTTCAACGTCCAGCAAAATACCCTTGTGACGCGCCTCATCGGTCATATTCAGTGCTATAACGGTAGGAATGTGATAGGCAAGCACCTGAAGTGCCATAACAAGATTTCTTTCAAGTGCGGTAGCGTCAATGACAAGCACGACTCTGTCCGCGCCCTCGCCGATAATGCGCCGCGCTATTTCCTCTGCCTCGTTCGTGGGATCAAGCGTGTAAGCCCCCGGCACGTCAATAAGCGACGCACAGAAATTTTTATATTTTATTATGCCCTGAGTAAACCCCACGGTCGTACCCGGGTAATTTGACGAAAGAGCATGAGCCCCGGTCAAACGTGAAAAAAATACACTCTTTCCGACATTGGGATTTCCCATAAGAAGTACGCGCAGATTTGCTTTATTGTCATTTATCGCATCTTTGCCCGAACAAAGACCGCACTCTCTGCAGCTCATTTATTACACGCCCTGCTTTTCATCTCTATCTCCCGCGCTACGCCGTGAGAGACAGCAAAGTGACGCCCGTCAAGCAAAACCGTAACCGGCCCTCCGAAAGGCATACATGAAATTTTTTCTATCTCCTTACCGACATGAAGGCCGACCGCCTCAAGCCTCTGCGCGGCCTCACCATCAGGAAGTGCGACAATGATCGCCCTCTCTCCGTCATTCAACTCCGTCAGCTTCATGCAGCACCTCACCTCCCAATCAGTTACCTATTGCTAACTATATAATAAAACAGACCACAAGCTCTGTCAATACAAACACGGAAAATCAGTCGCGCGTAGCTGTAACGCTACAGCATATAATCTCAGTTTATATTTTATTACTTGACCGCAGTGCGTCATTGCTGTAATTTATGGTAATAAGATGGGTGATGATGTTTGCAATGGACGAAAAAATAACGAAAAATCTTAACCAAAGGCAGTTTGAAGCTGTGACATATTGTGACGGGCATCAGGTCGTACTTGCCGGCGCAGGAAGCGGAAAGACAAAGGTTCTTACGACAAAGATCGCATACCTGATAGAAGAAAAGAACGTAAGACCATGGCGAATCCTTGCACTGACGTTTACCAATAAGGCGGCGCGTGAGATGAAAAGCCGTGCGGAAAGTCTTCTCGGCAGCGATACAAGCGGGCTTGAAATATCCACATTTCACGCATACGGGCTGCGTTTTCTGCATAGGTACAGCAATGCACTTGCAAGACACGGTATCCCATACCCGTTTGTTATCTTTGACAGAAGCGACTGCAAAAAGATAATCACCAAAGCAATGTCGGCGATGAATATAAGCACAAAGACACTCAGCACGGAGGACGCATTAAATCTTATATCTCAGGCAAAGACAAAGTCAAATCCGGTGTCGGGCAAGCCGAATATAAGCGAACGGTGGCTGCCGTTGTGGAACGCATATCAAAGTGAATTGACGAAGCAGTCTGCTCTTGATTTTGATGACCTTATGATTCTTCCGCTTCATTTGCTTGCGTCAGATGCTGAGATACGCGAGGCAGAGCGCTCACGTCTTGACTGGATATTGGTAGATGAATATCAGGACGTAAATCAGCCGCAGTATCTGTTGCTTCGCTGCCTTGTTGAGGGTGGACGCAAAATTATGGTCGTGGGCGATCCCGACCAGTCAATTTACGGCTGGCGCGGTGCGGATATGGCTATGATTTTGAACTTTGAACACGATTTTAAGGGTTCAAAGGTCACTGTCCTTGACCAAAATTATCGCTCAACAGGCAATATCCTCAGCGGCGCAAATTCTGTCATACGCAACAACGATGATCGTCACCCGAAGGATCTGTGGACGGCATCGGGAGCCGGAACAAAGATCAAAGTTGAAAGGTACATTCGTGACGATGAAGAGGCACGTGAAATCGCAAAAGAGATGGAGCGTCTGCATGATGACGGTTATAAATATAATGAGATGGCGGTACTCTATCGCATTAACGCTTTGAGCCGCGGCATTGAAGAGGCTCTGCTTGAACATTCTATTCCGTACCGAGTTATACGCGGGCTTGCATTTTATGACAGAGCCGAGGTCAAGGATACGTTGTCAATGCTGCGGCTTGCGATAAATCCAAAGGATTCAATATCACTTGCACGCATAGCAAATATCCCAAAGCGAGGGCTTGGAAAAAAGAGCGTGGAACAGATAGCGGACACAATATCCGCTATGAATTTCACCGATGAACATGAGGTGTGGCACGCTGTAGAGAAGAATGGATGTGGCTTGAAGGGAAAACAGGGGGCGGGCGCAAAACAACTTGCGGAAAATATGCTTGCGATCCTGAGCTGCGAGGAAAACACGGCAAACGCCATCAGAACGATACTTGATGTTAATGACTACGAGAATTATCTTAAGGACGAATATCCGCAGGATTGGGAGGAACGCTGTGAAAATGTTCTTGAGATTCTTTCGGTCGTACCGCCCGAAAGCACTTTGCTTGATGCGCTGACACAGATTCCGCTTGTAACGGATCAGGATTCGCAGTACGAAGCAGAGGATTCTGTAAATCTGCTTACGCTCCACGCAGCCAAGGGATTGGAATTTCCTGTGGTGTTCCTTATTGGACTTGAGGAGGGAATTTTCCCAAGTTCAAGAGCGGCGTCCGGTATAGGTGATATGTCCGAGGAGCGGCGTCTGTGCTACGTTGGTATGACACGGGCAAGGGAACGGCTGTACATATCATGTGCTTCAAGCCGTATGATATTCGGCGATCTTCAGCACAACAGTATCTCACGATTCATTGGCGAGATACCGGAAGATGTCCGCAGTTTCACAGACAACGCGCAGAACGGTTATTATGCAGACCCGCGTGCAGCGAAGCGTCGTTGGCATTGGTGAGGAGGCGTTTTAAGTGAAGATCATAGGTCTCACCGGAGATGTAGGCGCCGGCAAAAGCACTCTTTGCAGAGAATGGGAGAAATTAGGTGCCCATATAATTGACGCAGACGCAGCAGCACGCGCATTGTGGGATGCTCCGGATGTTCGCACGGAAGCGGAGGTGCGTTGGGGCAAAAGCTTTTTTGACGCGCCGCGTACAGAGATGTACAGGAGGATAGCAGATAAAATCTTTACCAGCGCAGAGGAATATGCGTTCGCTCAGAAACTTATCCATGAAAGAACGATCGCCGCAATAAAGGACGAAGCCAAACGCTGCGGCGGCATAGTAATTGCGGAAATTCCGCTGATGTACGAAGGCGGTCATGACAGGTGGATAGACCGCATAATATTTGCGGCTGCACCATTTGACAAGCGTGTTGCAAGAAATGCAAAGCGTAATTGGAACGCAGATGAGGTGGCAAGGCGAGAGGCGAAGCTGCTGCCCTCAGAAGAAAAAAAACGCCGTGCATGGCTTGTTCTCACAAATGACGGCACCGAAGAAGAGTGGAAAGAAAAGGCACGCACCGCATGGACAAAGATATGCGCCGAAGCGGAATTATAATGGATAAGGGGAAGATAATTTTTACGCCGCACATTTGATGTGCGGCGTTTTTGCTGAACGGATATTTTGTGTGCAGAGCTGCGGAAACGCTGCTTAATGCAATACAGAAAGCATCTCCGGTGCTTCGCTAAATCTCGTATGCGTTTTCGTCATACTGTTCGTCCTGACCGATATTCAAAACATTTTCCTTTGAATATTTGTTCGGCAGGAAGTCTTTTGCGACCTGAGGGAAGAGAATGTATGACAGTACATCTTCAGGCTGAGTGAACCACATTCCCATCTCTTTCTTTGCCTGTTCAATTTCGGGAGCGATCTTTTCACCAGGGCGGCATGTAATGGGTTCTTCGTCGCCGAGGACGATCTTCTGAATCTCAGGGTCAACAGGAGCAGGCGTTTTACCGTAGTAACCGCGGAAATACTGGCGCACCTCCTGCGGAATCATCTTCCAGCGCTGGCCGCAGATAACATTCATTGCGGCCTGAGTGCCTACGATCTGGCTTGTCGGAGTGACAAGCGGAGGATAGCCCATCTCTTTGCGAACACGCGGTACTTCTTCAAGCACCTGATCAAATTTATCAAGGCAGTTGCCTTCCTTGAGCTGACTCTGAAGGTTTGAGTACATTCCTCCGGGGATCTGGTAGAGCAATATATTTACATTAACGCCCGCGACACCCATGATAAGATCTTTGTACTTTACACGCAGTTTGTCATAATGTCTTGCTATCGGCAGCAGCTTTTCAAGCGAAAGTCCGGTGTCGTACTTACCACCTGCAAGAGCAGCCACTACCGCTTCCGTAGCGGGCTGACTTGTACCCATTGAGAACGGCGAGATCGCGCAGTCAACAACATCGGCACCGGCTTCAACCGCAGCAAAATATGTCATTGGGGCAAGGCCGCTTGTGCAGTGACTGTGTACCTGTACAGGGAGATTAACTTTTTTCTTTATCGCCCTTACGAGTGCATCTGCCGCGACCGGTGTGAGAAGCCCTGCCATATCTTTGATGCATATACTGTCCGCTCCCATAGACGCCATATCCTGAGCCTGCTTTGCAAAAAGGTCAAGCGTATGGAATGGGGAAACGGTGTACGATATTGTCATTTGCAGCGTGCCGCCCTCTTTTTTGACCGCATCTGCCGCTATTTCCATGTTACGCAGATCATTCAGGGCATCAAAGACACGAATAATGTCAATTCCGTTGCCTATTGCGCGTTTTACGAACTCGCGCACGACTTCATCGGAATAGTGTCTGTAACCGACAACGTTCTGACCGCGCATAAGCATTTGAGTTTTTGTCTTTTTAAGACGTTTTCTCATATCGCGAAGCCTCTGCCACGGATCTTCGTTTAGGAATCTCATCGCAGCATCAAACGTTGCACCGCCCCACATTTCCACAGAATGGTATCCTACTTCGTCCATTGCCTCACATATCGGAAGCATATCTTTCGTTGAAAGACGTGTTGCCATTATGGACTGATGTGCATCGCGGAAGGCTGTCTCCATTATGCCTACACGCGCTTTCGTTTTCGGTTTTTCGGCTGCACCGACACCATCTGCCTGTTTAACAACGGTGGCGATTTTCGCGCCTGATTTTGTTTTTATTTCTTCTTTAACTTCTGCCATTGCTTTTACCTCCAAAATTGCAGCATTCGGCAAACAGCTGCACACAACTGACCGATTTTTGTCTGTCATCGGACAAAAAGCTGCAATTATACATATACACCGCGTGCGCAGCACATACAGCATACGCTGTATATGCTGCGCACGCATTGGTGTTTTGCTTATTAGTCCATCTTCATCTCTGCTAAATATTTGTAGAGTTTCCACGTTTGGGCAAGTGATTCCTTTTCCTCTGCGAGAAGTGTCGCAGCTGCCTCCGGATTCGTTGCCCTGAGACTCTTGTAACGAACTTCGCCGTAAATGTAATCTTCAAGCGGCAGTGTCGGATCCTTACTGTCTATGATAAGCGGATTCTTGCCTTCGGCTCTGAGATCGGGATTATAGCGCATGAGCATCCAATGTCCGCTGTCAACGGCTTTCTTCTGCTGATCAAGCCCCTTCGTCATATCAATGCCGTGCGAAATGCAGTGGCAGTATGCTATGATGAGTGACGGGCCATTATATCTGTCTGCTTCCTCAAATACTTTGACGGTGTGTGCATCATTTGCTCCGATTGCAACTTTGCCGACGTAAACATTGCCGTAACTCATTGCCATCATCGCAAGATCTTTTTTGCCCATGTGCTTGCCTGCTGCCGCAAACTTTGCAACCGCGCCGCGTGGTGTTGACTTGGAAGCCTGACCTCCTGTATTGGAATATACTTCGGTGTCAAGAACAAGTATATTTACATTCTTGCCGGATGCCAAGACGTGGTCAAGCCCACCGTAGCCGATGTCGTATGCCCAACCGTCGCCGCCTATGCACCAAACGGATTTTTTCTTCAGGAAGCCCATGACGCTTTCAAGCTCCGAAGCCTGTTCCGTCCCGAGCATGTGCAGATATTCCTTAAGCTGGTCTATTTTGTACGAGAATGCGTGCATATCTTTTGCGGACTTCTGCTCCGCCTCAAGTATGTCGGTCACTATCTCCGTACCGAGAACAGGCTCCATCTTTTTAAGCAGCTCTGTCGCATACTCCCTCTGTTTGTCTATCGTAAGACGGTGTCCGAGCGCGTATTCAGCCGCGTCTTCAAAGAGCGAGTTGCTCCATGCGGGTCCCTGACCTTCGCCGTTTACAGCCCACGGTGTTGTAGGCAGATTGCCTCCGTATATTGACGAACAACCTGTTGCGTTGGCTACAAGTGCGCGATAACCGAAGAGCTGCGATATGAGCTTTACATACGGTGTCTCTCCGCAGCCCGCACAAGCACCCGAAAATTCAAAGAGAGGACGCAGCAGCTGAACATCTTTCACCGTAGTGTGGTCAAGCTTTGTCTTATCAACTTCGGGAAGACCGAGGAAGAAATTCCAGTTGTCGCGCTCTGCCTCGCGCAGAGGAAGCTGGCGCTGCATTTGGAGCGGACGCTCCGGATCATCTGCCTTTGCACGTGAAACCGGGCAGACATTTGTGCAGAGACCACAGCCGAGGCAGTCCTCAGGCGCAATCTGGAGAGTGTATGCCTTATCAGGAAAGGCCTTCCACTTAGCTTCTGCGCTCTTGAACGTCGGCGGCGCATCGTTCAGATGATGTTTGCCGTAAACTTTCGCGCGTATTGCGGCGTGCGGACAGACAATCACACACTTTCCGCACTGAGCGCACATTTTGGGATTCCATACGGGAATGTCTATTGCTGTATTTCTCTTCTCGTACTGCGATGTGCCGCTGGGGAATGTGCCATTTGCCGGCATTGCGGATACGGGAAGTTTGTCTCCCTCAAGAACCATCATTGGCGCAAGAACTTTCTTCACAAATTCCGGAGCGTCATCCGACACCGGTGACTTAATGTCAAATTTGCTTGTCGGCTCTGCCGGAACTTTTACTTCAAAGAGATTTGCAAGCGTCGCGTCAACGGCGTGGATGTTTTTGTCAACAACAGCCTGTCCCTTGCGTGTATAGCTTTTTACGATTGAATTTTTGATTGCCGCGATTGCCTTATCCTGCGGCAAAATTCCGCTGATCGCGAAGAAACACGTCTGCATTATCGTGTTCGTGCGGGAACCCATGCCGGTTTCTTTTGCGATTTTAACCGCGTCTATGACATAGAATTTAAGTTTTTTGTCAATTATCTGTTTCTGATATGTGTAAGGCAGCTTATCCCAGATCTCGTCGGGACCGTACGGCGCATTGAGCAGGAACGTGCCGCCGTCGGCTGCGTTTTTCAGCACGTCAAGCTTTTCAACAAAGCTGTAAACGTGGCATGCAAGGAAGTTGGCTTTGTTGATCATATAGCTTGCGTAAATAGGTTCGGGACCAAATCGCAGATGGCTCACAGTGTATCCGCCGGACTTCTTTGAGTCGTAACTGTAATACCCCTGTGCGTAGAGATCTGTCTCCTGACCGATGATCTTGATTGAGTTTTTGTTTGCTCCGACCGTGCCGTCGGAACCGATACCGTAGAAAATGCAGCGAATCGTATTCGGATTTTCGGTGTCAAACGACGGATCGTATGGCAAACTTGTGAACGTGACGTCATCCTCAATACCGATCGTAAAGCTGTCTTTCGGCTGCAACTGGAGAAGATCATCAAATACGCCTTTTACCATTGCGGGCGTAAAGTCCTTTGACGACAGACCGTAGCGTCCGCCGTAAACCTTTACATCTTTGTCCGCCATCGCGTTTTTGACTGCTGCGCAGAGCGGTTCACAAATCGCTGCAGGATCCTTTGACCGATCAAGAACAGCTATCTTCTTAACTGTTGCGGGAAGTGCGTTCGTGAAACGCTCAATGTCAAATGGACGGAAAAGGTGAACGGAGAGGACTCCTACCTTTTCACCGCGCTGCATCATGTATTCAATCGCTTCATGTGCAACCGCAGCACCCGAACCCATGATCACGATGACGCGCTCTGCGTCCTTTGCTCCGTAATAGTCAAAGAGATGGTACTGTCTTCCGGTCAGCTTTGCAAACCTATCCATTGCCGACTGGAAGATATTGGGCATTTCTCTGTAATATACGTTTGCCGCTTCCCTTGACTGAAAGAATACGTCAGGGTTCTGTGCGGTGCCGCGGACAAACGGATTATCGGGAGAAATCCTGTTGTTTCTGTGCGCACGAACAAGATCGTTGTCAATGCACTCACGCATGACATCGTAAGGCACTTCTTCAATCTTCATCTCTTCGTGGCTTGTGCGGAAGCCGTCAAAGAAGTGAAGAACTGGAACGTGACCTTTCAGAGTTGCCATCTGCGCAATAAGAGCGTTGTCCATTGCCTCTTGTACCGTAGCCGAGCAGAGCATGGCCCATCCTGTGCTGCGTACGGCCATAACATCCGAGTGATCGCCGAAAATTGAAAGCGCGTGTGTGGCAAGGCTTCTTGCCGTCACATGCATAACCGTACTTGTCAGCTCTCCTGCGATCTTGTACATATTCGGAATCATGAGAAGAAGTCCCTGTGATGCCGTAAAAGTTGTGCTGAGCGCACCGGCTTGGAGTGCGCCATGATACGCTCCGGATGCCCCGGCTTCGCTCTGCATCTCCTGAACAAGCGGAACTGTGCCCCATATATTCGGGCGGCCTTCCGCTGACCACTGGTCTGCCCATTCGCCCATAGGTGACGATGGCGTAATAGGATAGATGGAAATGACCTCGTTTACCGCATGTGCAACGTGTGCTACGCCTTCATTTCCGTCCAGCGTTACCATTTTTTTCTCTGCCATTGCTATTGACCTCCGAAATTTCGCCCATTAAGGGGCATCAATTTTTCAACCAAACGCTGCGGATTTTCCGCGCGCATTAAACTGTTGCTATTATCGCACAAAAGCGAAAATTTGCACCACCAAAAATATATTCTATATATTCAACCAATATAAAATTTATT
>JAUNMU010000046.1 GCA_030531745.1 Synergistes sp. | reverse complement strand
CCAATATGGCAGTAATTGAGATAACCTTCGTATCTCAAACTGTATAAAGCGCAGTTTTCGTGTGTATTTTCTCTCCTTTCATATCACGCGGAAACTGCGTTTTAGTTTCTTGTCTGATGTGCAGAAAAATCCGCCTTCGGTGTATAATGTCTTTGTTTGCTGAAGGGAAGTGGCTGATGTGATCAAAAAAAATATCGGTGAGGTTTTGATTTTTATTTTTTCTGTGTCGGCATATCTTTTCTTTCTCTTTGGCTTGAATGTGTTTTATAAAGACTATCCGAAAATTCTTTCTAAGCCCGTTGATGTGGTTGTGAAAGATGGGGATTCCGCTTATGATTTAGCCGTTGCCGCGCAAAGTGCCGGTGTAGTTGCGAGTGCGCGAAATCTGGCAAGGGAGCTTTCTGCGTTGGGCATAGACAGGAGGATCGCCGCCGGCACTTACAGATTGCACAGATCAACTGCCTATTGTGTCGCACGCGAGATAGAAAGGACTAAGCCTCTCTCCGATAAAGTGACTTTGATTCCGGGCGCGAAGTATAAAGATGTGTTTGCGCTTTTCAATGGGCAAGATAAAAATGTTTTGTCTGCGCTGAACGATGTAAAAAATTTTCCCGAAGAGATGAGAGATTACTTGCCGAGCTCGCCTAAGGCAAGAATTGCTTTTATATTGCCCGAGACATATTTTACGGCTAAAAATGACGGGGAAGCGGATGAATTTGTTAAAGCAGCCTCTGTGCTGTGGTTTAAGAGAGTCGGCAGAAAAATTCTTCCGGCGAACAAGAATGTTTATGCCAAAACAGCTTCTCTTGCTTCGCTTGTTGAGAGTGAGGCAATGTTTGACGATGAGAGGGCTTTGATCGCCGGAGTTCTGCGTAAAAGAATAGAAATGGGGATGCGGCTCCAATGCGATGCCTCTGTTATTTATGCATGGGAGGAAAAGGGGATTAAGAAACAAAAACTCAGCTATAAGGATTTGGAGATAATTTCGCCGTATAATACATATAAAAACAAGGGGTTGCCGCCGGGGCCTATATGTGTGCCGTCGCAGTCATCGTGGATTGCCGCTCTTATGCCGAAAAAGACGGATTATCTTTATTACTTCGCTGATAAAAATGGGCGGCACATTTTCAGCAAGACTTATGAAGAACATTTGAGGAAACAGAAAGGGGTTAAGCGTTGAAGCCTGAGATAACGGAAGTACACTTGATCGTGCCTCATAAGGATATATACTATGTCAGTTGGATAATTGATGCGGCAGAGGGGATAGGCTTTTTGCAGACTGACGATGCAAAGACCGGAAGAGTTACTGTTTTTACGCCGACCGACCAGGTTGATTATGTTGCAGATATGGTTAAGGGTCTCAGAGACGAGGGACTTGACATAAAATTTTACGATGAAAAAAACGGAGAAAAGATATGAGAGATAAATTTGAGCCTCTTCACGATATGATAGAAAGTTCATACAAGAATGGTGCTGATTATGCTGATATTTTTATTCAAAGCAGTGAAAGTCATTCCGTTCACTTTGAGGACGGCAGAGCCGATAAAATTTCATCCTCAAAGACAAATGGTTTTGGCAGCCGCATAATAGATGGCGGAAAGACTTTTTTCGCGCACGCCAACGGAACCGAGATAGATATGGCAGCTGCCTCTTTTGCGGATTGTGCCGCTTCTGCCGGAATTGATTTGGGTGGGGCAAGAGATAAGTGTGATTTGCAAAGCGAGCTTATTGAAAAGACAGCGCCTCTTTCTCCGCCGTCAGTGGATTTTTTCAAGGAAATGGACGAAAGGATAAGAAGAGAAAGCGGTTATATTCGTCAAAGCTCTTACGGTTATTCCCTGTCACGCCGCAGAATTGCCGTTGTAAAGCCGGAGGGGTGTGTCGCATACGATGACAGATTTTATACATCGTTTGCAGCTCACGTTGTCGTTGAGAAAAACGGGGTGCTTGAGACCGGTTCCGAGCGGCGCTGTATGGCTGTCGGCGTGAATGATTTTTGGAATGGAACGACACCTCTTGATATAGCGGAAACTGCGCTTCGCCGTGCAATTTTAATGACCGAAGCAAAGCCGTGCCCTGCCGGGGTTATGAATGTGCTTATGGCAGGGGAAGCAGGGGGTACGATAGTGCATGAGGCGTGCGGTCACGGTCTTGAGGCGGATATAGTTGAAAAGGATTATTCCGTTTACCGCGGACGCATAGGCGAAAAAGTTGCAGACGAGAGCGTGACAATGGTTGATGATGCTACGCTCGGAGGTCTGTATGGGTCTTATGACTGTGATGACGAGGGAAATGCCGCTGAAAGGACTGTTCTTATTGAAAACGGGATCCTTAAGAGGTATATGACGGATGTGCTTTCGTCTATGCTCTATGATATGCCGCTTACCGGCAACGGACGCAGGGAATCTTACAGATGTGTTCCCGTGCCGCGTATGAGCAATACATTTTTGCTGTGCGGCAAAGATGATTTTGACACCATGCTTTCAAGAACAGGAAATGGCCTGTATGTCAAAAAGATGGGCGGCGGTGAGGTTGACCCGACATCGGGAGATTTTGTCTTTTACGTTACTGAGGGCTATTTGATTAAGAATGGAAAAATAACTGTTCCCGTGAGGGGGGCAACTCTTACGGGAAACGGCCCCGCAGCACTTGCCGGTATCTCCGCACTCGGCAAGAATCTTGTGATGGATCCCGGAGTTTGCGGAAAATCGGGTCAGAGCGTTCCTGTGACTGACGGGCAGCCGTCTATGCTGATTGAGGGGCTGACTGTCGGAGGCAGTGCCTTATGAGAGAAACACACAAAACGACACGCAGACAGCGCACTGAAAAATTCTGTTTCAAGGAGATCGTGTCAAATGGGATATTGAATGTGACACGGGGCATAAAAGCGTTGCTCTTTGTGCTTATGATTTTTGTCGTCTTCAGCGCAGTCTCTGTTTATACGAATCTGACCGGAGATATGGGCAGTTCAATAGCCTCGTTTCTTTTGGTGAAGTTTGGCGGAGCGGTCATAATACCGCTGATATTTATATTTGTATTCTGTGTCGCGGCGATCTTTTTTTCTGTCGGCAGAAGAATGATCAAATATGCGTTGGGTACGTTATGTTTATATCTCTTTGCCGCTATGCTCTTGGGGCTTAATCGTATAACACATGATGCCGCGGCTGCATTACATCCGACACTCTCAGCCGGAGAAATGGGGATAGCGTTGAGCCTCTTTGTCTACAAGACAATAGGAGCCTTTGGCACACTTATAACAGGATTGATTTTGATCTATCTCGTCTTGTTTTTTTACGGTGTGCCTGTAGTGTCATACATAAAAGGAATCGTCGGACACTTTGCCGAAAAGAGAGAGAATGGCAGAGGTGCGCGTGCAGTACAGGAACCTGTATTTACCGAAGATGATTCGGAAGAGTTGGCAGAAGAGAATAACAGAGAAGAAATATACGAAGACAATTCTTTCTTTGAAGATACGGACAGTGCGCCTAACATTTCAGAATGTGGAGTGACGGATTATTTTGCATGCTGCGAAGATAAAAGCAGATATGACACTGTTGCCGTAAGTGAGATGGAAGCCGGTAGCGGGCGCGAAAAAGATTCTTATGATAATGGTACTGACAGCTCAGTTTTTGACGAAGATGAAATTGACTACAACGATCCCGAAAGCGTAAAAAAAGCGGAAGAAAAAGACGCAGCCTTGGTGCAGGATCCGAATTTTAATTTGCAGAATGATAGTGTGCGCGGTATAAAGCAAGGTATATTTCCACCTCCGATAGATCTCTTTGGCCCTGAGGAAAACAGGGAAGGAGAGATTGACGAAGAAAAGGCAAGGCCGCTTGGAAATAAGATAATTTCAACCTTTGCTCAGTTCGGTATTGAAGCAGAGCTTGCAGAAATTCTCGTGGGGCCTACGGTAATACAGTTTCGTATTCAGCTTGCCCCCGGGATAAAAGTCAGCAAAGTTGCGGCTTTGGCAAATGACATAGCACTTGCTATGGCTGTCACAAGCCTCAGGATTGAGGCGCCTATTCCGGGTAAGCCTTATGTCGGTATAGAGATACCGAATCCCAAAAGACGCGGCATACCTCTCCGCACTGTTCTTGAAGATGAGGCGTTTGCAAAGACACATCTTTCACTGCCTTTGCCGTTCGGTATTGCGGTGAACGGCGATTCTGTTATCGTAGGTCTTGAGGAATTGCCGCATCTGCTTGTTGCAGGTACAACAGGATCGGGTAAAAGTGTCTTCATAAACTCATGCGTTGTCGGATTGTGTTCAAAGCGCCGTCCGGAGGAGCTGCGCATGATACTTGTTGACCCGAAGCGCGTAGAAATGGCTGTGTATGACAAACTGCCTCATTTGCTGACGCCTCCGGTCACAGACCCCAAAAAGGCAGTTCAGGCTCTTGCGTGGCTGATACGTGAGATGGAGACGAGATATACGTCGTTTGCAAAGATACGGGTTAGAAATCTGGAGGGATATAATGCCAAAGTACTTCCCAAAGATAAATTACCGCACATTGTAATAGTTGTGGACGAACTTGCCGATCTCATGATGACAGCAGCAAAAGAGGTTGAGGGATATATCTGTCGGCTTGCCCAGATGGCACGTGCGACGGGGATACACCTCATGCTTGCTACGCAGAGGCCGTCTGTGAATATAATCACGGGGCTTATTAAAGCAAACGTTCCGGCGCGTGTCGCGTTTACTCTGCCAAGCAATGCAGATTCCCGCACTATCATTGACTGTGCCGGTGCGGAAAAACTTCTCGGCAAAGGCGATATGCTCTTTTCGTCCACAAAGCATCCTAAGCCTATAAGAGTTCAGTCACCGTGGATAGACGATAAGATCCTTTCCGACTGGCTTGCATACATGACCAACACGTTTGGTGCCCCGGATTTTATAAATATTGAGGCTCAGGGGAATTCAGACGGAGGTGAGGGCGGAAATATATGTGATGACAGTATGCTCAGTGATGCTGTGGATATGGTTATGTCTACGGGCATAGCATCTGCGAGCGGACTTCAGAGAAGGCTGCGCATAGGATTTTCGCGTGCGTCAAGACTCATTGACGTAATGGAGCAGTTGGGGATCGTAGGCCCCGCGGACGGTTCTCATCCGCGCGAAATTCTTGTTGACGAAGAGACTGCAAAGGATATAGTTGACAATGTACTCAGCAGCGGTGAGTAGAGATAATAAAAAAAGAGCCGCATTACACGGCTCTCTGTACTTTACCGGAACGGAGACACTTGGTGCAGATACGAAGTCTGCGCGTCTCTCCGCCGCCTACATCAACCTTAACGCTCTGAATGTTAATGAGCCAGCGGCGTCTTGTATGACGATTAGAATGGCTGACCGCGTTTCCTGTTACAGGGCCGCGACCGCAGCAATCACAGTATTTTGACATTTGTTTTCCCTCCTTGCTTGCCATCGGGCAATCAACTTGGTAATTTTACCATAGTTTGTGCAAAATGCGCAACCGAAAAAATAAAAATTTTTGCATTGGAGATGTTGGTTTTATGAACTTTGAAGAAAAAATCGGAGAGCTTGAAAAAATATTAAGTGACATGGAGGGCGAAGGACTTTCATTGGATGATGCACTTGCAGGATACGAAAGAGGCATAAAGCTTGTTCGCGAATGTCGCGAATATCTTGAAAATGCAGAACAAAAAATAACCGTTCTTTCTCAAGAAAATGGTACAATGGATACAAACAGAACAGGGGAGGATAACAGCAGTGACAGCTACTGAAATTAGAATTGTAAAAGACACTCTTCACGCCGATTGTGAACTGATAGAAAAATATATAGACGATACAGCGGAAAAACGGGCGGCCGGTGTGCCGAAGAGACTCTTTGAATCAATGGAATATTCTCTGAAAGCCGGAGGCAAACGCCTTCGTCCCATTCTGTGTATAGAAGCTGCTTGCAGGTGCGGAGTGAAACGCACGGACGCTCTGCCGTTGGCATTGGGGTTTGAGATGCTTCATACCGCAACGCTTATACATGACGATTTGCCGTGTATGGATGATGACGATATGCGAAGAGGCAAGCCCTCAAATCATGCATTGTTCGGCGAGACGCTCGCAGTTCTTGCCGGCGACGCGCTTTTGGCTCAGGCTCTTGCATTTCCTATGAAAGAATTAAAAAATATACCTGCCGCAAATGTGCTGAACGCAGTCGGAATTTTTGCCGAAGCAATAGGTCCCGCTGGAGTATGCGGCGGACAGGTGCTTGATATGTTTGACTGCGGCAGTGAAAAAAAAGATTATGTGCGTACTGTGGCGGCTCTTAAAACAGGCGCTCTTATAAGGGCTGCGGTCGTTTCCGGTGCTGCGCTGGGCGTTTCAGATAGCGACACGCTTAAACGATACGGAGAATATGCCGCGCATTTGGGTTCTGCGTTTCAGATAGTTGACGACATACTTGACGAGACAAGTACGGCAGAAGAACTTGGCAAAACGCCCGGTAAGGATAAGGAGCAGGGCAAACTCACTCACGTTACTGTTTACGGCATGGATCGTGCAAGAAGTATTGCCTTGGAGGAATCGGAAAAAGCGAAAGCTGTATTATGCGAAAAATTGCCCTCCGATGACTTTCTTCTCCTCTTGCCCGATTACCTCGTAACAAGAAGCAACTGATACATACAAGGGGTTGTGTATTTATGAACATTTTGGATTCTCTTCAGGACTTTCACGATCTGGGTAAGTTGAATGAAGAAGAATTAAATGCTCTCTGCGGTGAGCTTAGAGATAAAATATTGAATGTCACACTGAAAAACGGAGGACACCTGAGCGCTTCACTCGGTGTCGTTGAGCTTACGGTGGCTTTGCTTAGAGCATTCAATCCCGACAGGGATAAGCTTATTTTTGACGTTGGTCATCAAAGTTATGCTTATAAAATACTCACAAAGAGAAAAGATTCATTTGCAACGCTGAGACAAAAGGGCGGTATCGCCGGTTTTTCGCGCCTTAATGAAAGCCCGTACGATTTTTTTACTACAGGACACAGCAGCACTTCAATCTCGGCTGCGTTGGGATATGCCAAGGCAAGGGATCTGTGCAAACAGGATTATGAATCTGTCGCAATAATCGGAGACGGTGCTTTGCTGAACGGGGTAGCCTTTGAAGCTCTGAATTCCGTTGATAACCTGAAAACGAAAGTGATAATAGTCCTGAATGACAACAAAATGTCAATAAATCCAAGAATCGGAGGTATGGCGAAACACCTTGCCGAACTTGCGACAAACCAAACGTACGTAAAATTGAAAAATGCAATAAAATCTCAGTGCAGGAGTATGGAGAACGGAGAGTGTATAAGGGATAGGATCTCCGGAATTAAATCACGTCTTAAGTCGCTGCTTTTGCCGATGAATGTTTTTGAAGATATGAATATAAGTTACTGGGGGCCATTTGACGGTCACAACGTAAGCGAACTTGAAAGTGTCTTTAACCTTGCGAAAATTTACGATGAATCTGTTTTGATCCATGTTGTCACAAAAAAAGGCAAGGGTTTTGAGCAGACTGAGAAATATGCGTCATTCTTTCACGGGATAGGTCCCGGAACGGATATAAACGATGCGGAGAAACCTTCCTGCGGCACTCCCGGGTGGAGCGGCGTAATGGCTGACACTCTCTGCAAAATGGCGGAGAAAGACGATAAAATAGTTGTATGCACAGCTGCCATGAAAGACGGAACAAAGCTTGGAAAATTTTCCAAGCTCTATCCGGGTAGATTTTTTGATGTTGGCATTGCGGAAGAACATGCGCTCGTCTATGCCGCGGGACTTGCGGCAGCCGGAATGAAGCCCGTGGTTTGCATATATTCAACATTTTTGCAGAGAGCGGCGGATCAGATCGTTCACGATGTTGCACTGCAAAGGCTGCCGGTGCTGCTTGGTATAGACAGGGCAGGGCTTGTAGGTGAGGATGGAGAGACGCATCATGGGCTTCTTGATATTTCTTGGCTTCGTGCTGTGCCGGAAATGACGATAGCGGTCCCAAGAGATGCGGAAGATCTTAAATTTTTTGTCAGTGAATGGTCAAAGAGAAAAATTCCGATGGCCGTACGCTATCCGCGTGGGAAAGCGTCTATTTCCACTGTATCTGACGGCAAGACAAGAGAAATTGCAGAATGGGGACGATCCGAAATTCTGCGTAACGGCAGAAAAGTTTGTCTTATCGGTGCGGGAAGCACCGTTGATCTTATGCTCAAAGCTGCGTGTGAGATTGAAAAGCGGACTTCAATATCCGTTACGGTAGTTGATCTTCGCTTCGTAAAACCGCTTGACGAAGAAGGTCTTGATAGAATATTCCTTACACATAAGGTTATTATAACAGCAGAAGAAAATGGACTTGTCGGAGGTTGGGGTGAAGCGATAGCCGCATATAAGGAATTAAAGGGATATTACGATACGAAGATCGCATCTGTCGGTGTCCCCGATAAGTTCATTTCTCATGCGTCAAGACAGGAACAATGGCAGATGTGCGGACTTACGGCGGAGAATATTGCCGATATTGCGGCGAAACTTTTATGAAACAGAGATTTGTGCGGCTTGACAAATATATTACAGACAAGGGGTTAGCTCCGTCAAGAACTGTTGCACGGAACTTCATTGAAGATGGGCGTGTGTCGGTAAACGGCAATGTGATAATAAAACCATCCTCTATGGTTGATGCAAACTCAAATGCTAAGGTTGACGTGCCGAAAAAAATATGGGTGAGCCGCGGTGCATATAAATTGTTGAAAGCCTTTGATGTCTTTCCCATTTCTGCGGAAGGACTGCGCTGTGTTGATATTGGGGCATCAACCGGAGGCTTTACCGAAGTATTGCTTGCAAAGGGGGCATTGTCTGTCTGTTCCGTTGATGTCGGATATGGTCAGCTTGCGTGGAAATTGCGAAGCGACAGCAGGGTCGTTGTGCTTGAACGCACAAACGCAAGAAACCTCACATTGGAACAGATAGGCGGCAAAAAGGCTGATATGATAGTCTCCGATGCCTCGTTCATATCCGTTACGCTTCTTTTGCCCAAAATGGAAGAATTGCTGGACAATGACGGAACGATAGTCATTCTTGTCAAACCTCAGTTTGAGGCCGGACGCGAAAGAGTGGGAAAGGGCGTGATCACGGATTCTTTCGTGCATATTGACATATTGAACGAAACAGCATCGTTTATAGACGAACATACGGGGCTTGCGCTTGCTGCGGCGGATTATTCACCGATACGCGGCCCCGAAGGAAATATAGAATTTTTGTTTATGCTTAAAATGAAAGATAAAGTCAGCGATCCATATAAGCCGAATTTTACGGAAATTGTTGCTGAAGCACATAAAAACGCAGCTGCTCATCCAAGGGAAACTCTGACAGGTGAACAATAACATGATACGAAAAAAGATAGGTCTTATATTTAATACACAGAAAGAAAATGCGATAGCAGTTGCAAGACGATTGTTTAACTGGGGCAGGGAAAACGGTGTAGACTTTCTTTTGCCGCCCGATGAAGCATCTGCCGTCGCTGTGCCGGCAACAGATGGTGAGCGGTGGCGCAGGGAGTCTGAATTTGCGGTCGTCCTCGGGGGTGACGGAACTTTTTTGCGTGCAGTGCGCTATACGCTATGCAATAACATACCGCTTTACGGAATAAATTTAGGTCGCCTCGGTTTTCTTGCCGTAGGCTCTCCGGACGAGGCAGAAGATGATATAGAGGCCATCATAAACGGAAAATATACCATCAACAAGAGAAGTCTTCTTAAAGGTCAGGTATGGCGCGGAGGACGGTTTGTCCACGAACTCCACGCGCTCAACGATTTAGTCATATCAAAAAGCAATCTTGCGCGTGTAGTTGATATGGAAGTCAGCGTAAGCGGAGAACTTCTCTCTGTCTTTCTTGCCGATGGCATTATACTTTCAACGCCGACAGGCTCAACCGCATACGCGCTTTCAGCCGGAGGCCCCATTGTTCCGCCTCATGTCCCGTGCATAATAATGGCTCCTATATGTGCGCATACACTTTATGCTCGCCCCGTGATCCTGAGCGAAAACGACACTCTCTCGGTCGTCCCCAAAGGCGATGGAGAGAGAAATCGCCTTATGCTCACTCAGGACGGCCAGTTGGGATATGAACTGCTGCCGTGCGATGAACTTCGTGTGGCGTTGGATAAAACGGTCTCTGTCAGTATGATTCAGCTTAACGGCAGAACATATTATGACCTTTTGCGTGAAAAACTGCGTTGGGGTTTTACCGGAATAAGAGGGGACGGGGAATAATTTGATAGAAGAAATTACAATCCGCGCGGTAGGCGGTATCCTTGACGCCTCAATGAAATTCGGCGGTGACTTTATTGTAATAACAGGCGAAAGCGGATCGGGCAAAAGCAGTCTTGTGCGTGCGATGGAACTTATATCGGGCAGACGTGCAAACGCCAACAACATTCATACGCTGAAAGAATCATGCGAAGTCAGAGCCGTGATGAGCAGCAAAGATATAGACGGTTTGCCCGAAAGCTGTCAGCCGCAGGAACAGCTTCTCATTGCAGCGAGAACCTTTTCAAGAAGCGGCAAGGGGAAAGCTTCGCTGCAGGAAGAAACAGTGCCGCTTGCGATCCTTGCCAAGGCAATGGAAGAAAATATTGTGATACAGAGTCAATTTGCACAACTGAGCCTCATTGATCCGAATAAGCAAATGGAGCTTGTGGATTCATGCGGCGGTAAGGAACTTGAAAGAGC
Source organism: Synergistes sp. (assembly GCA_030531745.1). Lineage (GTDB taxonomy): Bacteria > Synergistota > Synergistia > Synergistales > Synergistaceae > JAUNMU01. The sequence goes on along the minus strand of JAUNMU010000046.1, from coordinate 1,404 downwards.
ACTGTCCGAACTTTCAAAAACATTTTCGGAAGCCCTTTCGGTGGAAAAAGAGATACTTGCCATAAAAAAAAGACGCGGCGAATGTGAAAACCGTTTTGATAATGCCGATGCAATTATCCGTCAGATAAAAACAGTCGGCATCACCGATACTTGTGAAATGGAATGGGAAAGAGAACTTAATGAGATAGAGAAAAGCGAAAAACGGTCGCAAAGACTTAAAATCATCTCTGAAATTCTTGAAAATTCCGAAAGCGGCGTAATAGATAAACTTGAAAGAGCAGCAACGGCTTTGAAATCGTCAGTTGGGGAATATAATGAAACACTGAGTGAAAAAGCCGAAACTGCACTCTTTGCCGCGCAGGAGTTTTCTGCCGTGATAAGAGAAGAACAGAAAAGAAACCTTAACACAGCCGACAGAGAAGCTGAAAAAGATCGCATTGAGACAAAATTGGGCATATTGCGCAAAATAAAGCGTGTGCTTAAACTCAAAAGCGTAGGCGAAGTTATTGAATATGCAAAACAGGCGGAGACAGAACTCAAATGGTTAAAAGAAAGCGGCGAAGAACTTGACGCGCTTGAAAAAAAAGCACAGACACTTCGCCGTGCGACAAGCACCTTGGCGATGGAAGTGCGCGGCCTCAGGAAAAAAGCGGCGCAGCTGCTTGCTGAAAGAGTAAATTCCCATCTTGCCGAGCTTGCAATGGGCTATGCGTCATTTGGCATAGAGATAGAAAGTCTCAATAAAATACGTTCAAACGGTGCTGAAAATGTAATATTCACATTGGCATTGCCCGATCAAAAGCCTCTGCCTGTTGCAAAAAACGCATCAGGCGGCGAATTGTCACGAATATTGATCGCGCTGCAGCTATCGGTGGAAGATGAAAAACTGCCAGGCACACTTGTATTTGACGAGGTTGAAGCGGGACTTGGCGGCAAAACAGCGCTGCTTGCCGGTTATAAACTGCGCCAGCTGTCGCGGCGCTGTCGTACGATACTCATTACCCATCAAGCAACGATCGCCGCAATGGCTGATCAACATTTCCTTGTCAGAAGAAACGGAGATACCACCGAAATATGCGAAGTGACAGACACAGCCCGCGAACGCGAAATAGCGCGAATGTTATCCGGTGATGAAAATTCCTCTCAGGCATTGGAACACGCAAAAGCCCTGCTGAATGGAAATCAGCAAGGAGAAGTGTCTGCATAAGTTGACAGTTTGCGAAATTTCAGCAAAAGCAGAAAATTGATTCCACCCGTCTGAAAAATATCTTTGAACCCATGAGTTTACGCCAAACCCATTGCAAAGAGACAACAGAAAATTTATAATAACCTTACGAAAAAACGAAAGTGGATATGCAAAAATGTCATACAACGAGAACACGACAAAAACAATAGAGGACATCA
>JAUNMU010000134.1 GCA_030531745.1 Synergistes sp. | reverse complement strand
CACAGGCGCGGACTGCCTGTGACGCAGACGGTGCATATAATCAGTGGTTCCTTAAAGAGGCGGGTTGCCCCGCCTCTCTGCTACATCTTTATGATGCTTTGTTTACTTCGTTGTTTTAACAAGCTCTGTGAGATATTCTTCGTCGGCTATGTACGGAAGTGTGATGTGTCCATCGCTGCGTTTGGCGTTGAATGTCTCTACTGTCTCCATTGCGTGCTCATTGCGTGCCCATGCTCTGCGTGCAACGCCGTTTATGACGTCCCAGCTCATTGACTCTTTGATTATGCGGTCAACTCTTTCGCTTCCGTCAAGGACAAGACCAAAGCCGCCGTTTATTGATTTGCCTGTACCTACGCCGCCGCCGTTGTGGAGTGCGACAAGGCTCATGCCGCGCGCGCAGTTACCTGCGAAGCAGTGGATCGCCATTTCTCCCATGACGTTGCTTCCGTCTTTGATGTTGGAGGTTTCACGATAGGGTGAATCTGTACCTGATACATCATGGTGGTCACGGCCGAGCATGACAGGTCCGATCTCGCCGTTTCTTACCATTTCGTTGAAGCGGAGAGCTATGCGCATTCTGCCTTCTTCATCCTGATAGAGGATACGGCACTCTGTACCGACGACGAGCTGGTTCTTTTCCGCATCGCGGATCCATACCCAGTTGTCATGATCTTGGAATCTGCGGCTTGCATCTATGCACTCCATCGCGGCTTTGTCCGTCTTTTTGAGATCCTCGTGATCGCGTGAGAGGCAGCACCAACGGAACGGACCATAGCCATAGTCAAAGAGGATCGGTCCCATTATATCTTCAACGTATGATGGGAAGATGAAACCGTCAAATGTGTTCACGCCGTTCTTGGCGATCTCTTTCACGCCGGCATCAAACACTGCGCGCATAAATGCGTTGCCGTAGTCAAAGAAGTATGTGCCTTTGGCTGTGAGTGCCTTAATGAGTTCAAAGTGTTTTTTGAGTGACTTGTTGACGAGGCGCTTAAATTCTTCCTTGTCCTCGGCAAGCAGACGAGTTCTTTCTTCAAAAGTGATTCCCTGCGGGCAGTACCCTCCGTCATAGACGGCGTGGCAGGATGTCTGGTCGGAGAGAAGTTCTACTTTCTTGTTGTTGTCCAACGCATACTGGAGAAGGTCAACGACATTTCCTTCGTACGCGATTGAAAGCGGTTCGCCGGCTGACATTGCTTCTTCAGCCCACTTGAACGCTTCGTCAAGGCTCTTTGTTCTTCTGCTTACCCAGCCCTGTCCGTGACGTGTGTCTATGCGTGACGGATCAACTTCAGCTATAATCGCTGCTGCTCCTGCGATCTCAGCCGCCTTCGGCTGTGCGCCGCTCATTCCGCCAAGGCCGGAGGAGATGAAGAGGTGTCCCGCAAGCCCCTTGCCTTCTGTAAGATGGAACATTTTGCGGCCTGCGTTGAGAAGCGTGTTGTATGTTCCGTGGACTATGCCCTGCGGTCCGATGTACATCCAACCGCCCGCTGTCATCTGTCCGTAGTTTGCCACGCCGAGCGCTGTTGCACGGCGGAAGTTCTCGGGGTCATCAAAGAGTCCGACCATGAGTCCGTTTGTGAGGATAACGCGCGGTGCCGACGGATGTGAACGGAAGAGACCGAGCGGATGACCTGACTGTACAACAAGTGTCTGATCCTGAGTTACGATCTGGAGATATTTTTTGATGAGTTGGTACTGCATCCAGTTCTGGCAGACCTGTCCGGTCTCTCCGTATGTTACGAGTTCATACGGATAGAGGGCAACATCAAAGTCCAAATTGTTGTCAATCATTACCTGGAAAGCTTTGCCTTCTATGCAGCGTCCTTTGTATTCATCAATGGGTTTGCCGTGGAGACGCCCCTGCGGACGGAAACGGTAACCGTAGATACGTCCGTGCTCTCTGTACTCCTGAAGAAATTCCGGTGCGATCTCTTTGTGATACTTTTCCGGAATATAGCGCAGCGCGTTCTTAAGGGCGAGTACCTCTTCGGTCTCTGTGAGTACCTGTCCGCGGTTCGGTGCCCTTCTTATTCCTGCTTCAAACTCCGGCTTCGGCGGAAGTCCATTCGGGAATTCCAAACGAAGCTCCAATGCTTTTCCCTGTGCGTCATGCATTTTCTGTCAGCTCCATTTCAAAATTCAAATTTTTCTAAAAAAAGTCTTGACGATAACAATTTTCAGACTATACTCTAATTGTAGCGCAAAGATTTATGTTTGGAAAGTGCTAATTTGCGAAATTGT
>JAUNMU010000045.1 GCA_030531745.1 Synergistes sp. | reverse complement strand
TGTTTTTCTATAACTTTGTGACTCTCGGATTTGATCTTGATAAATTGCAGTTTGTAAGGCGATTGGGAGAAGATACGGTGTACGAAAATAATATCGCAGCGGGAAGTTTTGAGCCGATTTCCGGATACTCTATTCCAATAGAGGTTATTCAAGAAGAAAGAATGGAGCAGGGAACATACCTGTCTGAGGAAGCGGATAAAATACTTTTTGGTTTGGATTGCCCATACACGGACAAAGAGGGACGCACATGGTTACATCAATTTGTTGATGTGTTGGCCAGATCTCGTTTCTACCAAGAGTCTAAAATAGATTTTGTTTCCGAAGAACCGTGGATATCCCGTGTCATCAAGGAAATCGCCTTGTACTCCGACATTGATTTTAACGCAAAAGACAAAAACGGGCGTACTGCTGTTGATTGTCTTCGCGACTATGATGGGAAGATGCTTCCCAACACTGCGCATATAAAAGAACTGATCTCTGCTATCGCCGAAGAACGAGGGAAAGCAAGATAAAGCAAAAGAAGCTGATTTTGATTCCAAGGAAACACTGACTATATGCACCGCCATGCAAGCCCATCGGCTTCACTTACGATAATTTTTGATTTTTCGTGAGTGAAGCCGATTTGTTTATCAAACGGGCACATATTTATAACCTACAAATACAAATGGTCGGGATGGTCGGATTCGAACCGACGACCCCCTGCTCCCAAAGCAGGTGCGCTAACCAAACTGCGCTACATCCCGAACGTAGAGTATTATATCATATATCGTATAACTTAGTCGTTTTTTGCGAACATAAGATTGAATATTGTTCCTGTGTCTGCCGTATTGCCGCTGTACGTTTCTATGAGCCTTTCATCGCGCAAAAGATAAACAATACCGGCTGACGCAAACTGCCCCTCTTGGAAAATTATATTTTCGTTTGATATGATGCGCTGCCATCCGTTTGTCTGCGTACGAAAAACGGATTCTTTTGCAATTTGCATTGTTGCGTGCTGCGATAGTTTCTGAGGCAATGGTTCTGCTTTTTGAAAGATGTCGGACGGGGATATAAGCTGCGGCATTTTGTCAGACGCCATGCAAGTGCCGAACGACGCATCAACGAAAAAGAAAACCTTGCGGCATTTCAGGCGCGTGAACAAACCGCGTGTTATGATGTTTGCCGGCATTATGTAAACGGTTGAAAAAAATATCCTGTCGCCGCTCAGCGGTTTTTCGTTTGACGGAAATATCATATCCGGCATTTTGCTTATTACATACTCCTTTGCAGCAGAAAATGCCCTTTGCGGGAACTCCGGCGACCAATGGCACCCGCAAGAATCCGCTTATCGCTGCTTCCTTCCGGACCTGACGAGGTTCACAGCCTTGCGCCGCATAGGACCGGAGCACCCGCAAAGGGCATATCGGCACAATGGAATCACTGATCACATATCCGATAAAGACGAACGGATCAGCTTTTTCCAAAAATGGCGGAGAGGATGGGATTTGAACCCATGGAGGAGTTTGATCCCCTCACTCACTTTCCAGGCGAGCTCCTTAGACCACTCAGACACCTCTCCGCGGCCGACTGTGTGATTATAGCCTAAAATTACAAATATGTCAAAAATTCTATTTTGCGTGATGATGTTGTATAATCAACGAGAGGGGTGAAGCGTATGCCGCAGACAATGAAGAGTGTTATCATAGAATTGGTAGTGGATTATGGTATAGATATACTTGAAGATACCGACAGATTGTCGCAGTTTTTGGAGGATCGCTGCCCCGATCAGGTTGAAGATGTATTTCATCTCTCATTTGCGCTCAGGTATCTTTTGAAAAGAGGGTGGCATCCGTCTGCAAATGGTGCTGTGATCGGTGAAAACGAAAAGAAAAAACTTTGCGAAAATCTTGGACTTACTCCCGAAGATACAGATAAGATAGCTGAGCTTATAAATAGTGCCATATCTGCGATTCTTCGCAGTGAAAGTGGAGAGAGCGAAAATACAGACAGCGAAAAATTTGTTGCACGCCCCGGCAACCTGAAACGTGTCAACGGCGGTCTATCAGGTCATCCGAAACTTTACAGATTAAAGAAAAAAAATTGGAGCAGCGGCTTCATTGTACTTATGCTTTTGGCGATGATCGTGCTGTTGGTTTTTCAGATATGTACTCAACGGACACCTGACGGAGACGAATTGTGTGTTGCGTTTTTTGCGCCCATGTCCGGTGAGGATGCAAAAGGTTCGTATGTTCAGTTGAAAGCCGCGCAGTTGGCTGTTGAGAAAGTAAACAGTCGTGGGGTTGCAGGGGAGTATAAGCTTAAGGTCGTGGGATTTGATTTGCCGCGCGAGAGGGATGAAGCCGTTTCAGCTGTGAGCGATGTTATGAGTAATAAGCATTTTCTTGCCATGATAATCGGCACAGAGCATGCTCCCATAAAATCACTTTCAAAGCTTGCCGATAAAATTGAAGCACCTTTGATAGTTGCTCCGCGCAGATCTTTGCCGTTGTCGGAAATACATGACGAAACGATGCCGTACTCATACACATTCAGTGTCGTCAGTGATTTGAATGACACGGCGAAGATGATGGCATATTTTACCACGCAGGCCATTTTGGGTAAGCGTCCTGCGATATATTACAGTGCCGATGATGTACGGTCGGCGATGCTTGCTAAGAGTTTGAGAAAGTGGTCTGTAAATTTTGGTGCGGAGATAGCGGCTGAGCTTTCGTACAAAAAGGAAAACGGAGTTGATCATAACGCTGCGATGAAATCGGTTGCAGAAAGCGGTGCCGATGTTCTTTTGCTTCCGGGAATCAATGATGACAAAACGGATGTTATAGACGCGGCACGAGCATGCGGATTTAGAAATTACATTGTATCAGAGGGATATACAAACGATATGTGCGATGATACAGAGTCTTCAATGTACGGTACATGGTGGCTTGACGAAATTTCGCCGCTTGATCCGTCCGTACTCTCTGTCTTGAACGCTTATGTAGGTCTTTATAATGAGGAGTGTCCGCAGAACGAAATTTCCGGTGCACTCACTGCGTATGACGCAGTGATGTGGATCGCCTCGGCGTTGGAAAATTCACCCGGATTCCGCGGCGAGGCTGTTCGGCACACACTTCTTTCAACAAAAAATTTACCGCTTACCCATGCTACGCTGACCGTTGATCCGCGTACACATGCGCCTCTCAATAAAGCGGTGTCGCTTGTCCTGTGTGCAAAACAGAAAGGAATCTTTCAGCGGCGCATAAGGATAAATAAAGAACAGTGAAAAATTGAGCTTTTTTTGTGACAATAATAGGGATTTATCTGTTTCATCAATGAGGTGTGAAAATGGCTTTAAGATTATTTGATTCAGAGAGACTTGAAGAAATAATAGACACTGTGTGGCGCGGAAGAGAAAATGAAGCGTGTATCTGGTTTCGCGGAGAGTGGCTGAACTGGGGAACACTCAACGGCTTAGCGCGTGATTGTGAAAAACACCTTAAGGCTGCCGGATTTGGCAAGGGACAGCGCATAGCTGTAATGTTGCCAAATTTTCCCATAGTGCCTGCTCTTGCACTCGCATGTTGGCGTCTCGGCGGAACAATAGCACCGCTTAACGCGCGTGCGGGAGTTGCAAATCTTATGGCTACGCTCAATAAGCTTGATATAAGTGCGCTGATTGTCACGGAGGACGGATATAAAAAAATTAAGGAGATAAATGCAGACTTTCCCATCATAGCGGCTTCCGAAACGCAGCTACTCGGAGATTGGACGTGCAGGACTGCTGAGCCTGACAACAGCGATACTGCCGTGATATTTTCAACATCTGGTACATCAGGACTTCCGAAAGCTGTATGCTGTACACACGGAAATATAATAGGTGACGTATCGCCTGTAGATGAACATGTCCCGGGGTTGATAGTTGACGACACTGTATTTTTGAATGTTTTGCCTAACTTTCACACGTTCGGCTTCAATGTGTCAACGTTCCTGCCTCTTGTTTACGGCATAAAACAAGCAATGGTCTCATCGTTTATACCTGTTGACAAAACATTAAATGCTATTGAGTCGGCAGGTGTAACTACGATAATAGCAGTGCCTACCATTATGGGTTTTTTGCTCAGTGCGCTTGAAAAAACCGATCATCACATACACTGCGTAAGAAATGTTGTATGCGGTGCTGATAGGCTTGACGTTCACATGGAAGAACGCTGCAAAAAATATATCGGCTGTGGCATCTTGGAGGGGTATGGTCTTACAGAATGTTCTCCTATCGTTGCGGTAAATCCGTGCGAAGCGAAAAAGAAAATGGGAACTGTCGGACCTGCTTATAAGACGTACGAGATACAGATACGCAGCAACGAAGGCGATGTGCTTGATATGCACGAAGAAGGTGTACTGTGGCTGAAAGGACCTTCCGTTGTGCCGTGCTATTTCCGCGATGAAGTGAACACGAGCGAGCGTTTTAAGGATGGTTGGTTCAACACAGGTGATGTCGTTCGCATTGATGATGACGGATATATCCGGATCGTTGACAGAGCAACGGACATAATAATAGTGAGCGGCTTTAATGTTTATCCTAAAGAGGTTGAAGATGTTATCTGCGGACATCCTGCGGTTCATGCGGCAGTTGCGGTAGGAGACAAGAACAGCGTTGCCGGCGAGGTTGTAAAAGCTTTCGTAATTCTCAATGAAGGTGCCGATACTACGCAGAAAGAACTTATAGACTATTGCAAAGTGCGCTTGCCGCATTACAAAGTACCGCGCAAAATCGGCTTCGTGACCGAATATCCCGTTTCTCCTACCGGCAAAATTTTACGCAGAGAGCTGCGAAAAATGAAGATATAACTGAAAGGCTGACTGATTCGTTTTTGGCAGATAAACGCGGGGTTGCTTTGAGCTGATCAGAGAGCCGCTGATTGTATGCACGGACTGCCTGCGACGCACGGCTGAGATAGGAAATCTTTGATTTCCGTGAGCGAAGCCGGTTTGTTCATCATAAGCAGAGAACCGATTTGTCGATTTTGCAAATCGTGTGAATCGCTTAGTTTGTTCACCCAACGGTGCATATAGTCGGTGGCTTCTTGTGATCGTGTGTTATAACACCAACCACAGAAAGGAAGATAGCTATGAACAATGAAGAATATATGTCTGTTGAAAAGGTGCGCAGGGCTCTTGCGGGAACGGGTTGTGCATCGGAAATAAGGGTGACTGACGCGACTATTTTTACGGTGGCGGATGCTTCCGCGGCAGTGGGTGCGCCTGAGTGTGAAATTTTGAAAAGTATTCTTCTGAGTGCGGCGCATGGTAAATTTTTTGCGCTTGCACTTATGTCCGGAACAAACAGAGTTGACACGAAAAAGATAAAGAAGCTTCTCGGTGTTTCCGCTCTGACATTTGCACAGCCTGAGGTGTGCACCGAATGGTCGGGTTTTCGTCCGGGAGGCGTGCCGCCCATAGGCTACCCACAGCAACCGCAGACGTTTATTGACGCCGATATTTTTTCATATTCCACTGTATGGGCAGCAGCCGGTACGGATCATGCTTTCTTTCCCGTAACGCCGGATGAACTGATGCGCATAACAGGCGGTATAAAGGCAGACATAAAGAAAGATTAGCAGACGACTGCTGACTATATGCGCCGTTAGGTACATATAGTCAGCAGTTTTCTATTTCGTCTCAGCCGAGTAGATCATCCATCTCAGTGAGTCGGCTTTGCGGCATGAACGCGGATCGCCTTTCAGATAGTTGTTTTTTAATGAGGCAGAATCATTCGGCGGCACAACTATATTTTCAATGTAGGTGTCGCCTACTTCTTTTCTCTGTACATCAAGGAATGTCAGAACGCAGCTGAGTTTTATCTCCTTATCCCCCTTATTGACAAAGGTTACGGAGACTCCGTTCTCCCCGATTTTTAGCCCCCTATATACAAGAGGCTCTGCACCCGGGATCAGCCCATTCTTTCCGAATGCGGCAAATGCCGATGTTGAAAGAAGCATAACAAGCAACAAGGATGCAAAGATTTTTTTCACTGTGATTTCCTCCGTTCATATATGCCGTTTGCACTGCGCGTGATAACGGCGCAGACTGCGATGCGATTATTATATCAAATGAGCGTGCGACTATATCAATTTTTTGGGTCTGCCTATCGGTTTTTTCTTTTCTCCTGTAAGAATCTCTGCTGCTGTCGTGGCGGCACGTTCATAAATAGGCGCAAGCGTCTGACGGAATGGGTGTTCGCCGCGCCAGAAAGGAAAATCGTTCATCGCGTCAATGGCAGCGGCACGGCGGTGTGGGTTTAGTGCGGCGCGTTCAAACGAAAATTCGCCGCGCTTGAACCATTGCTTGAAACATTCCTGTGTAAGCGGCATTTCTTCTTCCGTTTCTTCGCGTGCCGTATCTTCGTTTCCGCCCGTGAGTACAAAGTCATCGGCAGTGTATGCATCGGTTTCGTCTTCACGGCAGCCGTTTTCAAGTGTCAGAAGGTTTATAAGAGATTCTCTGTCAAGCCCGTGCAGTTTCAGCAATATAAAAGGATCGTCGCGTATTTCTTCTCCGAGAAGCATCAAAACGGCTATTACATGTTTGCATGGAACAGCACCGTCAGGGCATGAACACTTGAATTGCCGCAGAGTATTTCTCGTAGGAAAAAGATTTATGCCGATGTTTTTGAACATCTGCTCCGTCTCTTCGGGCAGGACTCCGGCAAGAAGCTGTGCGGCGAAGGATGCGTTTTCACGAAATGAGCAAAGCAGCAGACTTCGTACATCATCGCAGACTATCTCAAAGCCAAGGCGTATTTGGTAAGGTTTCCTGCGCGACCCCTGCACCTTTGCGGTCACGAGACCTTCTTCTATTATTATATCCATGACCTGCCCCTTGCGTGCATATCCCCTGCCGCGTGCAAGGCGACCCGCGTCAATGGAATTTGCCATTATTTCAGCCCAACGCGCTGACCACCAATTTGAGCCAAAGGAATGACCGCGCTGTGTTCGTGCCTTTATTCCGCCCTTTGTCTCTATGGGCTTCGCGTATTCGTAGAAGTGTTCGTGTCTGTAACTCACAGCGTTTCAACCGCCTTTCTGTCAAGCGCAAAGAGTTCATGCAGCTCGCTGTCGCTGAGTTCGGAAAGTTTTGCCTCGCCTGATGTCACGACTAAGTCGGCAATTTCTCTTTTGTTTGCTATAAGCTCTTCAATTTTTTCTTCAAGAGTACCGCGGCAGCACATATAATGCACCTGAACATTTGTGTGCTGACCTATTCTGTATGCCCTGTCAACGGCCTGTTGCTCAACTGCCGGATTCCACCAGCGGTCAAACATAATGACGTGGCTTGCCCGTGTCAGATTGAGACCCGTGCCTCCGGCTTTAAGGGAAAGTATGAAGAACTGCGGCCCGTCCTCATCATTTTGGAAACGTCCGACCATTTCATCTCGTTTTTCTCTCGGCACACCTCCGTGAAGGAATAAAACTTCGCGTCCGAATGTCTCCTGAAGAAATTTTTTAATAAGTGTCCCCATCTCGGCATACTGTGTAAATATCAAAGCACGGTCACCGGCTTCGGATATTTCTTCCGCAAGCTCAGCCAAACGCGCCATTTTGCCGGATCGGTTCTCAATCTCGGAATTATCTTTGAGGTAGAGCAGTGGGTGATCACATATCTGTTTGAGTGCTGTTACCGCCGCAAGCACGATCCCTTTGCGCTTTATGCCGTCCGCGGCGGAAATTTCCTCTTCAAGGCTTTTTGTGACTGTGCTGTAAAGAGTCGCCTGCTCGCGTGAGAGCGGACAAAATTCACGGCTCTCAATTTTTTCGGGAAGGTCGCTTATAATTGCCTTGTCCGTCTTTAGACGGCGCAGGATAAACGGAGATGTCATCCGCTTTACCTTTTCTATTGCGCTTGCGTTCCCTGCCTGAACGGGGCGGAGAATCTGCCGCGAAAATTTTGCGCGATTCGGCATAAGCCCGGGCATCAAAAATTCCATTATTGACCACATATCACCGACATGATTTTCAACAGGCGTACCCGTGAGCGCGATGTGCCAATCGGCTTTTATTGAGCGCGCTGCCTTTGATTGGCGCGTGTCGGGGTTTTTGATGTTCTGTGCTTCGTCAAGTATGATACCTGCCCACGCGATCTTTGACAGCAGAGCATTGTCGCGGTACAGCAGAGAGTACGAAGATATAACTATGGAGTCGCGCAGAGATTCGTCCGTAAATTTATCTTTATTTGAGGCTCTTTTTGAGCCGTGATGAATGATGGGATTTGCCCCCGGGGTAAATTTTTCTGTCTCGCGGCGCCAATTTTCCATGACCGATGTCGGACAGATGAGAAGTACGGGGCGAGTCTCTCCCTCGCCGCGGAGTTTTTTGATAAGAGCAAGCGTCTGCACCGTCTTTCCAAGCCCCATATCATCGGCAAGGCATGCTCCCATTCCAAGCTTTGCCAAGCGCGACAGCCAGCACAATCCGTGTGCCTGATAGGGACGCAGCGTTCCCACAAAACCCTGCGGTGCCGCTTCTTCGTCAAGCGGCGTTTGCCCCGTTAGCATTGCGGAAATATTTTTGAGCCACTGCGAGCCGTTTACATTGGAGAGAGGAATATCCATACATTCCTGACTGACGGACGAGAGAAGAATATCCCTGCGCGTTATCTCTTTGGGAAGTTTTTTGAGTGATGAGGTTATCTTTTCAACTTCATCACGGTATATTACGATCCATTTGCCGCGAATATTTGCTATAGGTGTTTTAAGGTCGGCGAGCATTGCAAGTTCATCGGATGTCAGAACGTCATCGCCGAGCGCGACAGACCAGTCAACGTCAAGCAGATCGTCCATTGAGACCTGTCTGCCGACAGAAAACGCCGCTCCCTCATGCACATTGGCACGGACGGAAAGTTTTGGTCTCTCCGACGGTGTCCCCCAGTTCTTTGGAAATTGCACGAGTATGCCCATATCCATAATGTGGGTGAGATGGTCGTGAATAAAATCAAAAAGTTCGTCAAGCGTCATTCGGCAGTCACACGGCGCAGAGGTATTCAGTGCCGATGCAACGCATGGTACGGCAGATGCAAGCCTTCCTAAAATCTCAAGCATATAGCGGCGCGGGTTTGTCTGTGAATGTGCAAACCACATTCTATCCGTATCGGTTGGCGACCAGACACGTTCTGCCGGAATAACAAGGCTAAGATCGCGTGTTGACTGCAAATGCCATGACAAAGTCCACTTGTCATCTTCCTCAAGAGGTTCCTCAAGGCGCATAAAAAGACGCCACGGCCGGGCGGTGACGGATTTCAGAGAATCTGCCCAGCTGCGTATCTGCGGATAGAGCTGTGACATCTCATCGCGCCACTTGTCAAGAGGTGCTTTTTGCCACAAAAGAGACCGAAGCCATATATCATGAGGATTGTCGGAATCAATTCTTTTGCCGCTTCCGGACGTTTGAGACTGTGAATATCTCAGCATCATATCAGTAAGACATTCAAGCATAAGCATTGCAGACGTATATTTTCCGCAAACACCCTTTTGGCTGCCGTCTGCCGAAAAACCGCAGAGTACGGGCGGCATTGCCGTGACAAATGCGGAAAATTCGTCATTGTCCTTTGCTAAAATAATAGGACGCCACTGCGAAAGATAGTTGCCCTTATATTCTTTCATATCCGGAATGTAACAGCCGCGCACGATCAGAGTTGACACATATTCAAGCGCATCGCAAAAAAATCTTACATCATCGGCAAATAGCAGCCCGGGAGCCGGCAAACGGTCTTGGGCATCACGCGATATATGTGCAAGCTGTGCTAACTGCTCAAAATCCAAAATGACGGCATGCACGCCAAACGCTACAATTTCAGGCGCACCGGTAAGCACAGTTTCTCCTAAAATCGCGGACGATGGTACGGGTACACCGTCAAAGGACGGCAAAGACACAGAAGCAAATATCTCCGACTGAGATTTTGCAGATCTTTTGTCGTACTTTATGCCGAGTGTCTTGAGGGCAGCATACAGAGCATCACAATCAGCACCCCAAGGCAGCTTGTCGCCGTTGTCCTCTGCCTGCCACAGCCGAACATCTTCGGCATCAAATGAACGTTCTCCCCAAAGACAAACAGAATCGCCGTCAAAGGCCGTATGAAGAATCAGCATATAATATCTTCCTTCATTCGCGCTGCGCTACTCAAAGCAGCTTCCGCCGATAAACTCGCGCAGAATGGAATTGTTCGGAATATCCGTTGTCTGGATCCCGGGTATAAATTCAAAGAAAGATCTCAGACGCTTTGATTCGCTGTAGACAGGAGAATTTGGCATAATTGAGCTCAGTTTTGCCATAATATAATCTCTCATGGCGCACAGTTCATAGGCAAGCGATGTGTTGAATGCAACGTCGGCACAATCCTGATAGGGGAAAATATGCTTGCTTGCGCCGCGCACGACCGAGGGCCACATCTTCAAAGTGGTTTCCGCAGAATGTCCTCTTGTCCTTGAATCGCGCAGTATCCTCCGCAGAAGCCGCGTGTCCGAAGCTCCGACTCTGTTGTGATAATCAATATTTGAGCCTGTAAACGGATATATAAATATCTTGAATTTTTTATCTGCGGCAATTTTTTCCGTCAGTTTATCGTTAAGACCGTGAATACCCTCAATTACCAAAAATTCGTCCTTGTCAAGCCGCATAACATCGCCTTCCGTCCGAACGCCCTTTTTGAAATCAAACTTGGGCGTGCAGACCTCATCTCCGTTGAGCAGTGCCTCAATATGCTTGTTCAGCAGCGGAAGATCTATCGCCTCCAAAGCCTCAAAATCATAGCTGCCATCCGGATTTTTGGGTGTGCTTGCTCTGTCAACGAAATAATTATCAAGCTCAAGTGTTGATGAATTTATACCGGCAGTGCGTAACTGAATACGTATCCGGTGTGACGTGGTCGTCTTGCCCGATGATGAAGGACCTGCCATGCAGAGCAGTCTCAAAGACGGTCTGTCTTTGATCTTTCTTACGATCTCCGAAAGCATATAGGAGTGCGTTGCTTCGCACGTCAAAATCAGGTCTCTCGTGCCGCCCTCAATGATCTTGTCCGCTATCTGCGGCATTGTGTTGATCTTCATGGTGTCAAGCCACTGCGTATGTTTGTCTATGATATTAAACGTATTCTTTGAAATATCATATTCAACGGGCTGAGAAAGAGAGTTTATGTCCGGCGGCAACAAAAATATTCCGCCCTTGAAGAGACGAAGGTCAAAGACCGGCACATCTGCCGCATTTGTCGCAAGCGCAGTGCCTCCGAAGAAATCGTGAATGTCGCAAATGCTGTAAAGTATTATCGGATCTTTATCAATCCGCCGTATAATATCCGCCTTTCTGACGTACCCCTGACGCTCCATAACATCGGCTGCTTCGTCAAGCGAAAAGACGCTGCGGGATATAGGTTCATGGTCGCGCACCATTCTGCGCATTTCGTCCTTTATCTTGCCGAATACCTCCGACGTGATTTCTTTTTCCACACCCTTGAAATATTGCGCGGACTTAACAGCCTGAGTAAATCTCAGCCTTACGCCGCTTGCTTTCATTGCGGCGGATGTAAGCATAAGAATAAGTGTTTTTTGGTACGCATCAAGCCCCTCAAGTGAGTCAATCGTTATAAACTCTATCGTTGAATCCACAACGATCTTCCATGAAAGCGGCCTCTGCTGATTATTAACGCGGCAGACAATGACATTGTTCCTATCCGGCAATTTTGTTTTCAGATAATCGTCTTGGAGAATCTCGCTTGCCATAGTCCCTCTGTCACAGAAAAAATCTCCGAGATCCTTAATGCTTATTTTAATTCTGTCCCCTGTGTTTGAACATATTCTCATATTATTTTCTCCAATCGTCTTGATCGCATACACAATCCCGAAGGTTATTCTATCACAAAAAAGATATTTTCATGATTTTATCGGGCAAGTAATAATAAAATGGGTGAAACAATTTGCGAAATCTCGGCAAAAGCAGAAAATTGATTTGCGATTGATTTTCGTATTCCTTACACGGAAATCAATTTTCAGACAATATTGATGATCCAATAGATACTTGAATACTTGTCATTCTGCGCGTAGCGAAGCGGAGGCGCAGAATCCCGCGTCTTTAAGGACGCGCGGTGTGCAGTGGGGTAAAATGAAAACTCTCGTAATGCGCTG
>JAUNMU010000133.1 GCA_030531745.1 Synergistes sp. | reverse complement strand
GCGGATGAGAGACAATGAGCAATCACTACCGACTGAACGTGCGCTTTGATCTGGACGATGAAGCCCAGCGCCGTGCTGCCGAATATCTTAGCGAACTGAATAATGAGAAAGGTAAATCCCGAAACCGCTTCATTGTTGAGGCGGTTATTTCTTTTATGGAACGCCAAACCGGCGACCGGGATTTCACGCTCGATGATGTTCGGAAGGTGTTTCGGGAGGAACTGTCAGAGGTTTCCTTTGTCGCTCCGGCTCCGATGGAATTTGCGACGGCAGACACGGAACTGACGGAGGAACAGCAGGCGGAGAACGACGAAAACGTCCTCTCCGACCTGTCTGCTTTCTTCTGAGCCAAAAGCCGCTGTTTTCGGCTCAAACACGGAATCGTTACGGAATATCTGAGCCACTATGACACAAAACGAAAGATACGCACTAACGAATGGTGTGGACGCATAGACACCGTTGGGATTTATCCCTGCGGGGATGCGTCTCACACCGTATCAAGCAGGGAAAAAATATATATTTTTTCCGGTTCAGAGCCGACCTTCATCGGCTCGTTCTTTAGGGGCAAGCCCCTAACACCCCATAGCAAAGGAGGATTGAAAAATGGGCAGTAAAAAATCAAAGAACGGGATCTTCTTTGAAGCAACGGAAGCGCAGAAAAGAAAGATCAAGAAGAATGCCGCACTCTGCGGAATGCGGCAAGGCGAATATATTTTAAGAAGGGCGCTCGGCTATGAACCTAAAGCGGTTCAGCCGGACGCCTTTTATCATTTCCACAAGGATTTATGCGACCTGCTCAATAAGGAACTGACACCCAAACTGGAAGCGGCGGCATTGAAATTGTTCGATGAAATCTACGCCGAGCTGATTGATGACCACAAGCAGTCAGTCGCTGAGATACGGGAGGAGGTGACGCAATGGCAACCACCGGACTATGGCCCGTCAAGTGCCGATTAAAGGATGTACTGGATTATGCGGACAATCCCGATAAAACAACGGCGCAGAAATATCTCGACCGTGATCTGTACGCCACACTCACCTATGCCGGGAACGATGAAAAGACCGATCAGCAGATTTATGTTGATGCTATCAACTGTCCGAAACAGAGAGCGTACCAAGCGATGATGGCTGTCAAACGCCGCTATGGAAAACTCGGCGGGAACGTAGCGTATCACGGGTATCAGAGCTTTCAGACAGGAGAGGTCACGCCGGAGGAAGCACTTGCCATCGGCAGAGAAACTGCCTACCGGATGTGGGGTGATAAATTTCAGGTGCTCGTCACCGTTCATCTGAATACGGATAACCTGCACTGTCATTTTGTTGTCAACAGCGTTTCCTTCAAGGATGGAAGCAAGTTCGGCAATCATCAGAAGGATCATATCCGGCTAAGGGAAATATCCGATCAGGTCTGCCTGGAATACGGAAAATCCGTGTTAAAGGATGCGAGCTTTTGGAAAGGTCAGAGTCGTGGTGCTTACTGGTACAAGAAGCAGGGCGGTATGACCCATCGGGATATGCTGCGGCAGGATATCGAGTATGTTCTCCCAACCTGCGGCTCCCGTCAAGATTTTAAGTATCAGATGGAAGCACTCGGCTACACCTTCGGGCGCACCAATGAGTATTACGCTCACGCTACTATCACTGCTCCCGGATGGAAACGCCCGATCCGTCTGGACAGTCTCGGTTATTCAAGAGAGGTATTAGACGAGCGCATCAATACGAACTGGGATAAGGGCGTAGAGTTCTATGCAGTCCTCTCCCAGCGGATACAGAAATGGCGTACCACGGCTTTGGAGGATGAAGTGAGCCGCTTGGAGTTTACCATCGAACACAGCTACGACACCGTAACCGTTTTGGTAGACACCTTGTTCCTTATCCTTATTACCGTTTTGCAGATGGCGGAAGATCTGCTGTCACCGGATTTACGGCACGAGGCAAGAAATATCGAGCAGTACGTCAGTGACTACCGTTTTCTGCAGCGGGAGGAAATCCACACGATTCCGCAGTTGGAGCAGCGCATATCCGATACGAAAGCAGAAATTGCCGTTTTGGAAACCGAGCGCTCAAAAGCTGACAACACCCGTCGCCGTGCTCACACGCCCGAAGAGGTACAAGCCGCAAAGGACGAGCGTTCAGCAATCACCGAAAAAATACGCCCGCTTCGTGAAAAAGTGAAGCGAGCCGAAAAGATTATGGAAAAATCCCCACACCTATACGAGCTTTTGCAGGCGGAACTCAATACCGAGCGTGAAGCCAATGCAAGAGCAAGAAATAA
>JAUNMU010000132.1 GCA_030531745.1 Synergistes sp. | reverse complement strand
ACAAAAACAGATTTTTATTGTCTGCTGCGAAGGCAAAGCGCAGTCAACAACCGTAACACAACAGCCTGAGCCGCAACGGTATCGTTCCCAACGTTACGGCAGCGGACCTGCCCAGAAATTTGGCACACCTATCGTGTATCCTATTGTGAAGCCGCCTTCGCTGTCATAGACAAACAGCAGTTTGCCGCGGAATGTGTTGGTCGGTAATGAAAACGCGAGACCGGCTTCCCAGCGATGCATATCACGGCTCCAGTTGTTCAGAGTTTCGCCGTAATTTCCGAAGATCTCCACATTCACACCGCCCCACCATGAACGCATGATCTCGCGCTCGTATCCGAGATGCAGCCAATATGCCTGATCAGCAAGCAGCGGGTGCTGCCCAAGGCTGTAAAGTTCCTGATGCTGTCCAAGAGATACCGCAGTTGTGGGGTTGTCAGCATCTCCTGTATGAAGCCCTCCGCCAAATGTGAGCGAACCATTCTTAAAGAGCGGCAGATATGCACGGAAACGCGTTGTAGATACAATATTGTGATTCGTAACGTACCATATATCACTCATCAGTGTTACGCCCTTTCTCGGCATAAGCTGGTCGTCAAGCACATTGAGGGAGAAATAGAGGTACGGTCCGTGAATAAATTCGTCTGCGTCTCCGATCACGTATGACTGCATTCCGGCGTACCCTACACCAACACGCGTACCGTTGTCAAAATCTTTGTACCAAGCAAGTTTTCCGGCGTAACGCTCAATCTCGGTAACAGTACCGTATTTATTGAAGTTCGCCGCTTCAAATGATTCCCTTCGTCCGTACAATGACAGACCTAACTGCGTACTGTGCCCCGTAAGCGGCGTAAAGTATCTCATCATAGCATTTATGTTTGTCCCGATGCGTCCTTCAAGCGTGAGGCTGTCACCCTCAATGAGAAGGCTGCGCGCAGTTCCCGAAAGCGCGACCCAACTGTTCCAGCTGAGATTGCTTGCAAAACCGTCAAGCCCAAATTCATATTTTGAGTATCTGGCAACGCTGAATATTACAGCAACTCTGCCGTCTGCGAGGCGTTCCGTTCTGCTGTCAACAGATCGGATGTCATCACGCGCATTCATGTAGCGAACTGCCTCTGCAACTGCTTTCATATCAAGCCGTCTGCCTATCCAATCTCTGTAAAACTTGCTGTAAAATGCAGCCGCCTTGTCGCTTACCCCTTCAAAGCGCACTTCGGCAACCACGGGTGTTTTTGGCGGTTCGTACGGCATTTCATAGTTATGCGAACACACCGCAATATCAGCGGATACAAGAGCGCGAATCTCGTCAATCTTTTCTTCCGCAGCCTCTCTGCCTCTGTCCAATATTTCATCATTAAAGCCCATCGTAAGAGTTGTAAATCCTTTCAGATCCGGTGCTATAACAACGTCTGCCGCATCGGTATTTTTTCTTATGTTATCAACCATAAGGATTTGAAGTGACTGCGCCGCAACGTCAAGAAAGGTTTTAAGGGATTTTGGGGTGACCGTGATATCCTCCGGAGATAGATTTATCGCAACTACGGGATGTCCGGGGAATAATTTTTTTGCTTCCAATACGGGAAGGTTTGCCGAAAGCCCACCGTCAACAAGCAGTTTACCGTCTCTTTCCCACGGCTCAAATATGACAGGCAGTGACATTGATGCGCGCAATGCAGAGGCAAGGTTGCCGTCACGCATTATGACCTCTTCGCCGTTCAGCAGATTTGTCGCAACCGCGGCAAACGGTATCGGCAAACTGTTGAAGTCGGTGACAGATGTGTTTGATGTCATTTCATTGAGATATGCGTAAAGATTTTTTGTCGGCATAAGTCCCAGCTGATCCGAGACTTCCCTATTGCTGTCTGCAGTGTATGAAAGAAGGAGTTCTCTCGGCTTTGCCGGTTTGTTGTATTTATTGGCAAGGTCAACATTGCCCCCCTCCGAGAGCAGTTTTATGAAATCGGTATTATGAATGATCTGTTTAAGTTCATCTGCTGTACGTCCGGTCGCGTAGAAGCCGCCGATGATCGCTCCCATACTCGTACCCACAATGGCAGCGATAGGAATATTTTCGCGTTCAAGGACTTCAATGACGCCGACATGCGAAAGGCCTTTCATTCCGCCGCCGCAAAGCACCAAAACTACGCCGTTTTTATGAGGAAATCCCCATTCCTTAGTATGTTGCCGCAGGTCGCTGTTTTTAGGCGAATATGTCGCACTCTCCGCAGACGAAAACGTAAGCAGCAATATCAAAAATGACGCCGCGACCCTGAATGCAATCTTTATATTCATGGCATAACCTCC
>JAUNMU010000044.1 GCA_030531745.1 Synergistes sp. | reverse complement strand
TACTTGAATCTTTGTCATTTTCGCGCGCAAGCGAAGCGGAGGCGCAGAACCCAGCGGCTTCAAGGACGCGCGGCGTACAGTGGGGTAAAACGAAAACCATCGTTAGGCGTTGTGGATGCGGTGTGGGGCGTTATGTTTTCGTACGTTGTCGATTTATCGTCCTAAAGCCGCTGGGTTCTGCGTACCCACAGGGGGCACAGGCTGCGGCTACGCCGCCCGCAGGGAGACGGAGATTGCCGTCGTTTTCGCGCAATGTCTCGCAGGGAGACGGAGATTGCCGTCGTTTTCGCGCAATGTCCCGCAGGAAGACGGATGAATATTCACGATTGAATTCTTCGCGTCCCGCAGGAAGACAAGTGAATATCCACGATTTTTGTTGGGGGAGCAATATCAGTCTTTCCCTTGTCGTTGAAGAATGTTAAATTTTATATTAAAATCAGGCAGTCGGATGTGTTACGTTGGGGGGAGTTTACTGTGATCAATAAGGTAATAACATTATTGTTTGTATCGTTGCTTGTTATATCGTCGCCGACGGTGCTTTATGCGGAGTCAAGTCTTGAACAGCTTAATGAAACGATCGCAAGCTATCAGACGAATCTCATTAAACGTGCGATTGAGGTCAGGGATGAGCTTAAGCGTGTTAATGAGGTGGAGACGGCGCTTTCAAAGCAGTACAATATGCCTCTGTCGGAAATTTTGAGGTATGAAACCACGCTTTCTTATCTTGACGGCGTATATACTTCGCACCATTATCTGCTGGCAACAATGAATAACGACAACTCGGATCTGTATGATGATGAAAAACTTGCCAATTTGATACAGGTCAAGCCTCCATATACTTTTGAGTATTACTTTGATCTTATTCAGCACTTCAATTATTACAAAGGATGGTTGGAAAATATCGGTTCAATGATAGCGGACGCCAATAGGTACGCAGGTGAGCTCGCCGTTGCGAAGAACAGTTTGGAAGAGGAGTATCGCAAACTGCTTGAGCGTTATGACAATTCACCTACGGACAGGGTGAAGTATAAATTGAAGATCATAATATGCCAGAGTCAGCTTGAACGCTGTTATGCGGAGGCTCAGTATTTGGATGCACAGGTAAACGCACATTCTTCTCTTGTGTCAAGCATAAAGGATAAAATTACAGCCATTGATCCCATCATAAAGAATGTCCGCGAAATTATGGGCAAGACGGAGATAGATTATGCTGTCTTTGATAATATCGTTGCAAAGAGTATCGCCGAAATTGACAGGGAGATAGACAAGCTTAACGTAAGGTATAGGGAGCTTTCGCAGACCGAGAGTTCACACGCACAGACGCGCAAGTTTCAGCGCTATTGCACGGCAACAGAGAAGAAGCATATAAAGACGGAGATTCTTTCGTTGATAGAGATGAAGGATCTTTGGATGGGTGTGCGTATGATGCTTAGAAATATCGGCGATATTCTTCATAATGATTCTGAGCATATAGGCATGGCTGACAGAGAAGCAGCGGCGGAATTTATAAAAAATATGTCGGAGAGATGTAAGCAGGGCGAAAGGTATCTCAGGACTCAGCTTGATGAAGTGCGTCAGACCTATCAGGATGTGAACGATGTCAACAACGGCAATTTGTGGGTCGTTACGCCCGAAGATGTTGCGGTGCGCAACAGACTATACAGTGAAATGTCCGAGAGAATAGCGCGTTACGGACACATAATCATAATGTATAACGGGGTCAATGAATACATTGATATTCTTTCCAACGAAATACAAAAAGAAAATGATATGGCAAATGCAGACAGGCAGACGGGGGCTTTGCTTCGTGATGATTTTGTAAGTATTCTTGACAGAGAGGTGTGGCACATTGACGATTACCCGATTACCGTTTTGAAGATCATACAGGCGTGTCTCGTCTTTGTCGGAGTCTTTGTGATCACGCGCATAATTACGTTTTTCCTGCGCAAACGCTTTCGTCAAAATCATGTGCGCAACAATGTGGCAAGGCTCGTTGTGTATTTGATATTTTTGATAGGTATGCTCATCGCATTTCTTATCGTTCTTTGGGTGCTTCATATCCCGCTTACCGCCTTTGCATTCGTGGGAGGTGCGGTGGCTATCGCAGTAGGTTTCGGCGCACAGAAGACTATCGGCGATATTCTTTCCGGAGTTCTGCTGCTTATCCAGAATAATCTGCGTGTAGGGGACTCCATCTCCATTGACGGCAAGGCGGGTGTCATTCAGGAAATATCTCTTTTCAACACTATTATGAGGTGTAACGAAAGCGAGATCCTCATAATACCGAACAGCAGGGTCATAGATGCTCCTATACTGAACAGCACCTTGAACAATTATATCGTGAGAGAACAGATAAGGATTGAGATCTCCGATGAAAACAATATAGACCGCGCAAGGGAGATAATCTGTTCCGTACTTCAAGAAAGCTCCTACGTTCTCAAAAAACCGACTTACAGGGTGCTTCTTTCGGAGTATAAAAACGGTACGGCAGAATTTCTTATCCATGTGTTTATTGACACGGAACATTCTATCAGAGACGCTATAACGTGCAGCATCAGACTTGAAATAATAAATAAGCTGCTTGAAAACGGAATAGCAGCGGCACGCCCATGCGCCGACATTACGTTGTTTGATGGGAATGCGAAAGAGAATAAGTAAAACGACCCGTGATTTTTGAAAATAAACCGTTGCAGTATGAGGCGTAAAAGATTATTATTGTCTGCGTATGATGTTTGCAGAGGTGTAGGTCATGGACAAGACGGAATTGTTTTATTGGGCTATTTGGTGGGGTTGGTGGATAATACAGTTTATCCTTTATTCAATGCTCACTCTTCTGATGTGCGACGGGATATATCAGATAATCGTAAGTATCCGCGGCTTTTGGGGAGCGAAGAAGCCTCCTCAGGCCAAACGTTACCGCAGGTTTGTCGTCCTTGTTCCCGCGCACAACGAGTCTGCGGTCATTATTCCGCTGCTTAAGAGCCTTGCGGGACAAAATTATCCTAAGAACTGCTATAAAGTATATGTTTCGTGTGACAACTGTACTGATAATACGGCTGAACTGGTGCGGCAGAACGGAGCTGTTGCTCTTGAACGCTTTGACAAGGAGCATAACGGCAAGACGTGGAATGTGCGTTGGGCTTTGACTCAGATCCCGCTCAGTGATTTTGATGCGCTTACGATGTTTGACGCGGACAACCTTGCAGATACAAATTTCCTTATGGCAATGAACAATTATATGGAGCAGCACCCCGAAGCGGAGGCTCTGCAGGGTGTCCTTGATGTTAAAAATCCGGATGATAACTGGCTGACGCGCTCTTACGCTCTTGCGTACTGGTTCACGAATCGTTTTTGGCAGCATGCACGCGGTTTGTGGAAACTGTCGTGTACACTTGGCGGCACAGGTCTTGTCATACGCATGGCAACGCTGAAGCGTATCGGATGGAATTTACAGAGCCTTACGGAAGATTTGGAGATGTCAACGATCATTATCCTCTCCGGCAGCCGTGTCCATTGGAACAACGATGCGATAATCTACGATGAAAAACCGCAGGATATTGCAGTCTCGCGCCGTCAGCGCACGCGCTGGATGCAGGGACATTACTGGGTATTTTGGCAGTACGGGCGTGCGGCGCTTAAATCATTTTTTATGACGCGCCGTCTGCAATATCTTGACCTTTTCCTTTACCTTCTTGCGCCGGCAAAATCGTGCCTTGGCATAATAATTATGCTGGGCGGTATGGCGTTTACGCTTGTGAATAATATGATTTTGTATCCCTCATCGGACATTCCTCAGTCGGCATTGGAGTGGGGACTTTTCTTCGGTTTGCCGATAATTTCAATAGTCGCATTCTGTCTGTTATGTGCGATAGCCGGGCCTTCGTTCCATCAGAAGAAGTTTACGCTGAGATATGTTAAGGATACATTTGCATATTTTTGGTTTGGTCTTACGTGGATTCCCATTCTCTTTAAGGCTGCGTTTTTGGCAAAGGATCAGGGTAACTGGGTGAAGACAGAGCATACTCGCAATATGCTTCTTGACGATGTGGGGAAGTGAAGAGGAAGGAGATGCCGGAAAGAAAACATTTTCTGTTTACAAGACGCTTTGCGCCGCATTTTATCTCAATGGCGGCAAGTGCGTTTGACGATTGCCTTTTGAGGAGCGCTCTTGTAACGCTTATAACATTCGGCACGGCGAAGATAGATGGAATTGATACATCTATGCTCGTTACCGTTACTATGGGTATTTATGTGCTGCCTTTTCTTGTCTTTTCTTCGCTTGCGGGCGAGATTTCAGAGAAGTACGAAAAATCATCGCTTATGAAGAAGATCCGACTTGCGGAGGTCGTGCTTGTCTTTCTTATGGCAGCTTCGTTTATTACAAAGTCGGCCGGTCTGATAATGTTTATGCTCTTCATGATGGGTGTAAAATCAACGTTTTACGGTCCTATGAAGTTCAGTGTTCTGCCGCAATATCTTAATGAGGATGAGCTTGTTGAGGGAAACGGCGTTCTCTCAGCCGGTACGAATGTTGCGATACTTGTCGGTACGATATGCGGCGGTGTGTTTACGATGCTTGACGGCGGATTGATGATAGTGAGCGTACTTGCGATAATATCGGCCGTTGGCGGATATGCGGCAAGCAGATCGCTGCCGGAGGCTCCAGCTGCCGCGCCCGATATGCGTATAGATCCCAATATAGCAAGGTCAACATGGAAAATAGTTTCGTTTGCGTTTGCAGATAGGCTGATATTGTACAGCCTGATGGGAATACTGTTCTTTTATTTCATAGGATCGCTTATGCTTGCTCAGATTCCTCTTTATACTAAGATAATGATCGGCGGGGATCAGAATGTTTCAACGTTCCTGTTTGTTGTATTCTCGCTTGGCACAGTCGCAGGTTCCTCGGTGTGCGGCAAGATTCTTTCCGGTCGTGTCAGCGGAAGATCTCTGCTCCCCAGTCTGATAGGAATATCTGTATTCTGCGCTGCTCTTTTTGCAGAGGGGCATACGCCTGTGGACGCGCCAACGCTCTTTGGAATAGGAGAGTTCTTCGGCATGCCGTTTTCATATATCATAATAGCAACGATCTTCTTGCTCTCATTCTGCGGTGCGCTTTACAGTGTTCCGCTTTATGCCATACAGCAGAAAGTTACGCCCTCTCAGCACCTTTCGCGTACAATAGCTGCGCTCAATATAATAACAACGCTCGGTATGATTGCCGCAACGCTCTTCGCCGGAGTGATTTACGCGGTTGGTCTGACGGTTGGCGATGTAATGCTTGCCACCGGAATATTGGCGTTGGTATTTATGCCTGTCACACTGCGTCTTGCGAAAGAAAAATACGAATGATGCGGGCGAATATGCTGTGAAATACGAAGACATACGAAACGAGATAATATCGTGCGCGCAGAGGCTTCGGAAGTGCGGATTGATATATGGTACAGCCGGGAATTTCAGTGTGCGTACACCTGACGGATTTATCATAACTCCGTCAGGGATGGACTATAGCGTGCTTACACCGGAGGATCTGCCTGAATTGACGCTTGATGCACAGATATTGGAGGGCACGCGCACACCGTCTGTGGAAAAAAATATGCACGCGGCGATATACAGGGCAAGGGCTGATGTGTGCGCCGCAGTGCATACACATTCAATATACGCGACAGCTGCGGCGTCTCTTCGCCGCGCTCTTCCTCCGATTACGGACGGGCAGGCGGTCACATTCGGAGGGGCAGTGCCTGTTTCGTTATATGCACCGATAGGCACGAAAGAGCTTGCCGCAAACGTCACGGCTGCACTTTCCGGCGGCTCGGCTGTCCTCATTGCGAATCACGGTGTGCTTTGTGTTGGCTCTACGCTTGCAGAAGCTGCAAGCCGCTGTGAAATGCTTGAAATATACGCAAAGATATTTTTCACGGCTCAACTTGCGGGCGGGGCTGTGGCTCTTACGGAGGAAGAGGCGCGGACAGAGGCTGCGTATGCAGCGCGGATCTACGGACAGAGATGATAATGCAGAGAATGACTTTTTATTTAAGGAGAAAGATTTGAGATGACAGATAAAACAGCATTGAGCAGAGAACTTGCATTGGGGCGCAGTGCGCAGCTGCCGCTCAGGAACGAGTTGCCGGACGAATACAAATGGAAGCTTTGTGACATATATTCTTCACTCGCGGAGTGGGAAAAGGATTTTTCCGAGGTTAAAGAATCTCTTTCGGAGATAGGGAAGTTCAGAGGAACTCTCGGAGACGGAGCGGAAAATCTTGCCTACTTTTTTGCTCTTAACGACAAAATAGCGATCAGACTTGAAAAATTGTTTGTCTTTGCCAATATGAAAAGTCATGAGGATACTGCGGATTCAAAGTGGCAGGGGCCGTCAAACAGAATAGCAGCGCTGAGCGTTGAATATTCTGCGGCGGCGAGCTTCGTGACACCTGAGCTTACGGCACTGCCGGAAGAACGTCTGCGCGAATATGCTAAAGATTCTCTTCTGAAAGATCATGCTTTCGGTATTCGTGAACTGCTGCGCCGTAAAGCTCACGTTTTGACCGAGGCCGAAGAGATGATTATGGCACGCGCCGGAGAAATGGCGGGAGTTGCCGATAACGCCTTTTCAATGCTTACCAACGCCGATATGAAATTTCCGTCTATTAAAGATAAAGATGGCAGCGAAGTTGAAATGTCGGAGGAGCGTGCCGTTACATATCTGCGTTCCGAAGATCGTGATGTGAGACGTGCTGCGTTTGATTCTCTTTATACTCCGTATAATGATATGAAAAATACTCTCGGTGCAACCTTTGACGGTATGCTGAAGAGTGCAAAATTCAATTCGTCATGCCGCAGGTATGATTCTCCGCTTGCCGCAGCGCTTGACGCGGATAATATCCCCGTATCCGTGTACGATAACCTTGTTGGTACGATTGAGAGCAACCTTGAGCCGATGCACAGATATATGGATATGCGCAAAAAGGTTCTTGGTCTATCGGAGCTGCACTATTACGATATGTATGCACCTCTTGTGCCTGAGGCATTCCGCGACATTCCGTGGAGTGCGGCAAAAGAGATGATGTATCGTTATCTTGCTCCGCTCGGAGAAGAATATATCGCGCAAACTAAGAAAGGGCTTGAAGAAGGCTGGGCTGACGTTTTCCCCAACAAGGGCAAGCGCAGCGGAGCGTATTCATGGGGCAGTTATGCTACGCATCCGTACATATTCATGAATTATACAAATACGATAAATGATGTTATGACGCTTGTACACGAGATGGGGCACTCAATGCACAGCTTCTGTTCGCGTAAAAATCAGCCGTACCCGACAGCCGATTATTGTATCTTTACCGCTGAGGTGGCTTCAACGACAAATGAAGTCCTTTTCCTCTCCGGTCTTATTTCGGATACCGATGACAGGGCGAAACTGCTATCGCTTTTGAACGGAAGACTTGAAAATATACGAACGACCGTTTACCGTCAGACGATGTTTGCGTCATTTGAGCGTGAGGTGCACAAACGTGCCGCAGACGGCGGCGACACGACACCGGACGGTCTGAAAGAATTGTGGTATGACCTCAACAGAAAATATTACGGCAAGACGCTTGTCATTGATGAAGCTCTTAAGATGGAGTGGGCGCGAATACCGCATTTCTACACGCCGTTCTATGTGTACCAGTACGCAACGGGTTTTTCGGCAGCTACAGCCCTTGCGGGTGCTATCCTTGAAAAGGGGCATCCGGCTGTTGAAAAGTACCTTTCATTCCTTACCAAGGGCGGCTCGGATTATCCCATAAATCTTCTGCGCGGAGCCGGTGTTGATATGAGTACGCCGGAGCCTGTCAAAGCCGTTGTAAAACAATTTACCGAGACATTGGACGAGATGGAGAAACTGCTCTAAATGATAGATATAACGACCTTTACCGCAAAGGACATCTACGGACAGGATACATTGCTGCTCGGAAACAACGCACGCAAACGTGCTTCGGTTGATGCTGTGATTCGCAGCTGGTATGAGCTTTATCCGGATAATGCCATCATTATCTTTGATCATAACGGTGAACGCTATGAAAGATATGAAGGTGATGCTCTCCTTGTGGATTTCTCAAGCGAGACTTCCGTGATTCCCGATATGACAGAGCCGTTCATAATGAATGAAAGCATAGGCGGAACGTGCGGCAATATTGCATACGCGATAAGACAGGCAGTCTATCAGGAGATACGCTCACGCGATGCCAATGACAAATTTTTTGATGATTTGGGCAAGCTATCAACCGACAGAATGATCTCATATATGCTTGTTACGGCAAAAAATGTTCTGAGCAATATGGCGTTATCGTGCGGCAGAAACGACAGCAATGATATTTTGAATGTAATAACTGCCGTAAATACATTTGCGATATTTTGCCGTCAGCATAAATTTATTGAAACTTTGATGATGAATACAATAAACGGCAAGACCGACACACTTCCCAACAAGTACCGCATAAATGAGCGCGAAAGCAAAGGAGAGCCGCTCACAAGGGAATTTGCTCTTGCAAAGTATATACTTGAAAAAGAGCTTCGTTTTCAGAAAAACGGAGATAATGATGCGCCTGTTCCGTTTGCGGATCTGCTTCTGACAAACGGAGAAAACACAAATACACAGCGTTGCATAAAGATGCAGGCTGATGCAAGCACTGCGGATTTTCGCTCGTTTCTTGCAATGGCGGAGGACAACGCGCCGCGTCTTCGCACGCTTTTAACACTCAAGATAGGGGAATATCTGAAAGCACCGTCCGGCAGACCTATCTTTGTGGCAACGAGCGGAAATACAGCTGCGGACAGAGGATTTGCTCCGCTGCTCATAGCTGCTGTCGGTGCGGCTGCGGAAAATACGGGAACAAAAGCCGAGATCGTGATTCCGGAGCTTGAACGCTGGGGTGTGCTGAACTGCCTTGATAAATTCAGACAGAACTTCGCTTGCTTGTCTTTCATATTTGGCTACGGGAATTTTGCACGTCTTGCACTTGAAAGCCGTACCGATGAAGATAAACTTATAGAGACACTCTATTCGTCAAGCACACAGAGAATTTGGCACGCAAGCGAAGAGGAACGCTTGACGAAGGCATTTGATTCATATATCACCGAAGCAGACGTGATATACAGACCGGAAGATTTGGACGAGGAACTGCGAATATGCGAACGTGACGGACATATACGCTATTTGTCGCTGCATGAAACGGAAATGAAGCCAAAAATACGATCAAGAGTGCGTGTGCCGCACAAGGCAGGAGAATCTGATTTGTGGATAACGCAGGGTATAAAGAAAAAAGAAAAGCTGACGCTTGAATCACTTTTTTCCGAAGAGTACACGGAAGAGGGAGATGCGCTGTGATGATAAATATATGCAAGCTCCCGCCGCTTTGTGCTAAATTCGGCAGAGAACTTAACGGACGTACCGATGGGATAGAACAGATACTTGAAGATTACGCGGCACTTGACAGAATTGCCGTTGCGCTTGCCTCTCGGGAACAGAACAATGTTGCGCTTACCGGGCCGGCCGGCTGCGGCAAGACGACGACTGTGCGCAAACTTGCGGCACTTATTGAGGAAGGGCGCTACACGCGGCTTGTCGGTCGGCGCGTTGTTGAACTTAACATTGACCTCATCTCTCAGGACAGAAAAAAACGAGATCTGCGTTTTAAGCATATACTTGACGAAGCAGAATATCACAATATGATAATTTACGTTGACGAAGCACACAGACTATCCGAAAACGATGGCCCGTCAAACCTTCTCAACACACTTAAACCATACATTACAAGCGGTGGGATAAGTATGCTTATATCAACAACATCGGAAGAATTTCAAAAATATATCGCAAGAGACAGGGCTATGGAGCGTCGTTTCCAATCCGTTGAGCTTAAAGAGCCGGATCACAAAAGGCTTGTGCGGATATTAGACAGAGTAGCGCGTGTGAGATACCCGAATACAGTTGTGACGAAAGAGGCAATAGAAAAAACTGCGGAACTTGCGGCGCTCTGTTCCCCGTTGCGTTCGGAGCCTGCACGCTCTCTTGAACTGCTGCACTACGAAATATCTGCGGCACAGATAAATCTTCCGATGGGGCAGTACGCCGAAAGGATAACGGCAGAAGATGTAGTTGCGGCGGCGGAACAGAAAATGCCTCAGATAAAGGGTTTGTAAAACAAAATGCTTGACTCAACATATAAAATTTACCCACAGTACGACCTTGATGATAAGAAACGCGCATCCGAGCTTGCCAAAATGACGTTAGAGCAGATACGGCGCGAATATATGAGAGCGATCTTCACTGCCGCATGCCGCCGCAGATTGAATATTTGGGACTTTGCGCAAAAGTTTATGTCCTCGGAATATTCATTGCTGCTTGACAAGCCCCAAACGATGCTTGCCGTTCCGATGGACGAGATATTCGGTAATTTTATGCTCCGGTGCAGCGAACACGGCATTGAGATACAGGAGATAGAGGGCGAAACGAACGGTATGCACAATTTTCGCGACATCTCGCCGGAGGGTGCATGGCTTGTTGACATATACAACAGATGGCATACAAAGACAGGTGAGGCGTGCTGTGAAATAGCCGAACGCGCTCCCGTCGCTCTCCTCAGAAAAATAGCGGCAAAAGCAATGCAGTACAAAGCAGACGATATAATAGAATTGCTCATTGAACATTCATTCGCAGCAGCGGATATAAGTTCAAAGGACTATGCAAAACTTACGCGGGAGGACTGATCTACGATGAAACAAATATCACTTGCGCCGGAAATACACAAGTTTTCAACGTGCGCGGAATTTGTGAAAGAATTTTGCCTTGGCGAGAATGATCTTTTATTCACCGCAAAACCGATATACGAGACATATTTCAAACCGCAGAAGCTCCCTGTTGCGGCGCTCTTCATTGAAGATTTCGGTTTTGGCGAACCTACGGACATAATGGTTGACGGCATAATCAATGCAATGAGGGATATAAAATATAAACGCATCATTGCGGTGGGCGGAGGCTCTGTCATTGACATCGCAAAGGCACTTGCCGTGTCGCAGGGACGTTTTCTTGACACGCTTTACGAGAATGTGCCGTCACTTTCACGAGCCTGTGAATTTATCATAATCCCGACGACATGCGGCACAGGAAGTGAAGTTACAAATATCTCAATAATAAATCGGACAAAACTTGGTACAAAGATGGGACTTGTATCACCGGCACTGTTTGCAGACAAAGCGGTACTCATTCCGGAGCTTCTTGAGAAACTTCCCTTTGAGGTATTTGCCACAAGTTCAATAGACGCACTTGTTCACGCAGTTGAATCGGCACTTTCACCTAAAGCCTCTGAGTTCACTAAGCTTTATTCATACAACGCAATAATGACTATCATAAAAAACTATCAAAAAATTATGCGTGACGGACGCTGTGTGCTTAAATCTCTGCTTGACTCGTTTCTCACGGCATCAACATTTGCCGGCATAGCATTCGGGAATGCAGGCTGCGCGGCTGTTCACGCGCTCAGCTATCCGCTTGGCGGCAAATATCACGTTCCGCATGGGGAGAGTAATTATGCGATATTCACCGGCGTAATGAAAAATTATATGGAGATAAGATCAGACGGTGAAATGGATATAATGATAAAATATATCGCCGCGCTGCTCAACTGCGGAAACGAAAATGTCTGGAACGAACTTGAAAATCTCCTAAACGGCATACTGCCTAAAAAGCCATTGCGAGCCTACGGTACGACAGAGGAAGATATCGCAGCATTTACAAAAGCGGTAATGGAAACACAGACACGCCTTATGTCAAACAATTTCGTGCCGCTTGACGAAGGACGTGTACTTAAAATATACAGAGAATTGTATTAAGAAACGTTGTACGTTGTGACTATCATTGACTCATTTTACGAAAATTTCAGATCGTTTGCCGCGATGCTCACCGAAGTGCGCGGAGGCAGCCTTATGCAAAGCGGCGGAGTGTTTGCTGCGGCAAGCATCCTTTCGTGTGCTGATGAAAATTACGCACTCTTTGATGATAATGCTGTGCTTTCCGATGTTTCAGCCGCGGTCTCGTTCTTTGCGCGAAGAAATTCCGATTTTGAAGTGCCTGTTTTTAATGACGCGGAGAGTTTAATGCAAAATGCCGGAATGGTACGGCACGCATCATTTACCGCCATGTACCTTTCGCGTGACAAAATGTTCGGTCACATAAGCGGCTGCTCTTCGTTTGTCTGCATTGACAGTGCCAACGCACACAGATGGGGAGAAGCTGTGTGGCGCGGTTTCGGAGGCAAAGCATTCAGCAGCGAAGAAAATGAAGCCGCCGATTTTTACGCAGACATTGCAGTACACCCACAAAACCGCGCATTTGCACTGTCGCTGCGGGGAAGATTTGCCGCAACCGCGCTGATACACCGTTCAAAGACTGTCAACGGCCTCTATTATTTTTCAACCCTGCCGGACGAAAGATGCCGCGGCTGTGCGACAGCTTTGCTTGACTGCGTAGGCGCACTGCTTTACGCGGAAGGTTTGCCGCTTGTGCTTTTGGCAACCGAAGAAGGGTTGCCGTTTTATCTGAATTACGGCCTATCGGTACTTCGCACCGTACCGATGTACTCATTTGCCGCGAGATATACGGACAAATAAAATGCCCAAGAGCAGTCAAATTCCATGAAAGCCACGGTTTTGATTTTTATCTCTGTCGGAGTATAATATAACAACATTCGTAAA
>JAUNMU010000043.1 GCA_030531745.1 Synergistes sp. | reverse complement strand
GCGGATAAGTGACGCAGCAAATCTTTGATTTGCGTAGCGGAACTTAGTTTGTTCATCAGGCGTATATTCATACGTTGGAGCCACAGGCGCGGTCTGACTGTGACGCGGATGGTGCATATAATCAGTGGCTCCGTAATTTTTCCTGAGAGGTGTATATAAATTGCGCAACATCACAGACGAACTTAAAGACGCACTCACAGCCGCGGTAAAGGCTGTATCCGAAGAGAGAGGATACCAAGTCCCGGAAGGATTTGAAGTTAAATTTGAACGTCCGAGGCAGGAAGGTCACGGAGACTGGGCGACAAACGCGGCGATGCAGCTTGCAAAGCCTTTCGGAGTTAAGCCGCGTGATTTGGCGGAGGAGCTTATATCAAAGCTGCCGCAGGGAAAGATCATAAAGAAGGCTGAGGTCGCAGGCCCGGGATTTATGAACTTCACACTCGCTGCGGACTGGATAACGGAAACAGTGGCAGCGGCACTGGCAAAAGGTGCCGACTACGGCAGGAGCAATGTGGGAGAGGGAAAGCGCGTACAGGTTGAATTTGTCAGCGCAAACCCGACAGGCCCGCTGCACATGGGACACGGACGCGGCGCGGCAGTCGGCGACATAACCGCGTCACTGCTTGATTTCGCCGGATACGATGTCAGCCGCGAATATTACGTAAACGATGCGGGACTTCAAATGGAACTTCTTGGCAAATCGGCACAGTCACGCTACTTTGAAGCACTGGGACGCGCCGATGAAGCCCCTATGCCGGAGGATGGATACCGCGGAGAATACATGGAGGACATTGCAAAGACCTTCATTGACAAATACGGAGCGACACTTGCCGACAAACCGCTTGAAGAAACCGCAGAACTCTTCTCGCGTGAAACGGGGCATATCGTCCTTGAAATGATAAAGAAAGATCTTGAAGATTTCGGCGTAAAGTTTGACGTATGGTTCTCCGAAAAATCCCTTTACACGGAAGATAAAATTGAGCCGGCGATGCGGGCTTTGCGTGAGCGTGACTACGCTTATGAGGACGCAGGTGCGCTTTGGTTCCGCTCAACGCTCTTCGGGGACGACAAGGATCGTGTCCTTATCCGTTCAAACGGTGTGCCGACATATTTCACATCAGACGTTGCGTACCTCAAAAATAAATATGACAGAGGCTTCCTGAAGAATATTTATGTATGGGGCGCAGACCACCACGGCTATGTGCCGCGCCTGAGATCGATCAACAAAGCTTTCGGATTCCCCGATGACGGAGTTGAAGTACTGCTCATACAGATGGTAAATCTGCTGCGCGACGGCAAACCCGTTCAGATGTCAAAGCGCGCCGGCACGATAGTCACATTGCGCGAAATAATGGACGAAGTAGGAAAAGACGCGGCTCGTCTTTTCTTCGTACTCCGCAGATGCGACAGCACAGTGGACTTTGACCTTGAACTTGCCAAAAAAGCATCATCGGAGAACCCCGTCTTTTACATTCAATATGCTCACGCAAGGATCTGCAGCATAGAGCGCGAACTTGAGGGACGCGGCGTTGCAATTCCTTCGGCAGACGAATTTGACGTTTCACAGATCACCGACCCGACAGAAACGGCACTTGCCAAAGAAATAGCACGCTTCCCCGAAGAGGTCAAAAAAGCTGCGTTAGAAAATGCTCCTCATCGTTTGGTCTACTACACCACGGCGCTTGCAGAGGCATTCCATTCATTCTACAACGCACAGCGCATAATCGGCGTTGAAGAAAAGCTCATGAAGAGCCGCATACTCCTCATGGAGGCCGCGCATGTGACTCTTGCAAATGCGCTTAGACTCCTCGGTGTCTCGGCGCCAGAAAAAATGTAGCGCATCTTCGGAAAATAACTGATGACCACACCTAAACTGCGTTGGGTAGTATTTACGGCAACAGTTGCGTTTTTAATAGCCATCATCCTCACATCATTCTTCAAAGAGGTGAGGAAAGTTGACTCGCTTTCGCAGATTTTGGATGTCAAGATGACCGAACTTGTTCAAGAAGAGCGCAAAACGCAGAAACTGAAACAGGACATACACTATTACAGTACTCCCGAAGGCATATCAAGGCTTGCGACCGAGCATTTTAACCTTATTTCATCGGGAGACAAGATATACGATATTGAAGTAACATCAAACGACCGCTTGCAATAAAGCGGAGATTGATTTACAATAACAAATTGTATTTCCCTGCTTCTCATAGGAGAAGCCAGAGTCCAAAGGGAGGAGGTGAAGAACGTGCGGTCTTACGAAATGGTAGTAATTTTCAAGGCTGATATTGAGGACCACAAAACGGTTGCGGAAGATACAGCCGAGATCGTGCGCGGATTGGGAGCAGAGGTTGAAAAAATAGACCTTTGGGGCAAGAAGCGTTTTGCATATCCCATTGAAAAAGAGCTGGAGGGCTTCTACACTCTCTACACATTCAAGCTTGACCCCGCGCAGGTTAAGGAGATGGAGCGTCTCCTCAGCCTGAGGCAGAATGTTGTGCGCCACATGGTGGTAAACCTGGAGGAAAAATAACAGATGGCGAAAGATTTCAACAAAGTTATTTTGCTGGGCAGACTCGCACGCGACCCCGATATTCGCTATACGCCGAGCAAGCAGAAGGCGGCGAGGTTCTCCCTTGCCACCGGACGCAGATGGAAAAACAAGGCAACAGGTGAGATCGTGGATCAGACCGACTTCGTGCCGGTGACGGCATGGGGTACCTTGGCGGACATTCTTGAACGCTATGTGAGGAAAGGCAGTCAGATAATGGTTGAAGGGCGCATCTCCGTAAGGAGCTATGACGACATCAAGACCGGACAGCGCAGATGGATAACGGAAGTTGTAGCGGAAAACATCGTGTTGCTCGGTTCCCCCCGCAGGGAGGGCGATGCTCAGCCCGCGTACCAGCAGGGATACAGCGCACAGCCGACATATCAGCAGCGTGCGCCGCAGCCTGTCTCTGACGCAGTGCCGGAGACCGATTTTGAAAATCTCAGTCTCAGGAACGAAGAAGGATACGAAGAATCATTCCCGCTTGACTTTACGAGCTTAGGCGGCGGGGAAGATCCTTCGGCAAGAGATGCAGAAATACCGTTCTAGCGGAAAAGGGGTGGAATTGCAAATGGAAAACGGAAGCTTCAACCGCAAGCGCCGCAAGCGCAGACCAAAAGTGTGTCATTTTTGTGTAGATAAAGTTGAACACATTGACTACAAGGAAGTAGACAAACTCAAAAGGTACATCACAGAGCGCAGCAAAATAATACCGCGCCGCGTGACGGGTACATGCGCGAAACACCAGCGTCAGCTTACACGCGCCATCAAGCGTGCAAGAATAATCGCGTTGCTCCCATACACATCAGATTAAACCAAGTCAACATGAAAGCCGCCGAAATCACACGATTTCGGCGGCTTTTTGGCGAATCTATCACCAATAATAACAGAATCCTTAACAGAATTATTATTCCTCAAACGTGACGTATATTCCGCGCACATTTGGAGTATCATATAGCAGTATAAAAACAAGTTCTGGACAACAGAACCGGAGGAACCGAATATGACGGGAAAAAAGAAATTGCTTTGGTATAATTTGGCACTCATGGCGTTTACGGGTGTTTGGAGCTTTGGAAACATAATCAACGGATTTGCCGTGTATGGCGGCGTAAGGGCTGTAATTCCGTGGCTCATCATCTTCGGCTTGTATTTTGTGCCATATTCTCTGATGGTAGGGGAACTCGGCTCGGCATTTTCTTCGGAGGGAGCCGGCGTGAGTGCGTGGATCGGCAAAACGATAGGACCTGCGGCGGCGTATATGGCCGGTTGGATGTACTGGGTGGTACACATGCCCTATATTTCACAGAAGCCGTCCAAAATCATCATTGCCTGCGGATGGGCATTTTTTAAGGATGGCAGGGCACAAAATATGCCGCCTTACCTGATCGCGATAATTTCGCTTGCCATATTTGCGCTTGCCGTTGTGATGGCATTGCGCGGAATGGATTTCCTGAAAAAAATATCCGGCATTGCGGGGGCGGCAACATTCATTCTGTCATTGATGTATATCGTCATGATGTTTGTTTCCCAAGCGATCGTCGGATCATCATTCGGCGATATAAGCCTGAGCCTGAGTACATACAAGCCGGAAATAAATCTGCAATTCTTCCTCAGTATGTCAATACTGATATTTGCGGTCGGAGGCTGTGAAAAAGTCTCTCCGTATGTCAATCGGATGAGAAGCCCGGGCAAAGATTTTCCGATAGGAATGGTCGTGTTGGCAATTATGACAACGGTCAGCGCACTTTTCGGAACGATAGCTATGGGCATGATGTTTGATTCAAACAATATCCCAAAGGACTTGATAACGAACGGCGGATACTACGCATTTCAAATGCTCGGACGACACTACGGGATGGGAGATCTTCTTATGATCGTTTATGCTGTATGTGAATTTATCACACAGCTGACAGTCATCATAATCTCCATAGATGCCCCGCTTAAAATGCTGCTTGATAATGCGGACAGAAGATATATACCGGAAAATTTATTCAAAAAAAATGAGAATGGAGTGTATGTCAACGGCGTCAAAATGGTGGCAGTCATCGTCGGCATTTTGATCGTTATTCCTGTTTTCGGAATCGGCGAAATGAACGATTTGGTAATTTGGCTCGTAAAGATCAATTCT
Organism: Synergistes sp.; assembly: GCA_030531745.1. Classification (GTDB taxonomy): domain Bacteria; phylum Synergistota; class Synergistia; order Synergistales; family Synergistaceae; genus JAUNMU01. The sequence goes on along the minus strand of JAUNMU010000043.1, from coordinate 8,329 downwards.
GTCTGCATGCCGATGAGATATTTGTGGGTCTTTGCGGCGTATATAGCGTTAAAAGCGTTGGCTCGTAAAGAAAATTTACAGGCAGAATATCACTTTATCAAAAATCCGACGATCGGAAAAGCAGTCGGAGGATGGTGCTTCCTGCTTACTTTCGTTTCTTGTGTCATGGGAATTTACAGTAAAAACAGATTTGAACTCATCATGAACATGTTAGTCCCGACCTGCCTGATAGGATTGGGCTTCATAATGCCGCACATTGCGAAAAGAAAGAAGCGTAAGAGGTGATTATGCTACAGGGCGTTGCGGCTGCAAAATTAGCAGAAAATAAAAATCTCATGCAGCGTTACAATTGATATGAGAAACCAGTGGCTTTAAGAGTGCGCGGTGTGCAGTTGGGTAAAACGAAAACTGTCACGGCGCGTTGTGGACGCGATGTAGTGCGTTTTACTTTTATGTATTGCTGATTTATTATTCTAAAGCCATGCCCTTTTGGGGTCTACCACTACGAGGTATACCCTGAAAGGGCACAAGCAGGTAGGTTGTCGGCTACGCCGCTCACAGGGAGACGGATAAATATTTACGATCTTGTTGGGAGAACGATAAAAATTGATCCGGCATAAGGTATCACGATGCCGTGAGCATATACACAGAAGAAGAAAAACGCAAAGGGGGAATTCCCATGGATAAAGTATTGAAAAGAATGTTTGCAAATGCAAGAGCGGAAGGTGAAGCAAGAGGTGCATCAAAACTTGCTCGTTTGATCAGTTGTCTGTTAAAAGCAGGGTGCCCCGATGACGCATTATCCGCATCGGAAGATGAGGCAGCAAGGGATAGATTTTTCGCTGAATTTGGCATAGCGTAGCCTTTGGAAAATACCGATCATTGCTCCCACAACAAAGTCGTAAATATTCATTAGTCCTCCCGCATGACGCGAAGCGTCAGTCTGTGCCTTGCGATTGGCTTGTGAGCGAAGATGACAAATAGTTGTAGGTTGGAATGTATTATCTGAATTGTGATGGAGAAATGAAAGTGTACCTGTGTGAAAACCGCCAATGGGATTCGGTTAAAATGTGGCAGTTTGGAGGAAGCAATGAGCGAAAATAATATTACGATTCGTTTGGAGAAAAAAGAGGATTTTCGCGAGGTAGAAAATCTTGTCAGAAATAGTTTTTGGAATGTATATCGTCCGGGTTGTTTGGAGCACTATGTGTTAAAGTGTATGCGCAATGATCCTGATTTTGTGCCTGAGCTTGATTTTGTGATGGAGAAAGACGGAATGCTGATTGGTCAAAATATCTTTGTGAGGGCGAATATCAAAGCTGACGATGGCAGAGATGTTCCCATTATGACAATGGGGCCTATATGTATTGCTCCGGAGTTAAAAAGGCATGGCTACGGGAAGATGCTTTTGGAATATTCTCTGAAAAAGGCAATGGAATTAGGCTGCGGCGCAGTCTGCTTTGAAGGGAATATCCTGTTTTACGGAAAAAGCGGATTTACCTTTGCGTCTGACTATGGCATACGCTATCACGGTCTTCCCGATGGTGAGGACGCATCGTTTTTTCTCTGCAAAGAACTGATCCATGGATACCTTAATGGAATTACTGGTGAGTATTCCACACCCAAGGGCTACTTTGTATGTGATGAAGATCCCGAAGGGTTTGCAGCGTATGAAGCGACATTTCCTTACAAGGAGAAATTGAAGTTGCCCGGACAACTGTTTTGAGCGATATGACGATTCTTTCGTAATGGCGTCTTGCCGCACCGAAAATGGCGCGGCTTTTTTGTCGCCTGCATGGTGTGCGGCGTCACTCGGTGTTTGCTCTCCTGTGAATTTTATGTTATCATACACCGCGTGGACAACTTGATATTGTTCCCTTTGCGTGGGGGAATGCGGTGTGAATCCGCAGCGGCCCCGCCACTGTGTTTTAAGTCAGGATACCTGCGCAAAGGATAGGATGTTATGCGCGGGCGTTTTGCATCCGGTTTGTGTTGAATGAAGCCCGTGGGGCTTCTTTTTTTTGTGTGTTTTATTTTTCTTCTGTGGGGGTGAGTCAGTGATGCGAGTACTGCCTGATAGATTAGATTTTGCCGTGAGGGTGCTTGATTTTGCGCTGTGCGGTATCTTTGCGGTGGCATTGTGCGCGTTTTTTGCGCGTGACGCTTTTGCCGCACCGCATAGGATCGTATCGCTCTCACCCGTTGGGACGGAAATTTTGTATGCTCTCGGTCAAGGGAAAAATATTGTCGGTGTTACAAAATTTTGCGATTATCCTCCGGAGGCGAGGAAAAAGCCTCAGGTCGGCGAGTATGCGCAAGTCAATTTTGAGGATATTCTGCTCAGGGAGACTGATCTGCTCGTTATTCAGGATATGCACGCGCAGTTTTGTTCTGCTCTTGCGCGTCTTGGTATTCCGTTTGTTATTGTACGCCAGAAGAGTATGGCAGAGATTTACGATTCAATATGTGAGCTTGGGCGTTTATGCTCGCAGGAGAAGAAAGCAGCTGCGCTTGTCTCCCGGATGAAGCAGGAGGTTGCGGATGTGCGTGCGAAGGTACGCGGCAGACCTGTTCGCACAGTGCTTCTTGCCGTGTCGCGCGAGCTTTCGGAGCCCAAGATCTCCGTGGTTTATGCCGCCGGAAAGAAAACATTTTACAATGAACTCATAGAGGCAGCGGGCGGCAAAAATATTATTTCGTCTGTATCCGCTGCGTATCCGAAAGTATCACAGGAGGGGATCGTTTCGCTTGATCCCGATGTGATAATTGACCTTGTGGGTGATAGATCTTATTACCATGCTATGGAGAATATTGACTTGGATAAGGTGTTCGGCGGCAATTTTCTTAAAAATCAGTGGGCAAAGAGTGTTTCTGTGAAGGCTGTGACAGCCGGACGGGTCTCCGTATTGGCAGGCACGATGTATCTGCGTCCCGGTCCACGGCTTGGTAAAATTTTATACGAATTTGCGAAGGCTGTACATCCGGAGGTGAAGTGGTGAGTTGCGCGGTTGAAGTCAGAAATTTATCATATACGGTGGACGGACGGCAGATCTTGCGCGATATATCGTTTTCGGCTGAAAAAGGCACGTTTCTTGCGGTTATTGGTCCAAACGGTGCGGGTAAGAGTACGCTTTTGAAATGTGCGGGAGGGCTTGTACGCTATTCTTCCGGTCATGTTCTTATTGATGGGTGTGACATGGTGAAGATGCGTGAACGCGAAAGAGCAAGGAAGATAGCGTGGATGCACCAGAGCGGAACGGATCTGCTCACGTTTACCGTGCGCCACTTTGCGGCGATGTCGCGCTATCCGTGGCAGCATGTATTGAGCGGCGGTGCCGATGACAACTGCCGTGAGGTAAATGATGCGCTTGTACTTGCCGGAGCTGCTGATTTTGCCGAAAGACGCATAAATACACTTTCAGGAGGAGAGAGACAGCGCGCTCTGCTTGCCGCGGCGTTGGCACAGGGGACGGATATCCTGTTCCTTGACGAGCCTGCGAGCTTCCTTGACTATAAGCAGCAGGTTGAAATGGTATCTCTTGTTGAAAACATAAACAAATCAGGCAAAACTATCGTTATGGTGACACATGATATTAACCACGCACTGCACTCCGCACGCGAGATCCTTGCCGTAAAAAACGGCTCCGTTGCGTGGCATGGCTATGCGGATGACCTGCTTAAATCGTCCGCGCTTTCGGATATTTACGAGACTGAGTTCAAGTTTTTTGAAAAGAGCGAGGGTTGTCGCCAATATGCGGTCCCGCTTGGATTTGTAAAGTGATACGGTGATTTCATGAATAAAAAGATACTTTTCCTGTTTATAATTTCCGCTGCGGTTTTGGTGTGCGCTCCCTTTATCGGTGCGCATACACTTTCTGCCGATGTCGTGATAGGAAACGGCGGCGCGTCAAAGATTCTATGGGAACTGCGGATACCGCGTGTCGCTTTGGGATGGATCTCAGGCGCTACTCTTGCCCTCTGTGGACTGATATTTCAAGCATTATTCAGAAATCCGCTTGCCTCCCCCGATATGCTCGGTGTATCAATGGGAGCGGCGTTTGGCGCAGTCGTCTATATCCGTATGGGAATTGCCGTTGCCTTGTTCGGCGTTATACAGGGAATATCCGCTGCGGCGTTCATAGGTGCCGCCGCTGCAATAGCTGCGCTGTGGAGCGCGTGCAGCATAAGGCGCGGCGGGCTTTCAACTTCCTCCCTGCTTCTTGCCGGAGTGGCTCTGAATTTTCTCTTCGGCAGCCTTAATATGATAATTCAGTACGGCGGAGGGTATATAGATACGTTTCGCATGATGCGCTGGACGATGGGAGGGCTTCAGACTGTTGGATTTGCCTACGCAGCCGCGTCTCTTCCGGCTCTTGTCATAATATTCATCATTGCCTACGCTGCCGGGCCTCAGCTGGATCTCTTCGTATGCGGTGAGGAGATCGCCGCCAGCCGCGGTGTATCTGCTGCACGTCTGCGCCGTCTGCTGTTCTTCTCAGTCTCTCTTGCTGTCGGTATGAATGTCGCGTTCTGCGGTCCTATAGGTTTTGTCGGGCTTATGTGTCCGCATATATGCAGATATTTCACTGATGGCGGACATAGGGAGCTTGCTGTCTCTTCCGCACTCTTTGGAGGTACATTCCTTGTGGTCTGTGACGTGGCGGCCCGTACCGTGTGGATGCCGACCGAACTGCCTGTGGGGATAATAACGTCATGTCTTGGCTCTCTTTTCTTCCTGTGGCTTTTGGTAAGAGGCGAAAGATGATGGATAGAATTTGCTTCGGAAAACTTCTTCTCGGAGGAACATCTTGGATCGTCCCCGGAACATTTGCCGAGAATATGTGTGAGCTTTCTCGTGAGACCGACAGCATGATGTTCGTCCTCTTTGACGGTGAATACGGCTGCAATATTCCGGATAAAGCCGAAATCTCCGAACTTGTCTCTCTAAAAAAGGATCTTGATATGGAAGTCGTCGTGCATTTTCCCCGTGATATATGCAGGTCGGAGGATACGGAAGAACGAAGGCGCTGCGAGGACTCATGTATTCGCATGATGGAGTTGTTTGAGCCGCTTGATCCCTTCGGATATATACTGCACCTTGACGGAGAGATCTTAGGAGAATATCCGAGCCGAAATATGACGCGCTGGACTGAGTTGACGCATGCTTCCGTTTTAAGATTGGCTGCCGCTGCGTCCGACAAAACAAAAATATGTGCCGAGACGCTTGACTACAACTTTCGCATTGCTTATCCGATAACGGAAGATACCGGAATATCAATATGTCTTGACATAGGTCATCTTGTACGCTACGGTCACAATGTTGCCGAACAAATGAACCTTTACATGCCGACTACGCGCGTCATTCACATTCACGGCGTTTCGGAAGACGGTACGGATCATCTTGACATGAGCTGCTTTGACGCGGCATTGTTCCGTGATGTTACGGCAAAGGCAAACGAAGACGGAAAAAAACGTCTTATGATACTTGAAGTATTTGAAGAAGATTATAAAAAATCGCTTAACGCGATCAAAAAATATATGGGGGCATAACAAATGTACGAGTATATGAGACAGGGCGGAGCGCTTATGTGGATAATCGCATCGCTTTCACTTGCGGCAGCCGCAGTTGCGGCAGAGAGGATACTATTCTTTATCAAAGCATCGGCAAATCCGGTAAAAATTGAGAGAGAATTTGGACAGGCTATGTCACAGGGGGATCTCTCAGGGGCGTGGAAAATCGTTGAAGGCGGAGATACATCAATGCACAGGCTCTTCAAAAGCGCCCTCGCGCACTGGTCAATATCCGGTGACGATATGAAACTTATGCTTGAACAACTTGTTCGGCATGAAATATACCGTTGGGGAAAACATCTTTACATACTTGAAATAATCGGCAAAGCGGCGCCGCTCCTCGGATTGCTCGGCACTGTCCTCGGAATGGTTGAAATGTTCCACTCGCTCCACATAGGCGGTCAGGTCAGCGCCTCCGCGGTAACCGGCGGAATATGGAAGGCACTGTTCACCACGGTTGCGGGGCTTGCCGTTGCAATACCTACAATCTTTGTCCACGGTCTGCTTTCATCGCGCATTGACAGAGAAGAAGAAAAACTTCAAATGGGTTCCGATTTTCTGCTGCGCGAACATAACATAAAATCCGAAGGAACAAAAAAATGACGAGACGAAAAAACAGGCGTATGGCGGATATAGACATAACACCGCTCATAGATGTCCTATTCATGCTGATAATATTCTTTGTCCTCACGGCATCATTCGTGCAGGGCAAACTTGACGTTGATCTTCCCTCCGGCACGGGACAGTCCTCGGACACTCAAGGCGCTGTCATAATCACGATAGACAGCACAAAAAAAATATTCATGGACGGCAGAGAGATAACAAAAGAAGAACTCAAAAAAATTGCGGCAGAATTAAAATCACGTGAAATGCTTATAGCGGGCGATGAAAAAGTGCCTTACGGCGAAATAGCAGGCATCCTTTCGCTGCTCAAGGCTCAGGGCGTGGCAAATGCAGGGCTTATGCTTTCCGGAGAGGCTGCGGAATGACCATCACCGAAAGGCAGAAGAGATGGGGGGCGGCTGCTGCAATATCACTCTTTCTTCACATTATGCTCTTTGCGGTATTCTATGAAGAGATAAAAAAATCAACGAGCGAAGAGACTGTGATGAATGTAAAGCTTGTTTACGCACCGAAAAAAGAAAAAAAAGTATCGGCAATCGTCCGACAGCATACACAAAAAACGGCAGAATCGCAGAAAAATATGCCGCAGAGACCAATAAACAAAACGGTCAAAAAAGATACGGAACGCAGCATTGTTCGCAAACCGGAAATATCCGTCCGTCCTGCGGACACAGACACAGCGCGTCCGGCGCAGGATGGTGCGGCAGGTGCGGCGTATGAAGGAACAGCCGATACACAAAGCACACCAGTATCAAACGTCGGAACGGCTCCGGCTGATGACACGGGAACGGAAGAAATAACCGATGTGAAAGCATTGGAAGTGACCCATAAAACACTTCCCGAATACCCCGCATTTTCGCGCAAACGAAAAGAAGAGGGAAAAGTCACCGTCATAGTTACACTTGAAAACGGAATCGTAAAAACTGCCGAAACAGAAAATTCAAGCGGCTACGAACGCCTTGACGCCGCAGCCGTGCGTGCCTCAAAGAGCTGGAAATTCAACGCCGCAGGCAAGATTCGCGTCAGGATACCGTTTGTATTCAAAATAAAATAGCAGCTTTTTTCGCTAATGTAAAACAGCGAAAAAAGCTGCTGCTGTGATTTGTTATCGGAAAATACATTGCAAGACGCAGAGAGTACACCTGTGGGGAAGGCACGTTGGTTTTTTTCGTATATTGCCATAATGAACTGCGGTCGTATATAATTGGAAAAGAATACGAAAGGCAGGGGAAAAGAATGGGATGCTTTAATCCGGATAATAAAAGTTTCAGCGATGATGCAAATTACGAAATGTACGTTGACAAGACAGGGCTGATTGAACATCTGAATAAGTGTCTGGGGACGCCAAACAGATGCATAGCCGTTTCCCACGCACGCCGCTTTGGCAAATCGCAGGCAGCAAGAATGATAGACGCATACTACAGCAAAGGCAGCGACTCTCGGGAACTTTTTTCGCGCTTTGAAATAGCAAAATCGTCTGATTTTGAAAAACACCTGAACAAATATAACGTAATACATTTGGATATTGCGTCATGTACAGACCTATTGAGAGATAGAAATCTCATTGACAGGATAACGGAGAGCTTATACGGCGAAATGAAAGAAAAATATCCCGACATTCCCGATGCCTCTCTTCCGATAGGCAAGATCCTGCTGCACATATATCAAGAATCCGGCGCCCCTTTCGTCATAATCATAGACGAATGGGACTGTGTCGTGCGCAACTACCCGGACAGACCCGATATGGTACACGAATATCTGCAATTTCTTCATTCACTCTTTAAGAGCGAAGAGTCGCGAAGTTTCCTTGCGTTGGGCTACATAACGGGAATACTGCCCATAAAGAAGATAAAAAACGAATCTGCATTAAACAACTTTATGGAATACACCATGCTTGATTCGTCACCTATCACAAAATACTTCGGTTTCACCAAAGAAGAAGTTGAAGCCCTGTGTGAAAAATATAATATGGACTTTGAGACGATAAAGGCATGGTACAACGGCTATCTCATAGACGGAAGACACATGTACAACCCGAACTCCGTTGCATCTGCAATGTTCAGAAAGGCTATTAAATCTTACTGGCGGAACACATCATCATTTGAAACAATAAACGACCTCATAATGCTGAACT
>JAUNMU010000131.1 GCA_030531745.1 Synergistes sp. | reverse complement strand
TTTTTCATCATTTTATGCTATAATGTGCGTAGGGCTGTTTAACTACGGCTTACACGGGGGTGTATGGTTTGAATAACACAGCAGAGAATTTGAATCTTTTTGACAAAGAGATAGACAGCACAGAATCACTTATAACTGTGTCGGATGATATTCTACCTGTTTCAGACACTGTTTTCAAAAATACTATAAAAGTCGTTGCGATAGGTGGCGGCGGAGGCAACGCTCTCAATCACATTATTTCGCACGGGCTTAACGGCGTTGATGTTATTGCGTTGAATACCGACACACGTGACCTTGAAAGATCTCTGAGCACTAAAAAGATTGTGCTCGGTGAAAAAACAACGAAAGGTCTCGGCGCCGGAGCAAAGCCGGATATAGGAGAGCAAGCGGCGAAGGAGTCTCTTCCGCAGATAAGATCCTACCTCAAAGGTGCCGATATGGTCTACCTTGCAGCCGGTATGGGCGGCGGCACAGGCACAGGCGCAGTCCCCGTGATTGCGCGTGCGGCTAAAGAGATGGGAATACTCACCGTTGCAGTTGTTACAAAGCCGTTTGCATTTGAGGGGAGCCGCAGGGCGCGTTATGCACAAGAGGGTATCCAAAAGCTCTTCCCCGAGGTTGACGCACTCATAGTTGTACCCAACGACAAACTTCTTGAGTTATCCCAAGACAGCACAACGCTGATAGATTCGTTTGCTATGTCGGATGAAGTTCTGCGTCAGGCTGTTCAGGGCGTAACGGATCTTGTTACTCGTCCCGGACTTGTCAATGTTGACTTCGCTGACCTCAGAAGCGTAATGAAAAACGCGGGTCATTCGGTGATGGGCATAGGCAGAGGAAAAGGCGAAAACTGTGTTGAGGATGCAATTAAACAGGCTCTGCAAAGTCCTCTTATGGAGTGTTCCATGCACGGAGCAAAGGGCGTGTTGATGAATATAATCCACAACGGCAAACTTTCAATCCGCGATGTAAGCAGCGCATCGGGTATAGTTGAGAGCGTTATAGATGAAGATGCACAGTTTATATGGGGCTGCGTTGAGGATTCCGCACTTGAGAGCGATGTTGAGGTAACGATAGTAGCGGCAGGATTTGACAAATTCAATGAGCAGCAGCCGGTTTCCAAGACCGCGCCAAAGCGCACAGAGGAAAGACCAAAGCTGTATAAAAGACCTTCATCACAGCTTGAGGAGACAGAGGTTACATACAACGCCAAAGATGATATTCAGCCCACAGATTTTCACACCCCTTCATGGCTTGTTTTGACGGAAAACAGCACAGAACGCAGCACACGCAGCAATCCATCCCCCGAAATGCTTGAAGTGCCATCTTTCCAAAGATACGGTATGAAGCTAAAGAAAAGATTTAAGTAAGACTGACAGCAGCGAGGATGACCAACGGACACCCTCGCTGCTTTTTACTGTGAACACGACCGAGTTTTCTTTTTATCTGCTATCCGCGCTTTATCTCATTCAGCTGTGCAGTGACAGTTGCAGCAAAGACCAATACGCAGCCGATAAATTCTCTTGCGGTGAGCGTTTCTCCGAGGAAGATCATACCTGAAAATGCGGCAAAAATAGATTCCATGCTCATGATTATTGATGCCGTTGTCGGAGGAACATATCTCTGCGAGAGCATTTGAAAGGTATATGCTATGCAGCTTGAGAAGAAACCGGCATAAAAGAGCGAAGGCCATGATGCAACGACTCCGGATAGAGTCGGTTCTTCGTACATCATCATAAGCACCCCTGAGAGCAGGAATACAACCATATATTGTATGCACGAAATTTTCAGTGGATCACAGCATTTTGAGAATTTGTCGCACACAAGTATATGCCCTGCCCAAAAGAATGCTCCCGCAAACACTATCAGATCTCCGCGTTCAAATGAGAGACCGCCCTTTACCGATATAAGGTAAAGCCCTGTCATACTCATAGCCACGGCAAACAGTGTCGCCTTTGATATTCTGCCGCTGCGCAGTATCCCGAAAATTGTCACAAGCACAATGTATATTGATGTTATGAAGGCTGCTTTCCCGGCCGTGGTGTATTGCAGACCGACCTGCTGGAGGGTCGTGCCTCCGAGCAGCACCGTGCCGCATACTATGCCGCCGATCATACAGCCTTTCCAAGTTGTTTCCGTTCCGTCTTCTTCAAGAAATTCACACCGTCTTTTGTTGAGAAGCATTGTATATGGTATCATTATTACGGCGGCTATCAGATTTCTGAATGCGCAGAATGACAACGGACCTATACTTTCCATTCCCGTAACCTGAGCGACAAACGCCGTTCCCCATATAAATGCCGTAATTACGAGCATGAACATTGATATTAACTTTTTTCTGTTTCCCATCTTAAACATACCTTCTGATTTTCATAACTTCTTCCGTGCATCGCATAAGTTCCGCTACGGCAATCGGAGATTTGCTGCGTCACTTAGCTCTGCATAAGTT
>JAUNMU010000042.1 GCA_030531745.1 Synergistes sp. | reverse complement strand
AAAAGCTTCTTGATAAACTCGGCTTGTCTGTTACGTGCGAGAATGAAAGTTAGGGATTAACGTGCCATACAGCAGAGAAGAAAGATAGACCGCAAGAGAGGTTTTCTAATTTTATGGAGAGAGACATGATAGAAACAAAACGATTAAAATTATATGCTGCGTCTTATCAGCAGATGACAGCGTTCATTGCGGCGCAGTCTGATGATGTTTTGAAAGCGGCTTACACAGAGATGCTGGATGGTTGTCTGTCGCACCCTGACATGTTGGAGTGGTATGCGATTTGGATGATTGAATTGAAGGACGGGACCCACATCGGAGAGCTTTGTTTCAAAGGGCTTTCCGAGGAAGGAATTGCAGAAATCGGGTACGGCATTGCGAAAGATTATCGTGGCTGCGGTTATGCAACGGAAGCGGTATCTGCTATTACAGAGTGGGCACTGGCGCAGCCCTGTGTAATGTGTATTACGGCAGAAACGGAAACGTCAAATATTGCTTCCCAAAAAGTCTTGATCAAAGCAGGTTTTATACCGACCGGCGAAATAGGCGAGGAGGGACCGCTGTTTGCTCGCAGAAAAACAGGAACAGGCAATTTCGCATAGCAGCACACTGATAATAATTTTCTCGTTATTCTGCGATAAAAAAATGTTATCCTGTCTTTTTTGTGCAAAATATCCTATACTATAGGTGGTGTGGATTGCCGTAATGGGTTGCTGATATTTACACACATACAGGAGGAATATATATGAGAAAGTTAATGTCACTTATTGTTGCTGCTCTTACGATTTCCGCGGCATCAGCTGCGTTTGCCGAACCTATTGTTCTGACGGAGCCTGACAAAAACTCCGGCAGCAGTGTTCTTGCGGCGATTTCAAACAGAACATCGGCGGAGAAGCTTAACTTTACGAAGGAAAAGCTCACGCTTAACGAGTTGTCAACGATACTTTGGGCAGCTTCCGGCAAAAACGACGGCGCAGACGGTTGGACGATACCGTTTGTAAAGGGACGTCAGCCGAATGTCACAATATATGTCATTCTGAAAGAGGGCGGATATGTATATAATCACGACAAACACGCGCTTCTTGTTGCGTCCGATGAAAAAAGGACGTTGACACGCGCTGTAAATGATGATTTTGCAAAGACTGCACCATGTCTTCTTGTCTTTGTCTCAAACGGCAACTTTATGGGTGATGGGTATGGTGATTTTGCCGTCGGAGCAATGGCGCAGAATGTTAATCTTGCAGCGCAGGCTCTTGGTCTGAGGTCAATTTTTCTTACGTCTTTCAATAAAAACGCGATACACTCGTCTATGATGTTGGGACCTGTCGCGACTATACGGGGTGTCATGGCTGTAGGTCATCAATAAGGGGGAGTTGTAATGGCAAATGTTCCTGCACATATTTTTCGTGAGTATGATATAAGAGGCGTGGCGGAGAGCGAACTGACCGATGAAAATGTGTATGTTATCGGTAGGGCGTATGGGACGTGGCTTGCACGCAGAGGGATAACGAAAGCTTCGGTCGGAGGCGATGCGCGGCTTTCAACGCCGAGAATAAAGGCTGCCGCAATACGCGGACTTAACGCGGCGGGCGTTGACGTGACCGACATAGGTCTTGTCGCAACTCCGACCTTTTATTGGAGTCTGTACCGCCTTCCCGTTGGCGGCGGTATAATGGTGACAGGCAGTCACAACCCCAAAGAGTTTAACGGGCTGAAAGTTGCTTATGATAAGACAACTCTTTGGGGCGATGACATACAGACGATTTATAAAATGGCTTCATCGGATGATTTTGACATGCCGGGAGTTAAAGGAAGCTGCACCGAGCTTGATATAAAGTCAGAATACATTGATATGCTTGTATCAAAAATAAAGTTGGGAGACCGCAAACCGACAGTTGTATGTGATGCGGGTAACGGAACAGGCGGGCTCTTTGCTCCGGAGTTTCTGCGCCGCATAGGCTGTAAGGTCGTTGAACTTTACAGTACACCGGACGGGAATTTTCCAAACCATCATCCCGACCCGACTAAGCGTGAAAATCTCCCTGCGCTGATTGCAAAGGTAAAGGAGACAGGTGCGGATTTCGGTGCAGGCTACGATGGAGATTCTGACAGGATAGGCGTAGTTGACGACAAAGGCGAAGTAATATGGGGCGATAGACTTATGGCCTTGTACTGGACAGAGATTCTCAATAAAAACCCGGGCGCTGTTGCAATATGCGAAGTTAAAAGTTCAATGGCACTTCCCGAAGTTGTTGAGGCACACGGCGGCAGACCTCTTTGGTGGAAGTCGGGACATTCTCTTGTGAAGGCAAAGATGCGCGAGGAACACGCACTCTTTTCCGGTGAGGTCTCCGGTCACATGTTCTTTGCGGACGAGTTTTTCGGCTTTGATGATGCGTTTTATGCAACGGGACGCCTTGCAAGAATTTTGTCCTGTACGGATAAAAAACTTTCCGAGCTTATGAACGAAATACCGATTTATCCTTCAACAATAGAAAATCGCTATGACTGCCCGGATGATGTTAAATTCGGAGTCGTTGAGCGAGTGAAGGAGAGGGCTTTAGCTGAAAAGCTTGATACAATAACCGTTGACGGTGTGAGAATCATATACAAGGACGGTTGGGGACTTGTGCGTGTATCAAACACACAGCCGACGCTTGTGGCGCGCTGCGAGGGCAGAACAAAAGAGGCACTTGACAGAATATCGGCAGATATGAAACGGCGTCTTATTGAAGCAGGCAGCCCCGATTTTGAATGGGGATATTAAAGAACACGTTGGTATAAGCAGTTAAAGAATTACCTAAAAATAAATCAAGGAGGAACTCTTCATAATGGAGTATTCACGTGAAGTTGAAGAAATGGTCTGTGTTGCCAAAGGCGCAAATCACGGCCCGGCACCAATTCCCGAAGAAGGGAAATGGATCGAATCAAAACAGATAAGCGACATATCCGGCTTTACACATGGTATAGGTTGGTGCGCTCCGCAGCAGGGAGCATGCAAACTCACGCTGAACGTAAAGGGCGGAATTATTCAGGAAGCACTTGTTGAGACACTCGGTTGCTCCGGTATGACACATTCGGCTGCAATGGCATCGGAAATTTTGCCCGGAAAGACAATTTTGGAAGCTCTGAATACGGATCTTGTGTGCGATGCGATAAATACCGCAATGCGTGAACTCTTCCTTCAGATCGCCTACGGAAGAACACAGAGCGCATTCTCCGACAACGGGCTTACGATAGGCGCAGGGCTTGAGGATCTTGGTAAGGGGCTGCGTTCGCAGATAGGGACAATGTACAGCACCCTTCTTAAGGGACCGCGCTACCTTGAAATGGCAGAGGGCTATGTACTTGATCAGGCACTGGATAAAAACGGCGAGATCATAGGCTACCGTTATGTGTCGCTTGGTAAAATGATGGAAGCGATACGCAAGGGGACAGATCCGAAAGAGGCGTTTGAAAAATTCACCGGTACCTACGGACGCTACGCAGAAGCGGACAAGATAATTGACCCACGCAGGCAGTAGGAGGTAATTCTAATGGCAAACTTTGAAGGTTATGACCGCAGAATAGATAAAATAGAAAAGTTCCTTGCAGAAAAAGGCTTTACATCGCTTGATGAAGCGCGTGAACTCTGCCTTGAAAAGGGTGTTGACGTTGCCGCCATTGTCCGCGGAATACAGCCGATAGCATTTGACAATGCAGTGTGGGCATACACGCTTGGCGCGGCAAACGCAATAAAGAGCGGGGCAAAGAGTGCTGCAAAGGCCGCGGAGAAAATCGGCGAGGGGCTGCAGGCTTTCTGTGTCCCTGGTTCCGTTGCGGATCAGCGTAAAGTCGGTTTGGGGCACGGTAATTTGGCGGCAATGCTGCTTGAAGAAAGCACAAAATGTTTCTGCTTCCTTGCCGGACACGAATCATTTGCGGCAGCAGAGGGCGCAATAGGAATAGCACGTACCGCGAACAAAGTGCGTAAAGAGCCGCTGCGTGTAATACTCAACGGTCTCGGAAAAGATGCAGCATATATTATCTCGCGCATAAATGGTTTCACATTCGTAGAGACAAATTACGATCAGTACACGGGTGAGCTTACAATAACAAAAGAACAGCCCTTCTCCGATGGGGATAAAGCGAAGGTAAAATGCTACGGTGCAAACGATGTAAATGAAGGCGTCGCCATAATGCGTCATGAGGGTGTGGATGTCTCTATCACAGGAAACTCAACAAACCCGACACGTTTCCAGCACCCCGTTGCAGGTACCTATAAGAAATGGGCCAACGAAAACGGCAAAAAATATTTCTCCGTTGCGTCCGGCGGCGGTACAGGCCGCACGCTGCACCCCGACAATATGGCAGCGGGGCCGGCAAGCTACGGTATGACAGATACAATGGGCAGAATGCACAGCGATGCGCAGTTTGCCGGCAGTTCGTCTGTTCCGGCTCACGTTGATATGATGGGGCTTATCGGTATGGGCAACAATCCGATGGTCGGAGCCTCTGTCGCAGTTGCGGTCGCAATAGAAGAAGCTGCAAAGAACGGAAAATTTTAGTATATAGTGTCTCCTGCAATATCCAAAAGCACGGCAGCGCAACGACTTGCAGAAGTGGTAGATTGTGCTGTGATGCTGTGCCGGAACTTATGCAGGAGACACTGTTGATAATACGATAGAATTATGAATATTTAGCACTCATCCGTCATTATGCAGACAGCGAAGTCGTAGTGCAGAGTGACGGATGAGTGTTGCATTGTTGTACCTCTGCCACACTTTTGCGTAGAACGACAAGGCTTTAAGTATTTACCGGATCGTCAATAGTAAATTACAATCGTTTAAGCGCCAGTTTTTGCTTGCGCGTTAGTTTTTTTATCTCGCACTCCCTGCGCATGGCTTCTTCCTTTGTGTCAAAGGTCTCAAAGTGATAAATTTCAACGGGACGGCGGCATCTTGTGTACTTAGCTCCGTTTCCGGCGTTGTGTGCCGCAATGCGGCGTTTGAGGTCATTTGTCCACCCCGTGTAAAGAGTACCATCGGAACAGCGCAGTATGTATGTATATGAACTCACAGTGTGTACGTCCCCGGAGCGTCTTTGTTCAACAATCCGTCTTTGTTGTACTCATCACCTAAGCCGAAAAACTCTTTAAGTCTGTCAGACAGCGACTTGCCGTTTATCATCACTATGAATGGATGTGTGAGGTTATCGGGGAAGAAAGTACGGACTATTCCCGTAAATGCCGAAAAATGCCACGGCATTTCGGATGGCTCATCAAAGCAAAATGCCGCAACAAGCGGCATCTCACATCTTGCTACCGCCGACGCGGCAAACGGCAGTGAAAAGAAGAGCGCGGCCGCGGCGGCGATTGCTGCAAGTCTTTTATTGTCAGGCAGAATATCGGATAATCTCTTCAAAAATTTCCGGCTTTTTCGGTTATTCAACAGTCACGCTCTTTGCGAGGTTACGCGGCATATCTATGTCGCAGCCGCGCTGACGTGCAATGTAGTACGCAAAGAGCTGAAGCGGCACTACGCCTATAAACGGGAACAACTCAGGCTCCGTCTCGGGCGTGAATATTATGTGGTCGGTGTAGTTTGCGATCTCATCATCACCTTCGGTAGCCACTGCTATGATCGGTGATTTGCGCGCCATTGATTCCTCAATATTTGAGACCGTTTTCTCCCACAGACCGTTCTTCGGCACGAGGGCAACAACGGGAAGTTCCTTGTCAAGCAGTGCGATGGGACCATGCTTCATCTCTCCGGCAGGATATGCCTCTGCGTGCAGATATGAAATTTCTTTCAGTTTGAGAGCCCCCTCCAATGCCGGCGGATAAGCAAGACCGCGGCCTATGAAGAAGAATCCGCGTGCGTCGGCAAAGTCTCGCGCAAGCATCTCAATATCTTTTTCCTTATCAAGCACCGATGCAAGTTTGCCCGGAATGTCCATAAGTGCCGTTACAAGACGGTGTTCCGTATCCTTATCAAGCTCGCCGCGCATCTTTGCAAGGTACAACCCAAGCAGAACAAGAGCGGTTATCTGCGCCGTGAATGTCTTTGTAGCGGCAACGCCCACTTCCGGTCCCGCAGGCGTTATTATGGCATTGCCGACTTCGCGGTGAATCGTTGAACCGCGGACATTTGTAATGACCAGGCACTCCGCGCCGCGCGACTTTGCAAGACGTGCCGCGTGCAGTGTGTCTGCCGTCTCACCCGACTGCGATACGAAAATCGCAAGTGTATCTTTATCAATCGGAATGTTTCTGTATCTGTACTCGGAAGCGACCTCGGTGCGTATCTCAAAATCTCCCAAGGTCTCCATAATACGCGCTGCCGTCACTGTTGCATAGTGCGATGTGCCGCACGCCACGAAGTGAATTTTTTTCCATCCTTTTATCTTCGCTTCGCTCCAATCAAGCTCCTTTGAAAGATCCACCGCACCATCGGCTACACGCCCAAGCAGTGTGTGTGCAACTACATCGGGCTGCTCGTGAATTTCTTTCAGCATAAAGTGAGGGTAACTCCCTCTTGTTGCCATCGCGGCATCCCAATCAAGGTGCATTGATTTCTTTTCGTGTGCATCGCCGTGAAAATCGTAGAAGATACAGCCCTCTTTCGTAATTTTAGCCATTTCATCGTCATCCATGAACCATACATCGCGTGTATATTCAAGCAAAGCAGTCGGATCCGAAGCACAGAAACCCTCACCGTCGGCGCGGCCGACAACAAGCGGAGATCCTTTGCGAGCAACCCATATCTCGTTCGGACGATCATAGAACATAATGACCAAAGCGAAAGCTCCGCGTACACGTTTTGTGAGTTTGACGATCGCAGCCTTCGGATCGCCCTCGTAAACGTAGCCAAGATACTGAACAGCGGATTCCGTGTCCGTTTCAGAGTGGAATTTAATGCCGTGCGCCTCAAGGTCGGCGCGAATTTCGCGTGCGTTTTCAATGATCCCGTTATGCACAAGCACAACTCTGTTGTCGCTTGAAACGTGAGGGTGTGCGTTCATTTCACTCACTCCGCCGTGAGTAGCCCAACGCGTGTGACCTATACCGAATTCTCCCGTGAAATGCTCCTCCGCAACTTTCTTTGCAAGCTGAGAGACGCGCCCCGTAGTGCGCAGCTCGTGAATTTCTCTGTCTTTTACAACGGCAATACCGGCCGAATCGTATCCTCTGTACTCATGCTTCGCAAGCCCATCAAGAATTACCTTTGTAATATCTCTTGCACCGACATATCCCATTATTCCGCACATCTATGTATCATCCTTTCAAATGTTTTTCAAAACCGCCTAACCAACACGACCGCGATACTAATTATAAGAGTATTATCCCTCTCTGACAAATAAAAAAAGCACTCTTTACAAAAAATCACTTTTGTTTTTTTGCGCGAATTTTCAAAGCGAAATTCGCGAGGGATCCACATTTTTTTCGTGACAACCAAAAGAGCCGCTGATTATAATCAGCGCAAAGCAACTGCCGTGTTTGTCTTATGGTGCATATACTCAGTGGCGCGAGCATATATTATGAGAAAGTGTATTTTGTATTTTTTCGGTTTTGGTGTAAAATCACTATATAAACAATATCTTTCGGGAGGTATATGTCACCATGGAACTTAAAGGAAGTAAGACAGAGAAAAATCTTTGGGAGGCTTTTGCCGGAGAATCACAGGCACGCAACAAGTACACGTATTTTGCGTCTGCTGCGAAGAAAGAGGGATATGAGCAGATAGCCGCCATATTCCAAGAGACTGCGGATAACGAGAAGGAGCATGCAAAACTGCACTTTAAGGCACTTTCTCAGATAAGCAACACGCTTGCAAATCTTCTTGCCGCCGCTGACGGCGAGAATGACGAGTGGACAGAGATGTACCCGCGTATGGCAAAGGAAGCGCGCGAAGAAGGTTTTGAGGATATTGCCGTAATGTTTGAAGGTATTGCAAAGGTTGAAGCCGAGCATGAGAAGCGTTATCGCGCACTTGCCAAGAATATTGAAGATGGTACTGTTTTTGCAAAGAACGGCAAACTTTTCTGGAAGTGCCGCAACTGCGGAGCAGTATTTGAACTGGACAAGGCACCTGAAAAATGCCCTGTCTGCAATCATCCGCAGGCATTCTTTGAGATTCAGGCAAAGAACTGGTAATTTTTTTATTTGTTATTGATGTAATGCCTAAGATGACCGGAAAATAAAGCGGCGGCACCCTTGCCGCCGCTTTTCGTGCGGCACTATATCGCGTCCATTATGCGCGGAAGTGCGCTCTTTATGACATCAACACCGCGTAAAAATTCTTTTATGGGTATTTGTTCATTTGAGCTGTGGTCGTAGCTTGAGTCGCCGGGACCGTAAGCACCCATCGGGCATTTCCACGCCGCGGAGAGAACATTAAAATCACACGTTCCCTGCTTTGCAAGGACACGCGGCGGCTCTCCGCTCACTTCGCGTATCGCCGTGCGAAATGCACGTATTACGGGGTCGGATTTTTGTACTTCATGCGGCGGAACATACTCAACGATTTCAAGATTCACACTAAATGCTGCCGCAGTTTCGGAAAGCATCGTATTAAGTTCATCTCTGTCTGCGCCTATCGGTGTGCGCAGATCCATCGTTATTGAAGCATTGCGGCTGCCGGCTTCATGTCCTTCCATTTCCATAATGGCTATTGAATAACCCTTGCCCATATTTTCGGTTATCTGCATCATAGATGATGCGGCCTGAACTACATCGGTCATGGGGCCGGGGCTTCCGGATCTGTGGGCTCCGCTGTCCTCGGCGGTAAGTGAAAATAAGATTCTTCCCCTGTACGACAGCGCAACCCCCTGCGAACCGGTTGGTTCGCCTATCACAAGAGCGGCAGGGTCGTGGAGAGGCATACGAAAACGCGCACCGCGCGAATCTATCTCTTCGCCTACTGCGGCAACAAATGTTATGCGCCAATCGTCCGGTACGGAAACGGCGCCGCCTCCTACGGCAAGTGCGCAGCATGGGCCTTTTGCGTCAACAGCACCGCGTCCCACTATTTTTTCTTCATCTATGCTGAATTTGGGACCGCCTGGGACAGTATCTATATGGCTTAAAAGAACAAGTTCCTTGTCACCTTTGCCGCGTGAAGCAACGACAGACCCTACCCCGTCAGTGTGTGCCGTCTCCCAGCCGAAACGCGGAAGGCGGTCTGCCATCATGCGTGCGGCGTCTGCCTCTTTGCGTGTCGGGCTCGGCATTGCTACGATATCTACAAGGAGAGAAACAGATTCCGGCAGTCTCATTTTGAATTTTCTCCTGAAATGGTCATTTCTGTCATTGTTTCGGCTAATATTTCAGCCGCTGTTTCAGCTGCATCTTCTGTAACGGCGAAGGACGGGAGAAAACGCACGACACGAGGGCCTGCTGTAAGTGCAAGCAATCCTTTTTTTTGCAGTTTCCTTACAATATCCTGCGCCGCAACCGTTGTCTCAATACCTATCAAAAGCCCTTTGCCGCGTACATCCGCAACGCCCGGTATGTTCTTTGCAGTTATCGCGCTGCTGAGAATTTGACCAAGACGTGCGGCATGCTCAGCTAAATCATCTTGCTTTATGAGAGTGAGCGCAGCCTCTGCAACACGCATCACAAGAGCATTTCCGCCATACGTTGAGCCATGTGTGTGCGGAGGAAAATCGCCAAGACAATCACGCCATACGACAGCGCCCGCGGGCAATCCGCCGGCAAATCCCTTTGCAAGGCAGATCATATCAGGTGACAGACCGACAAGACGCGATGCAAAAAAAGAGCCGCAGCGTCCGAGGCCGCTTTGAACTTCGTCTGCAATAAGAAGGGCACCGTTTTTGCGGCACGCTTCGGTTATCGCTGCGCCGCAGCTTTCCGACAGCGGCCACACACCACCCTCTCCCTGAACAGGCTCTATAAATACCGCTATTGTATCTCTGCTGACTGCTGATGGTATATCTTCAGGTGCACAGTGTCTCACATTGGGAATCACTGCGGCAAAGGGCGTCCTGTACTTTGGATTGAATGTAAGACCGAGAGCTCCGCAGCTGCGTCCGTGAAAACCTCTGCGGCATGCGATTATCTCATTTCTGCCCTTTTGATATACCACCGCAAATTTCAAAGCCGCTTCTATAGCCTCTGTGCCGCTGTTGCAGAAAAACGATCTTCCACCGCCGATCTCCTGCGAAAGTATTTCCGCCGTATGTTCACGCGCAGCACATTCGTATCCCGCCCCCGGACTCCATACGCCGTAGGTAGCTTTGTACAGAACATCAATAAGTACAGGATTTGAATGTCCGAAGAGTGATGCGCCATGACCATTAAAAAAGTCTATGTAGCACCTGCCGTCTCCGTCAAATACAAACATTCCGTTTCCGCGGAGCAACTCTATTCCGCGACCGCCGTAGAGTCCGCTTAGCGCGCCAGACATGTTGAATTCCCCTGTAAAGCATTTGCGATCGGACTTTCCGTGCGTCCGTCAGCTATAAATATGTGAGGCACGGCCAACTCAAGTGCTTCGCGGCATGCTGTGAGTTTGCGCTTCATATTTCCGTACGCATAATGCTCCAATATATCCCAATCTGCCAATGAGCCGTTTTTAATAAGAGACGTGGAATCATCGGCATTCTTCATCAGCCCGGGAATATTTGAAAGTATGATCAGACGTTCCGCACCCACCGCGCCGGCTATTTGTGCTGCAAGCCTGTCGCCGTCCACATTCAGCGAAATTTTAAGTTCTCCGTCCAATGCAAGCGGCGGAACGAGAGGAACAAAACCATCATCCAGTGCCGAGATAAGAGGTTCTTTTGCGATCTTCGTCACGGTGCCACTGTAATTTCCGCGCAGAATCCTTATTCTGCCGTTGACAGATTCACGCAGAAAATCTTTTCTCTTAGCCTCATTGTAATTATCCTTTTCAGGGTCAAAACGCCTCGGCTTTGCACCGTATTTTTCAAGCTCCGCTGCTATTTTATCTCCGTACAAAGCTGCCGCCCTGCAAAACAGCACACGTTCACGTTCGCCGACAAAGCGGCTTCTGTAACCCGAGGGACTTGTCACTATATGTATTTCAACACCCTCACGCGCACAGAGTTCATTCATAGCTCCGCTTGCTCCGTGTACAACGATCCATTGCTCACCATCGGCAGATCTTGCCGCGATCTCTCTCATAAGCGGTTCGGTGTCATTTCCCGCAGCACCGCCGATTTTGACAACGCTTATCATCTTATTTCCTCCTAAGCCGGATAAATAGGCATCATATCAAGCCCATCAGTCTCATTCAATCCGAACATTATATTTGCAGACTGCACGGCAGACCCCGCCGCACCCTTTATCAGATTGTCTATCGCAGAGGCAGCGATCATTCGTTTGCCGTCGTCAGCAAGCATAAATCCGGTAAGGACACGGTTGCTTCCTATCACAAAGCGCGGATCGGGAATCCTGAAATGCGTCGGGTTCGCCGGAGTGAATGATACAAACGGCTCCTCATTCCATGTGCCTCTGTAAAGTTTCCACAGATCAGCCTCACGCACTTTTTCTTTAAGAGTTACATGGGCAAGACACTGAATTCCTCGTACAAGCTCAACTGCCGTAACTCCCATAGTAAACGATGAGATCGCAAGACCGAGTTCCTGTGTAACTTCTGCCGCGTGTCTGTGAACAAATGGAGTAACAACGCGGAGTGCGCGTGCGCGCACAGAATGTGCGGAACCGGCATCTGCCCCGGCGCCGCTTTCGGATGACCCCACTCGGCACTCAATACGCGCATCTTCAATGAGGCCTGCCCGTGCTATGGGAAGCAGGGCAGTAATGGTGGCAGTTGCGTTACAGCCTACACCCGATATTATGCGTGCCTGCGGCATCTCGGCTCTGTGCAGTTCCGGAAGACCGTAAACAGCCTGAGAAAGATACTGTGGCGCAGGATGATCTATGCCGTACCAATTTTTATATTCTCCGGCACTTCTGAGACGGAAATCAGCCGAAAGGTCAACAACGCGAACTCCGGTTTCAAGGAGCTTTACTGCTATGGCAGCAGATGCTCTGTGGGGAAGTGCAAGAAATGCAACATCGGTTTTTATCGCAGCCGCGTCATCCGGTGATATAAAATTCAGAGCGTTGTAAACGTGTCTGAGATGCGGATGTACAGCCCCGACAGAAGTCCCTGCCTTTGAACGCGATACGGCAGCCGCAATCTCAAAGTGCGGATGACGCGCAATGATACGCATAAGCTCAGCCCCTGCATATCCTGTTGCACCCCATATCGTTACGGAAAATTTTCCACTCATTGAAATCTCTCCTCATAAAATCTTTCAAAACAAAAAGCTCGCTTCACGTTGGGAGCGAGCTGCACTTTTCACCATATATGCCGCGGAAAATTAAATCATGTTACTCTGCTTCGCCCCACACCGCGACACATCGTACAGATGCTTCATTCCGCGCTTGTACTTACTCTTTGACATAGACGCCATCAAAATCACAAAGTCTGACATATCAGCCGTTTCTTCTCTCCCAAGCCGTCTTAACGACCAACCCTGGAATATCGGTGCCTGTAGGCTCTATTGAGTTTCTGAACTCGCCGCCGTCGTTGACCTCGTTAATGACCCACCGATCTTTTGACCTGAAAACATCAACTGCAAGGAACTCTCCGCCTATAGCTTTGTGAACTGCAGTAAGCAGAGCGTGCATTTCATCATCAATAGGAAGATTTGACGCATGTCCGCCGCGCGCCGTATTTGTGATCCAGTGTTCGCTGCTTCGGGCAATGGCGCACACAGGTTTGCCGGCTATGACAAATGCGCGGACATCAAAAGATCCTTTGTTGACATATTCCTGAATGTAAAATGTATTATGAATTGCTCCGAGCATAGATTTATGCTCAAAGACAGCCTCTGCACTCTCACGGTCGTTTATCTTTGCAAGCAACCTGCCCCAGCTTCCCGAAACAGGTTTGCAGACTGCGGGATAGCCGAGAGTCTCAACGGCACTCAACGCCCCCTCCTGCGAAAAAGCTGTGAGAAATCGTGGCTGAGGAATCCCTGCCTCGGCAAGGACAACGGAGGTTGTCAACTTGTTGCCGCAGACCTCCATTACACGCGAAGAATTGACCACAGTAACACCCTGCATCTCAAGCAGCTTTGCTACGCCCTCATTCTGATTGTGCGACACACAGCGTGCAAGCACAACATCGTCCGTGCCGCAAAAAAGATCACCTTCACCAAATACGGTGTCTGTAACATTCTGCATAACACACGGGATTCCGAGACGGTCCGCCGCTTCCTTAAGCAACTTCTCCTCGGTGCGCAGACGTGTGAAAAGAATACGGAGGCAAGCCACCCTACTCTCCCCAGTCTTCCTGAACCTGCGGTGCCTCTTCCACTTTCAGCGGATCAAGTGAAACGACTTCAAGCTCCGTACCGCAGTCGGGGCACACAACAAGCTCTCCCTCACAGCAATCATCCGGAAGTGTGACCTCTGCCTCACATATAACGCAAACTGCCTTCATATTCTATGACCTCCCAAAACCATTGATGGCATGAAATTTTAATACTTCAGCGCATAACAGCAAACAAGCCGAGACACCTATAATACGGAACGATAATACAGCATGCTCTGAATTTGTCAATAAGCGAGTTAAAAAATACCCAAAAATACATTTTTTACTCAAGGAAGAAGTTACAGTATCTGTCTGCCAAAGGCGCAT
>JAUNMU010000041.1:11490-13927 GCA_030531745.1 Synergistes sp. | reverse complement strand
CATTTATCGGTTTTGTCTATAGGGGAATTAGAAAAAACGTGATAACAACTTAAACTCACCGCCGTGAACGGAACCTTGACAAGGAAATAATAAGGAGTAGAATAAACATTGGATTTAATAGCATGCAGAGATGCCATAAGAATCAGAGAAGCCCCCTGGTGGCACAGGGGGCTTCGTTTTTGTGGGGGCTGCTATTTTCTCTTATCTCCGCCCCACAGGTCACAAATATATTTGGCAATAATATCGGCGACTACGGAGATAATTAGGGAACCACTGATTATATGCACCATCCGCGTCACAGTCAGACCGCGCCTGTGGCTCCAACGTATGAATATACGCCTCCGCCCCAGTCGGGGCCTGACTGTTTAGCGGCTGGCACATCTAATCAGCGGAAGACGCTTTTGCGTTTATCCGCCAAACACGAATTAATCAGTGTGTCCTTAGCATGCAGAGCAATTCCGCCATAAAATCACCTCCTTAGGAGGCAGCAGCCTGCGTGGATTATAGCATAGATGTGTGATAACATATTGTATATTTTAGTTGAATAGAGATAAAAAAATTCTGTGGTATCATATTGCACGTATGCGGTAGTCATCGTTGCCTTGTATCACGGCAGTTCATAGACGGATCCGCGCATCTGCGATACGGAGGTCACTGCATATTGTCTGAAAGAAGGTAATGACAGAAATGAAGAAGATTTCGTTATTGATCGTTTTGCTATTGGGTATTGTCACTTTATTAGCTCCACAGCTTTCGGAAGCTGCGGCTGCGAAAAATAAAAAATCCGCATCTGCCATCCAACGATCTAATGTAATAATAGTTTTGGACGCAGGACATGGCGGTCACGCTAACGGAGCTATGGCTAACGGATTGGTTGAAAAAGACCTCAATTTGCAGTATGTCAAAAAAATCGGAAAAGTTTTGCAAAACCGCGGATACAAAGTCAAGTTCACTCGGACAAAGGATAAATCTTTGGAGCTGAAAGACCGTGCTGCTTTCGCAAATAAATTGCATGCAACTCTCTTTGTCAGTATTCATTGCAATGCAATGCCAGATCCCAAAATAGCTTCGGGAATGGAATTTTTCATTGATTCCCCTTATTCCGCCGAACAGTTGGCTCAACAACAAAAGGCAGTTACGCCTGATACAAAAAAAATAACTTCAGCGGATGTATCGCAAGATGTCAGCCCTGCTTCAAATGACGTATCTGAGGATATTTACGTAAGTACGGACATCAACAATGCCGATGACAGTAAAAGTTCGGAATATGTTCCGCTTGTTGTGTGTACAAAAGCAGATAAAGATACTTTTATCACGAAGGTATATAAGTCAGATAACAGCCTGAGAATTAAAAAAAGCGCAGCTTGTTTGGATCAAATTTACGATCGCGTGAGTTTGGACGGGTTCACGGTTCGCAAGATCCGACAGCGGGCATTCCATGTTTTGCACAACACCACAATGCCGTCTATACTGATAGAGTTAGGCTATATCACAGATAGTGAGGAGGCTGAAAAGCTGACTCAACCGAAGTATATGGATAAGCTCTGTAAAAGTATAGCATCCGGCATTATTGATTATATTTCAATCAAGAACAAAAAGCTGTGGTAGGTAACCGCTGATTATACGCACCATTATATTGTCGCAGTAAAATTTTTCGTGCGGATAAAGAATATTTTTCGTGGTAGAATGTTCTCGGCGGCTGTATGTCGTGTGGACTGCGCATAAGTCTTTATCACGGAGGTTTTTGTTTCGTGGAAACGATATTTAATAAGATCAGAGGATTTTTTCTTTGGGTGGGTGCTAAAAACAGACGGGTCTTTGTCTGTGATTTTCTGTGTATTGCGGCAGCGCTTGCTATCGGGTATTCTATGCGTCTCACGTTCTTTTTCCTGCTGCTTGTCCATGCGGGGGATATTTGGGGGACGCTTGCTGTATTTTCGTCTGCGATACTTGCCGCCCTCTATTTGGGGCGTATTTACTCCGTGTTTTGGCAGCGTGCGAGTGTTGAGGAATATTTTTCGTTTGCGCGTTGGTATTTTGTCGGTATTTCTGTCTTTGTGATTTTGAATATGTATGTGCGCGCTTTATTTATGCCGCGTTCTACTCTTCTTATTGCCGCACCGCTTGCCTTTATCTTTATGATGGGTATGAGGGCTACATTCAAACTTACAGAGGCTTACCGCAAGGGCGGTGAGCATACTGCCGGCAGAGCTCTGATAGTAGGCGCTGGAGACGCAGGAACGGCAATAGCGCGTGATTTGCTCCGCAAGGCGAACACTTTTGTGCCGATAGGCTTTATTGACGATGATCCCGGACTTCGCGGAATGACGATAGCTTCACTTAAGGTATTGGGAGGACGCGAAGTTCTGCACGATGCAATAGCAGATCACTCTATAGATACCGTACTTATCGCTATGCCGTCCGCAAGCGGCGAGCA
>JAUNMU010000041.1:0-11390 GCA_030531745.1 Synergistes sp. | reverse complement strand
ATAGCACTCGGACACGGCGAACAGTCTATTTATAACCTTCTTGAGGGTATGACCGATGAGGGGATAGATGCGGATGTTGTTCCGGTTATAGCTGATGTTGCGGACAGAGATACGATGCGTATGGTTTTTGAAAAATTTTCTCCTCAACTCGTCTTTCACGCCGGTGCACATAAACATGTGCCGCTGATGGAGGACAATCCGCGCGAGGCACTTCGCGTCAATTCATTCGGCACATGGAATATCGCGGATCTTGCCGGAAAGTATGGCGTTGAGCGTTTTGTGATGATCTCAACGGATAAGGCTGTACATCCGACGAGCGTGATGGGGGCAGCAAAACGTGCCGCCGAAAGGCTGCTGCTCTCTGTGCAGAAAGAGTACCCCGGCACAAAATATATGGCGGTGCGCTTTGGAAATGTTTTGGGCAGCCGCGGAAGCGTTGTCCCAAAGTTTGAACGCCAGATCGCGTCAGGCGGCCCTGTAACTGTAACTCATCGTGAGATGACCCGGTACTTTATGCTTATTCCTGAGGCGGTCAGCCTTGTACTTCAGGCCGGTGCAATGGGCAGGGGCGGCGAGTTGTTTGTTCTTGATATGGGAAAGCCCGTAAAGATCTACGATATGGCGCGTACTCTGATACGTTTGCATGGCTATGAACCGGATAAGGATATAAAAATAGTCTGTACCGGAATACGCCCGGGCGAAAAGCTCTTTGAGGAGCTTTTTTATGACACGGCACACGTTGATAAGACGGCACATTCAAAGATATTCAAGACAAAGCTCATCGCGGAGGCGTGCAGCATTCTTCCGGAGGTTGAAAGGATATTGAGCGATTCCGCTGCGGGAAAACTTACAAAGGAAGATGTACGTTCGGCCGTGCTTGCGCTGGGTGTGGAATAGAAAACCGATGAATCATTGCCCACAACAAGAGGGCATATATTTAGTGCGATAAATCAGCGGTGTGCGAAAACATAACACACCACATCCACAACACCTAACGACAGTTTGCCGACTTTACAAAATGGGCAAAGCAAGTCGGTTTCATGGTCTCTTGCCGTTCGGAGATTTTACGTCTTTGTCACGTTCTTTTGCGGACTGCGCGGAAAGTATCTTTTCAACTAAATTGAATTTCAATATCATATCGTTGTATCTGAGGGATTGGCGTGCTTTCGCTGCGTCTGTGTCAAATTGCGCGAAATTGACTTTAGCGCCGGTCTTTATATCTCTTGCCCGCTTTAGCTGAGGTTCAACAAATGTGTTGTCGCTGATGAAGTTTCCGGAGCGAAAGACAATGAATTGGCGCGATTTGTCGGACAGAAGATTATTACCGAATGTTATCGGCATATCCAGCCCCGTCATTGCCGCTGCGGTTGGGGCAATGTCTGTTTGACCGACGTTGCGTAAAATCACGCGCGGTGCGGCGGCTGTTTCTTTTGTGCGAAAGACAAGAGGCACTTTTTTCGTACACATTCTCTTAAACGATCCGGCATTTTTCGGCAGAGGAATGTTTTTCAGCCCCGTGGCACTGTGGTCACCGTACAGAACGATAAGCGATGTGTCAAGCAACCCCTCTCTTCGCAGCCCTTCTATGAATTTACCTAATTCCGTGTCAAAGTAGTGCATTGCAAGAAGATAATTGCCGTCTATAGTGTCGCGCATATCACTCGGCAGCGGCAGTGTGTCCCGTGGTATGCCCTCGTAGTCGTACGGATGATGCCCCGAGAGAGTCAGGACAAATGCAAAAAAAGGATCTTTTGATTTTTTCAATGTTTGAAGAGCTTTTGCAAATATTGCTCCATCGGTCAAGCCAAGTCCCAGTCTATCGCCGTGTGGAGATGATTCCTGACTGTACTGCTTGTCAAAGAACAGCTTTGGATACATACGTCTGCAATTCCAGAAAGATGCGTTTGTACCTTGAAATACATAAGCGTTTCCGCCTCTTTCCTTAACGGCGCGTGCAACAGTCGCATAATCGTTATCCGCGAAACGCACATACGCCGCTCCCTCGCGTGCGGGATAGAGCCCGGTGTTTGCCATAAATTCCGCATCGGAGCTTACGCCTATTGCGACCTGCTCCCATGTGTTCGGAAAGTAAAGCGATTCGCGGATAAATCGGTTAAGATTCGGCGTTACAGGAACACCTGCGATCTTCATATCTACCACAAATGACTGCAATGCTTCGCACTGTATGAATATTATATTTTTCGCCTGAGTTTTCATTCCGCTGTTGTCGCGGCGTGCGGCAAGCCACGATGATATTTCGTTTATCTCCTTGTCGGTGGGAGCGTTTTTTGGGGCAAGCGCCTCTCTTGTGAGTTTAGCCGCCTCTCTTGCGTGGCAGTAGGCAGCTCCCATGCGCATTGAAAGGGCAAGCCTGTTATACATTGACGAAAAATATTTGTTTCCTCCGGAATATGCAAAGAGGGCGCATTGTATTATAAGCAAAAGTGCAAGGAGTGCCGCGGAGCGTTTCGTATCCGTGCGGCGGAATGTTACGGACAATCTGCCGCACACCGCAAGTACGGCAGCTGTCGCAGTGTCCGCAAAGAACAGAATGTCCCACGGACGGAAGAGCGAGAATATTGAAGCCGTTATATCGTACAACTGATTTGCAGAGCGTATGTCCTGCCATGAAAATATGTCACTGTATGCGCGAATGTAATAAATGTCTGCCGCGGCAAGCAGCGAGAGCAAAAAGTTTATCGTAAGCACGGCAGCAAGACGAAGTCTGCGCGGCAGTGCGATCGCAGAAAATATAACGAGTGCTGCCGTTGCGAAAGACGGCACGAACGCAGAGCAACCGCGCATAAAGTCGGATACCGACGGCGGAAAGCCTATGCCGAACCAATCCTCCCATAGCCACTGCAGGGTATCCGAAACCGCAAAGTCCACAGCAAAGAATTTCAGCGACACAGAGAGTGCCGCAAGTGCGAAAAATATCTCTGCGCGAAGCGTGATTACGGAATCCGTAATCGTTCCGTTGTCTTTATTTTGAGTGCCGAGTTTGCCGTTCATCATTTTGAAACGACAGGCATAAGGTCGTGTTCAAGTATCATGTCATTTGCTTCAAGTGCCTGTTTGACGGCTTTTGCTGTTTTTTCATAGCTGCCGTAGGGACGCGCACTGCCGTCCGTCAGACTGAATGCGGTTTTCTCTGTGGGGTCAACGTAAATGTTTTCTGTTGCAAATGCTCCGTTTCTGAATATGACGGGCATTTTTGATGATGTGAATATATCGCCGCAGAGAGTGTCTTTATAATCAACACCCAAGATCATTGCCGCCGTGCGCGGCACGTTTGCAAGACCTATGGACTGATTTTCCTTGTACTTTAGCTTCTGTGCGTGAGGAAGACGAATCATAAGGGGGACGCTCTGCGCACTCCGCCAAACGTGTTCTTTACTGAGGTCAAGCCCCGTAAGTCTCGCAAGCTCATCGGCATTGCCGCGCGGTATAGCAGTGTGGTCTCCGTAGAGGATTATGACGCTTTCATCGTAAAGCCCCGACTTTTTCAGATTTTGTATGAAAGTCCCAAACTCCCTGTCAAAATAGCTTATTGCGTGAATATACGCTCCGACCATAGTAGTATCGGGATATATTCTTTGCGGAAGCGGCGACACCAAGCCCTTCCACCTAAATGGATAGTGGCTCGTGAGAGTTACGAGAAATGCGTAAAAGGGTTTTTTCTCAGCCTTCAACATTTCAAGTGACTGTGCGAAAAAGCTCCTGTCGCTCAATCCGAGACCTATTATTTCATCTGTTTTGTAGTCCTTTTTGCTGATAAATTTATCAAAACCGAGTGCGGGATACATATTGTGTCTGTTCCAAAAACTTGCCCTGTCTCCGTGCATTGCGATCGTGACGTATCCGGCGCGGCGAAGTGCCTGCGGAAGCGCCTTGTATGTGCGGCTCGCAAAGCGTGTGTATGCAACGCCGGATGCTGCGGGATAAAAACCGGTGTTTGCGAGAAATTCAGCGTCTGAACTATTGCCGGACGCTGTCTGAGGAAATACGCTGCGTGCAAACGATGTCTCACGCATAAATGCGTTTATATTCGGTGTGACCTCACGCCCGTTGATTTTCAGACCGACCGCAAAACTCTGAAGCGATTCTGCCTGTATGACGATAAGATTTTTGCCTTTCGCTATCCCAAAAATATCAGGCGTGGTGCGTGACGTTATATTTTCGGCATACCACGATGCAAGATCTTTTATTTTTTCTTCGCTCGGAGTCTCTGTTCTTAATTTTTCCGATGCCGCGTTGATGCAGTCCGAAAGATGGTATGTGAGAGCGCCCACGTTATTGCAGACAGCAACTCTGTTCCACATTGATTTTCTTGCTTTGGGGACTTTTTTATCGTAGGCCGTGATGTGACAGAATACGACAGCTGCGGAGATAGCCATTGCCATGAGCGTACATATAACGCGCTTTGCCGTTATTTTGCCAAAGAAAGAACCGTTATTCCTGCGGTATCCGAAAAAATATGCCGCAAGAATGGGAAAATCAACAAAGTAGAGAGCATCCGAAAGCCTTAAGAGTGCGAATACGGAGTCTGAAACATCATCTGCCTGCCCTGCCAATGCAAGGTTATAGACCGTAAAAAGATCGGTATAAAAACGCATATACAACAGATCTGTTATTATAAGAGCCGTAAGTGCAAAATCAACAAGAAGCACCGCCGCAAAACGCACCTTGCGCCACACAAGAGAAATGGGAAGCAGAATAAGCAACACAAGTGCCGCCGATGCCGCAGCTGACATCGGAAATCGTGTAATTATGGGATAAACTTCATATTCAAGGAAATAAAATTTTATGAGAAGTGCCGCTGCGCAGAGAGCGAAGAATATTATCTCATGTACGCCCGTTTTTTTGTTTGCATAGTAATATTTATATTCAATCATCTTTTATATTCACAGCCCGTTTCTGTTTTTCGTGCGGCTCTGTCCGCTGCGCGTCTATCCTGTCATAAATTTCGTTCATTTCAAAAAAGTCGTGCGATCTTACGTTCGCAAATTCCTCAAACTGCTCCGGCAGAAGCCTCCAAGCCCAATTTCCGTCTGTCACGGATGGTGTGTTCATTCTGCCCTCGGAGCCAAGCCCTATTATATCCTGTATCGGAAGTATGGCAAGACGTGCGGGAGATGCAAGTGCTATGCGGCACATAACTTTTGCTGCGTTTTCATTGTTGATTACAGCTCCCGTGTAAAGGGACAATCTCCTGCGTTCGTCAGACGAGGCATTCATCCACCAGCCGAGCGATGTGTCATTGTCGTGAGTTCCCGTATATGCTGCTGAGTTCTGCGCCATATTGTGGGGAAGATAGGGATTATTTTTTCCGCAGCCAAATGCAAATTGAAGCACTTTCATACCGGAAAGGGAAAAATCTGCCATAACCTCACGGACCTCATCGGTGATAACGCCCAAATCTTCGGCGACAAGAGATGCGCTGAGGTCGCAATCTTCCGAAAGCGCAGTCAAAAGTTCACGCGCAAAAGCGTTGTGCCATCTTCCTTTCACGGCAGTTTTTTCGCCATGAGGGACTTCCCAAAATGCGCACAGACCGCGAAAATGGTCAATGCGGACAATACCGCAGAATTTCATCTGCCATAAAAATCTTTTCCGCCACCACGCAAAATTGTCTTTTTTCATTTCGTCCCAATTATAGACGGGGTTGCCCCAGAGTTGACCGTCTTTGCTGAAATAATCGGGCGGCACTCCGGCTTCCATTCTCGGTGCGCCGTCTGGCGCAAGGTCAAAGAGTGCGCGGTTTGTCCACACATCGGCACTGTCCCACGCAACATATATGGGCATATCGCCGAATATTGTCACGCCGACAGAGGAACAGTAACGACGGAGTGCGGCAAGCTGACGGAAAAATATAAATTGCTCAAATTTAACGAGTGAAATTTCATCTCTGTGTGCTTCCGCAAAGGCATCAAGGGCTGCTTTGTCGCGCATTGCATAAGGGCGCGGCCAATCTGCCCAAGCACGCCCCTCGTGAAACTCTTTAAGTACGGTAAAAAGAGCATAATCACAGAGCCAAAATGCCTCGCGGCAGAAATCTTCGTACTCATCATGCAGCGCGGTAAATCCGGTACTGAAATTGTTCCATGCCCTACGGATAAGATCTTTTCGTATCTTTGCGGCATATTCAAAGTCTGCGCGTGCTTCGGAGGATGCAGCGCAGTCAATATCCTTTTGCGAGAGAAGTCCGCACTTGCATAAGTCTTCCGGACTGATAAATAAAAAATTTCCGGCAAAGGCGGAAGTGCTGCTGTATGGAGAATAGCCCGATATCCGTGCCACAGGCGTAAAGGGCAGCACTTGCCACACGGAGAAACCGGCGCGTGCGCACGTTCGTGCGAAATCACGCGCCTCCGCACCGAGATCTCCTATGCCGAATCTCCCGTGCAGTGATGAAAAGTGCATTAAGATACCGCTTTTGCGAGTATTTTCCACAGTCAACTTTTTTCGTCCTAAAACTCTGCACTCTCGCCGGTGATCTGCGCGCTGTCCC
Organism: Synergistes sp.; assembly: GCA_030531745.1. Taxonomy (GTDB): domain Bacteria; phylum Synergistota; class Synergistia; order Synergistales; family Synergistaceae; genus JAUNMU01. Next base: position 4,879 of record JAUNMU010000041.1, on the reverse strand, counting down.
TTTCCACAAGCATACGGCGTGTTATGTTTGCAAGAATTTTCTCGCCGCCTGCGTTGTACCAGCGAGCTAAATTCTTGCCTTCGCCTGAGCTTATGAGCTTTTCAACCGTGAGGGGCCACTCCGTGCGTTTTTCTTCGTTAAGCACGTCAAGACGAATGTAGCCGCGCATTGTCTCTATGGCGGCACATTCAGTACCGCTGCTTGTGATCGTTGCTATCTTCATTATGCCAATAACCTCACTACTACATTTATTACAAATAAATTCACAATGTCTATAAAGAATGCTCCTATCGCAGCGACTGCAAAAAACGCATCTGTAACCACACCGTATTTTGCGCACACGGCTTCCATATTTGCTATTGCCGTAGGCGTTGCTCCAAGACCGAAGCCTATGTGTCCCGCCGTGACGACTGCTGCGCGGTAGTCGCTTCCGGTCATGCGGAAAGTCACTGCTATTGCAAATACGAGCATGATAAGGGTCTGTATCGCAAGTATTACGGCAAGCGGCAGAGCCATATTGGCAAGAAGGCTCAGATCAACGGACATAAGTGCGAATGCAAGGAAGAACGAAAGGCACGCGCCGCTCAAATGATTCAACACCCTTGTATGCACTCCCAAGAACGGAACACAGTCCGCTATGTTGCGTATCAGAACAGCAATAAGTATAGCCACCGCGTAACCGGGAACTATTATGTGCCAATTTGAGAACAGTACATCGCTGATCTTCATACCTGCGGCTGCCGCAAATGTAAGTTGGAATATCGTCATCAGTATTGTGTGAGGTGTCGCTTCTTCTCCCTTGTCACCAAAATTCATAACATCGGGGATAAGATCTTTTCTGTATTCCTCCGCCGGAATTTCAGAGGCAAGCCTTCCCCTGTATATGAGAAATTCAGCGACCGGACCTCCAAGCAGCGATGCCGCAATAACGCCGAATGTTGCACACGCCACAGCCGTTTCCATTGCGCCGATCATATTGTAATCCTGCGTAAATGCGTGGGCAAAGAGTATTCCCGTGCCATGTCCTCCCGTCATTGTGGGAGAGCCTGCGAGCAGCGCGATAAATTTATTAAGCCCGAATGCCTGTCCTATGAGAAGAGCTGCACCGTTTTGGATAATAAGCAGCAATACCGCGGCAACAAACAGTTTTAATGCTATGCTTCCTCCGGCTTTCAGCATCTTCACGCTTGCGGCAAGTCCGACACTTGCGAAAAATGCCGTCATAAAGGGATCCATAAGAACAAGGTCAAAATCAAAATCCACTTTGCCCGATATAAAAAGTCTCAGGACGGCAAAAAGAATACCTCCGACAACTGCGGGCGGGATATTGTAATGTTTGAGAAAATTTATTTTTCGCACACAGACGATTCCGAGCCAATACAGAACCGATGCAAATGCAAGAGTTCCGACAAAATTCAGTTTTATAACCGTAAGCTCCATAATTTTTACCTCCTCTTACAGGAACGAGACGAATGTCTGTATTACAACGGCATTCACGATGTCAATGAAAAATGCGCCCGCGATTGAGACAATGAAGAATGCGCGTGGTGCGGGGCCGTAATTTGCAACTATCGCGTCCATATTGGCAATGGCGTTTGGCGTTGCACCGAGACCGAAGCCGCAGTGACCGCCCGCAATGACAGCAGCCGTGTAATCACGGTGCATCACATTAAAGGTCACAAATGTGGCATAAAGTGCCATCATAGCCGCCTGTGCGGCAAGTATTACCGCCATCGGGCCGGCAAGATCGGCCAGCTGCCACAATTTGAGCGACATAAGAGAGAGCGAGAGAAAAAGCGAAAGTGCGACCGTGCCTATCGTGTCCGCAAGACGCAGATGAACATTGTAAAGCCCCGTTGCATCGCTGAAATTGCGTATGAATATACCGACAAAAAGTGCGCACAGATATGTCGGGATCTTAACACCCAAACCGTCAATAATGTTGAATATCACGTCTCCCAGTGCCATAGCAATGGCTATCTGCATAATGGTTACCATAATAACGGAGGCATTGACGGGGCCGTCGTTTTCGGGTTCATTCTTGTCCGAGCCGAGCGTGGCAGCATCGTCTGCGGATCTTTCCGTGGGCGCAAGATGCTTGCGCGTTATCAGACGGCGAGCCACAGGGCCTCCCAGAATAGAGCCCATTACAAGTCCGAATGTAGCCGCGGCCATTGCGACCTCCATGCAGCCCGAAAGACCTCTTTCATTTTGGAAAATAGCCGCATAGACCGCACCCGTGCCATGACCGCCCGACATCGTTATTGAACCTGCGAGCATCGCCATAAGCGGGTGCATTCCGGTGATATATGATAAAGCAACGGAAAGAGCATCCTGAAGTACAACAAGGACGGATGCTACAATAAGGAATATAAATACCTGAGGTCCGCCCTGCTTAAGCATTTTTATGCTTGCAGCAAGCCCTATTGTGGTGAAAAATGCGATCATAAGAGCGTCTTTGCAGAGCATATCAAACGAGAAGGTAAAACTATCCTTCAACGCCCAGTTAGCCAGCGCAAATATCACGCCGCCTATTACAGGTGCGGGAATGTTGTATTTTGCAAGGACAGATATATGCTTTCGCAGAAATACCCCAACCCACAGAATCGCAGTCGCAAATGCGATCGTTCCGAGAATACCGAAGTTTAATTCCGTCATGTTCAACTCTCCTTACGGTGCATATAATCAGCGGTTCCTTAAGAGCGAAGCAGCGCCTATGACCGCGGCAGAGCTGCCAAGCTCCGATTTTACAATATCAAGGACAGATACATACATGAAAGGGAGATACTTAACAGTGAGCTTGCTTATCTCGTCAACAAGTCCATCTGCCCTGCTCATACCTCCGCTCAAAATAACAGCCTCAGGGTCAAATAAAGATGCAAGTGATGCTATCCCGCGCGCAAGAGCGTCGCTTGCCTTTATGATAATACCGTAGGCGCGTTCATCGTCAAAGCGCATATCCCAAAGTTTGCGAAAATCCCCCGGAAGTCCCAACGCACGGGCAGAATTTTCAATATTGTCAGCCGATGCTATCTCCTCCAAGTGTCCCATCCCCTGACAACCGCAGTGACAGAGCGTGTGATCCCCTTTGAGCGCAATATGCCCGAACTCAGCCGCAAAACCGTGTGCGCCTGTGAGCAGACGGCCACCCGTTACGATTCCGGAGCCTATGCCCGTACCGAGCGTTATCACGGCAAAATCCGTCATGCCGCGTGCTGCTCCGGCGATCTCTTCTCCGAGTGCCGCGCAATTTGCGTCATTCTCCATCGCGCAGTGCGCCGCGATACCGTGTGCCGCAAAGAAACGCTCCATAAGCTGCGCACCTTCCGCGCCATCGCAGTTTTTAAAATTTGTGAGCCGCACAATGTGCCTGCGATCCCTGTCAAGAAATCCGGGAATACAAAGTCCCACAAAGCACTCTTCACTCTCGTGTACTCTCTTTGAGACAAGTGCCCCCACTGCACCGATCACATCCGAAAGATCGCGCGTTTCCGGTGTCTCTATCGTCTCGGGTGCAATAACGGCAGGTATGCTGCCCGTGAAATCAACCTCTGCGGCAGTTATGGTGTGTCCGCCTATATCAATTCCGAATCTTCTCATGGTACGCTACACATTGAAACGTATTTCTATAATGTCGCCGTCTTTCACGATATATTCCTTGCCTTCCAAACGCAGAACAGCATTTTTGCGGCAATCATCAAAAGAATATCCGTGAGCCTTGTAATCGTCAAACGCCACGACCTGTGCGCGTATGAAGCCGCGAGCTAAATCCGTGTGGATAGTTCCCGCCGCGTCAACCGCAGTTTCACCCGAATGAAGAGTCCATGCCCTCACCTCGTCCGGCCCGCAGGTAAAGAAACTGATAAGACCAAGCAGACGATACGCCTCTTTGATAAGACGTTCGCGCCCGGGCTCTGTTATATTCAGCCCCTCGGTAAACTCCGCGGCCTCCTCGGGCGACAAGTCCATTATATCCATCTCAAGGCTTCCGTAAAGCGTGCAGAGCATAACGCCGCGTTCCTCGGCGCGTTTTTTAAGTTCTTTCCACTGTGGAATTTTTGATTCATCGTTTTGGTTTTCGTCAAGATTCAGCAAAATGATCTGCGGCTTTGATGTGACAAAAGCGAAGCCGCGCAGCTGTCTTTGCTCCTCAGGTTTAAGCGTAAGAGTTGAAAGAGGCCTTTCCTCCATAAGACAGTCATTGCACGTCTCAAGAAGCGATTTCTCCTTCGCTTCGTCCGGCGTGAGCTTTTTCTTTGACGCTAACTTTGACAGCCGGTTTTCAATCACGGCGAGATCACGGAAGATAAGCTCATTATCAATAATATCCCAGTCGCGTATCGGATCTACCGAACCTTCCGGATGCTCAACCGATGAATTGTCAAAGCAGCGTATGACCTGAATAAGCGCATCTGCGTCCGCAACAAACGAAAGAAATGCGTTGCCAAGCCCCTCGCCCTTGCCTGCGCCGCGTGAAAGTCCGGCAAGATCAACAAACTCAATCTGCGCCGGCGTCTCCTTCTTCGGCTTGTGAAGAACAACAAGGTCGTCAAAACGTGCATCCGGCACGGAGACCACGGCCTTGTTAGGATCTGTTTTACCCCCTGCGTAAGGCTTGACCTCAGCTCCGGCTCTCGTTATAACATTGAACACGGTTGACTTGCCGCTGAGTGGCAGCCCAACTATTCCGCAATGCAGCATTGCAATCAGCTCCAATACATTAACCGCCGCAAAAAGATCGCGCAAAAACGACCGCAGAAAAAACAAACCTCAGCCGCCGCGCAGAGTACAAACCTGCGGCATCTCCATAGAGAGTTTACCATATTTACCGAATTGCCGCAATGAGGAACACTCGTCAGACACGGAAATCAATTTTCTG
>JAUNMU010000040.1 GCA_030531745.1 Synergistes sp. | reverse complement strand
ATATATTGTTGAATGTGTATTTGCCGAGGTTCTCTCCGAAGGGGTCAAATGTGCAAATGAAAATGATTATACTCTTACGGAGGTCACGATAGAACGCACCTTTTCTCAGTGCGTCTCCGTCCATCATGGATTGATAATAGCGTGTACGTTTGCCCAAATGTTCCGTTGAGCTGTTGTTGGTCTGCATCTCAACATCATACGCCGTGCCGTCTTCGTCAGTAACGTACAGGTCAAGCCTTGCGCCTTTGCCGTCAAGCTTTAACTCAAAGCTCTTCTCATGTTCAACGTATTGCAGTTCGCCGATTTTGATGTTGAGTATTCTTTCAATCAGCGTTTTGCACAGGTCTTCATTTTCCATTACAAGACGGAACATGAAGTTGTCTGTTATGGTTGCTTTTTTCCATTCTTTTTCAACGTAGTCCATTTGACGGCATCCCCCTTTGCTCTCTTTATGTGTTCATTGTACCGTTAAGCTGCTTACCACGCAACGGGCATAAAATCGCCGCAATTTCGCGTTCTTTGGCAGTTGCTCCGCCTATGGGAGAAGAGGACAATTCCTCATTCTTTCGCGCAGTAGCAATTCCGTCATCTCTGCCCAACTTTTTGTCATCGCACCTGCCTGACGAAGTTGAGCCGCGCCGGAAAAACCTTTGAATATCGCGCACAACATTCTTTTCGCTATTGTGAGCGCCAAGCCCTCACCCTCGTTATTATAAATGTTTTCACCTAATTGTAAAAGCATTCTTATCCGGCTTTCTGCGTCAGGAGAGCAGAGGCTCTGCGAAATATCCGCGCCTAAACGTGCAAGCGTCCTGGGAATCAAATATACGTCACGCAAAACACCCCTTGCGGCAAGCACAGAAGCACAGCCTCCCTCAAGATAGCGTATCATATCCTGCGGTGCATAGCAGTCACCGCTGCCTCCGATTTTATCTTTGAATTTCCGCGCTATCTTCTCCACAGAAACACTGTCTGCCGCACCTTCATATCTCTGCTGCGGAGTGCGTCCGTGCAGAAATATAAAATCACAGCCGGCAGCAAATAATTTCTCACAGAAATCCTCCGTGGAGATCTCAGAAGCACAGGGCATTATACGTGTTTTTACCCAAACGGGCATATTAAAACGTTTCAAACTTTTTACGATATTGGCCGATTCGTCAGGTTCTTCCATAAGCTTTGAACCGGAGCCTTTTTTTGTTACTTTCGGCATAGGACACGCCATATTTACCTCAAGCGCAGCAAAATTCCTTATTCCGAGTGCTACTTCCGCTCCCGTTGTTATGTCGTATTCATTTGCACCGAAAAGCTGCAAAACACATGGTGCTTCGTCATCGCTTCCGAAGAGCAGTTCTTTTGTCTTGCGTCCTTTGTATTTAAGTCCAAGGGCACTTACCATCTCCGTATGCACGAGTCCTGCGCCCATCGCGCGGTGGAATCGTCTGAATGACGCAAACGTTATGCCTGCAAGCGGAGCAAGCCAAATATTATTCTCAACGTTCACTCCGCCTATTTCACGCGGAAATCCGGGAATGACAGCTGAATTCGTTTTATTTTGAGACTGAATTTCTTTCATAAAGGATACGGAGACCATCAAGTGTAAGCCATTGATCAACAATATTTATCTTGTTTGAGTATTTTGCTATGACGGGGGCATGTCCTCCCGTAGCTATGACGGGGCACACACCGCCAAGCTCTTTGAAGATGCCGTCTACCATTCTGTCCAACATTCCGACGGTGCCGTAGATGATCCCTGATTGTATGGCTTCAACAGTATTTCCGCCAATATAATTTTTAGGTGCCGCAAGCTCTATCTGAGGCAGTTTTGCCGTGCGAGTAAAGAGGGCTTCCATTCCCATTTCCATCCCGGGAGCAATGGCTCCGCCAACATACGCACCGTCATTTGAAATTACATCAAATGTTATTGCCGTTCCAAGGTCAACGATTATAAGAGGCTTGCCGTACTTTGCAACGCCTGCCACCGCATTGAGCAATCTGTCGGCACCTAATCCTACGGAATTTTTCAGCTTTATCGTTATTCCGGTATCAAGACGTGCGGAGACTCTGAGAGAGTCAATACCTAAATATTTGCGTACTCCGCTGCGCACTGTTTCATCAAGTGCAGGAACAACACTGCCGAATATAGCACCGTTTATATCGTCCTTTGATATATTTGACGCAGAGAAAAGTCCCAATATCATCAGACCGAATTCATCCGATGTCTGTTTTTTAGATGTCAGTCTCCATTCTTTCAGAAGTTCCTTGTCATCATAGACACCTAAAACTGTATTCGTATTGCCGATATCAATTACCAAAAGCATCAACAGTCCTCCGATTAACAGAATAGCGCTTCTATTCTACCTCAAAATTACGATATAACTCCGTATAAGAAAATGCAAAATAATGAAACAAATGCGGCGCGTCTCGTCCCCGAACCGCATCTCATTGCACACGCAGCAGAAAAAAGCAATATTGAAACAACGCTGAGTGCTGTATGTGATGCGACCGCACCGGTAAAAACAGATGCTCCGAATTCAGTGAAATATTGGAAGCCGGAAAGAATAAATTCCGATATTCCGGCAAAAACGGAGGCAAGGGGAAGACCGAGCAAAGAGGGCATGGAGAGTATCAAAATAATCGGAAACACAACACCAAATACCGGAACGGCTATTATATTCAGGGCAAGCCCCGCAAGCGGTGCTTCACCGAAAGCTTTGGTAACAGTCGGTGCAGTTACAAACCATATCATAACGGACATGGCTGTAAGATGCATAAAATTCCCCTTCATAAAGTGTCCGGCAGAGGCTATAAAGAGCGCACACAACATTGAAAGACGGAAACCGACGTCAAAGAAACTCCATGGATTTGCGGCAATGATCAGTATTCCGGCTATGCTGACGTTGTTGAATGCCTCATTGGGACGTCCTATAGCCATTGAGAGAAGCATAAGCTGCAACATTACGGCTGCACGCACTCCGCCGACCGGAAGCCCCGATATGAGCAGATAGAGCCATACGAAACCGGATACACCGATAAATTTTAAGAAAGAGTTTCTCAGCAGCATAACCATTATGCCCGCCACTATCCACACATGAAGTCCCGATACAGCAAGCAGATGTGAGGTTCCTGCCGTTCTGTGTATCTTTTCTATTGATTTTTCGCGCGTCCCGACTGTAAATGCCGCCATATATTTTGCGGAAAGCGGCGGCAATACATTTTCAATGCGCCTGTAAAGTTTTGCACGCCATGCAGGGATCCCCCTTGGCGGCTCGGTCTCTTTCATCTTAACTATAACAAGCTTTCTGACTGCGCCCTTTGCTCTCCAGTAAAGCATTTCGTCAAAGCCGCCGTCTTTTGCCGCCCGTTTGAAATCAAAGGCAGCCGCATCCAAAAAAACACTGCTTCCGTCCCTCGGCGTCTCATCGGGCTTCACATAAGCTACTGTCTTACCGTACTGTGTATCTATGACAACTGCGTTAGAACGCCCCCATTTACGCGAATATGTTACACTTCCGGTCGTTTTTATGCTGTTCGGAAAAGTAATTTTTTTGTTTATACCATATACAGCGTATGACGAAAGGCATAGGGAAAATGCAACAGTGAGCGCAAGAACATGAATATAACCTCCGGCGGCAAAACGTGTGCAAAAGAGCGCAAAGGCGCACGAAAGCAACAGTGCCGATGTCACAGCCGCAACAGGCGGCATAAATGTATTTGCATAAAGAGCCGCGCACACAGAGAGAAAAATAAAAAACGCAGGTGCCGCAGCAAGCGGAGTTACAAAAAGGATACTCCTGCGGCGTGATGAAAGATCCGAAAGCTGTACAGTATCAATCACCGACCGTTATGCTCTCCCGCATTTTTTCAAATTTTTTCGGTCCTATCCCCTTGACCTCCATAATATCTTCTATGCGTGTAAAATTGCCTTTGGAATTGCGGTAGCTGAGTATAGCCTCGGCAGTCTTTGTACCTACACCGTTAATGCGCTCAAGCTCCGTCTTTGACGCAGTATTGATGTTAATTTTTCCGTACACATCGGAGTTGCCTCCCTTGGAAGATGTTCCGCTCTTTGTTTTTGTCGTCTGAGCCTCTGCCATTTCTCCGATTTTATATATTTTGATATGCTGACCGTCTTTTAGTTTTGCGGCTAAATTCACAGCTTCTCTGTCAGCCTCGGATGTAAATCCTCCGGCGGCCTCAACTGCCGAAAATATACGCGCATTAGATGACACATCGTACACTCCGGGTTTTTTCACAGCTCCCGTGATATAAACGACACATTCGGAGCCGCTTGCAGTACTGTCGTTGTCAGGATATTCTTTTCTCCCGCCGCTCTCGTTTGTAAGCTGCTTTGGCGCAATTTCGGCAGTATCTTCCATCTCAGCCTCGGATGAAATTCCGGCGGTATCTTTGCCAAATTGTCCCTTGAACGCAGAAAGAAGAGCAAAGGCAAAGACAAAGCACAGGACACCGGCAATCGTCAGAAATTTTCCCGATCTGCGCATATCCATTGCTAAATCCGTTCTCCTTCAAGAGACCAATGGCTCGCTCTCGTTATGCGTACACGGAAAACATTTCCGAAATCATTTTCCGTACCGTCAACTATGACAACTTTATCAGACATTGTGCGTCCCTGTATCTTTCCTTCACCTCGCGGAGCAGCACCGTCAGCGAGTATATCAAATTCGCAGCCGACATACCTCTCGTTAGCCTCTCTTGCGATCTGTGACTGCAATGCGTTTATCTCATTCAAACGCATTGCCTTAATTCTGTTGTCTATCTGGTTATCCATCATTGCAGCCCTTGTACCCTCACGCGGTGAATAAGCTGCCGTGTGAACTATGTCAAACCTGACCTCTTTAAGCAAATTGTATGAATCGCGGAATTCTTCGTCCGTCTCTCCGGGGAAGCCTACTATCAGATCCGTTGTGAGGCTCACATCGGGAAGTGCTTCTTTTATCTTTGTCACCAAAGCAAGATATTGTTCAGCCGTGTAGCCTCTGTTCATCTCACGCAAAACTCTGTCATTGCCGGACTGTATCGGCAAATTTATAGCACGGCATATATTTTTGTTTTCCTGCATAACTTCCAGTATATTATCGTCAAAATCCTTCGGGTGCGATGTAGCAAAACGCAAACGCAAAAGGTTTTCCTGCCGCGATACATCTTTCAGCAGCGAAGCAAAGCTATACCCGTTGCTGAAATCTTTCCCGTATGCATCAACATTCTGTCCAAGAAGAGTTATCTCTTTTACTCCTCCATCTGTAAGTGCTTTTGCTTCCGCAAGAATCTCTTCCGCAGCACGGGACTGCAGTCTGCCTCTGACATAAGGCACTATGCAATACGAACAAAATCGGTCACAGCCGTATGATATTGTAAGGTACGCCTTAAACGGATTTAACCTCGCGGATGGCACGACATTAAGGTCAATAAGCGCCCTCGGGTCATCGTCCATAAAATAACGCTGCGACATACCCTGACTTATTTCGGTTACAGCCTGCGGCACCAAACCAAGATGCCGCGGACCGGAGACTACGCGGACACATTGAAACTTCCTTGAGATCTCTCGTCCTATGCGCTGAGCCATACATCCGACAAGAACTACATACGGCTTTTTTTTATGTCTGTACGAAAGGTCGTACCGTCCTATTTCGCTTGTGACCTTCTGCTCCGCCTTTGCTCGGATGCTGCACGTTACAAGTATTACAACATCAGCTTCGGTATCATCCGTCTCCGCCCAACCGTAACGAAGCATAGCGGTACGAAGACGATCACCGTCATAAGAATTCATCTGACATCCGAAAACTCTGATAGAAAATTTATGCAATGAAATTTCTCCTTAATATCAGTGGTTCCCTTAAAATTCAAATTCTGCCGTGACCGCAGTATGGTCACTCGGTCTCTCCATAGCACGAAGATATTTCTCAACCTTAACAGACAGGCAACACTCAGAGACACTCTTTGTGCCGAGTATGTGGTCTATGCGCCAGCCTATATTCCTCGTAAGCGCATCTTTTACTCTGTAATCCCAAAATGTATATTCTCCAACCTGCGGCAGATGTTCTCTGAAAATATCCGTTAATCCCCATTCCATAACGTCAAGAAGTGCCTTTTTCACGTCTTTATGAAAACAGACGTGATCCTTTTTATTTCCGGGATTTGTAACATCAATATCGGTCGGTGCCACATTCAAATCACCGACCCATACGACCTTTTGAGTCGGCATACACTTTTTTTCAAGCAGTCTGCCCAGACGCCCAAAGAAACGCAGCTTATACGGATAATCCGGATTATCTATACTTTTACCCTGTGGTATGTAGGTATTAAGTACGGTAAAATCGCCGAAACGCACACGAACCACTCTCGCGTTTTCGGATTCTTGCTTTTCATATTCACCATCATCGCAAAGCCCAAATTCAAATTCATCCGGTGCTGCTTTAGATACAACGGCAACTCCGTTATATGATTTCATTCCTTTGAACGTACAAAAATAACCTCTTTCCTCAAAAAAAGCCTTAGGAAATTCTTCATCTCTGCACTTTGTCTCCTGAAAACAGATTATATCCGGTGCATTTTCATTTTTAAGCCAAGCATCAATTACAGGCAGTCTGCTCTTTACTGAATTTACGTTAAACGTAGCGATCTTTATTCTTTCCAAAGACAATCCCCCAAACATTCAACGAAGCCGGAATGTGCGCAAATTTAATGCACACCTCCCTGCCATCGTCGGTCAATTACTCAACCCAATAATTCGGTGCTTCCTTGGTTACCACAACGTCATGCGGATGGCTTTCCTTCATTGATGCTGCCGTTACCTGCACAAAACGTGCAATCTTATGCAGTGTTTCAATATCCGGTGCTCCGACATAGCCCATTCCGGCACGTATGCCGCCAACCATCTGGTAGATCATTCCCGAGAGCGGTCCTTTGTGCGGAACCATACCTTCTATTCCCTCAGGCACAAGTTTATCTTCGCTTGCTCCTTCCTGGAAATAGCGATCCTTGCATGATCCGCCCTTCATAGCACCGAGAGACCCCATACCGCGGTAACTCTTGAAAGAACGCCCCTTGTAGATCACAGCCTCTCCAGGACTTTCTTCTGTACCGGCGAAGAGTGAACCTATCATCACGCTGTCTGCGCCTGCGGCAAGTGCTTTAACTATATCTCCGGAATAACGTATCCCGCCGTCCGCAATAACAGTTCTGCCGCGTTTATGTGCGGCGGCGGCCACATTCATAACCGCTGCGACCTGAGGCACACCTATACCTGCAACTATTCTTGTAGTGCAGATAGACCCCGGACCTATACCTACCTTTACTGCATCTGCGCCTGCATCGATCAGTGCGTCTGCAGCCTCCTTTGTTGCTATGTTGCCTGCTATTATCTGCAGATCTTTATATTTTGTACGTATATCGCGCACCATGTCCAATACCATTTTTGAATGTCCATGCGCCGTGTCAACGACGATAACGTCTACACCGGCATGAACAAGTGCATCCGCACGATCCCTTGCATCATGTCCGACACCTATCGCCGCACCGGAGATCAGTCTGCCGCGCGAGTCCTTTGCCGCATTCGGGAACTTTTTCGCTTTCAGAATATCCTTTATCGTGATAAGTCCCATAAGTTTGCCGTTTTCATCAACAATGGGAAGCTTTTCAACCTTGGTACCCATGAGTATTCTTTTTGCATCTTCAAGCGTTGTTCCGGCAGGTGCTGTTATAAGATTTTCCTTTGTCATCACATCTGATATAGGCTGGCTAAGATCCGTCACAAAACGAAGATCTCTGTTTGTAATTATGCCGACTAACTTGATATTTTCATCAACAACTGGAACCCCCGATATATGGTAATGTTCCATCAGGGCAACCGCATCATTCACCGTATCGTGAGGATGACGGTAAAACGGATCTACAATAACACCCGACTCGGAACGCTTTACTTTGTCAACTTCTGCCGCCTGATCTTCAATAGGCATATTTCTGTGCATAATGCCTATACCACCTTCTCTTGCAAGTGCTATTGCAAGTTTGGCTTCCGTTACGGTATCCATTGCCGCGCTGCAGATAGGAACATTTAACGCTATTTCAGGCGTAAGTTTTGAAGAAACTTTTACATTTGCAGGCACAGTTTCGCTATACCCAGGCACAAGAAGAACATCGTCAAACGTAAAACCGGGATAATCAACAAATTTTTCTCCGTTAAAAAGCTCCATAATGTCATATACCTCCGTTGGTTTATAAATCCTTTATTCTCGTTATTGTTGCAATTCCGTGACAGATCATACATTCACCGCGCCCAGCACTGCCGCAGTGTTCAGCTGATTTAACCTTCATATTGAAAAGCGGATGATCAGACGAGCCGCCAAGCTCTCTGTTCAGGTTCTCAATAAATTTAGGGATAAGATGGCCGAGTTTCGGTCTTTGTGCGATAAGAGTCAGATCTGCCCATTCAACGTGCCACCCCTTTTCACAGAGCAGATCAAACACTCTGTGAAGCAGCATTATGCTGTCTGCATTATGCCATTCTTCGTCCGATGCCGGAAAAAGTGTTCCGATATCAGGCTCTCCGGCAGCACCAAGCATCGCATCCATTAAAGTATGTGTCACAACATCAGCATCGGAGTGTCCCAACAGCCCCCAACCGTCACAGTCAACTTTAACTCCGGCCAATACAAGATCACGTCCCTGCCGAAGCTGATGTATATCGTATCCGTGTCCGGTTCTTCTTTCAATCATATTTTCCGCCAAAGCGCACGCCATCTCCCAGTCAAAACGAGAAGTGATCTTAAAATTTTTCTCAGATCCGGCAACATCTGCAATACCATAACCGGCAGCAAGCCATTGTGTTGCTTCGTCTGCTGCGGAACCGCTACGCTGCAACAAAGAGACAAGCTTTCCACGCTCAAACGCTTGAGGTGTCTGCGTTCTGAAATACAAGCTTCTATCCTCCGCAGACATCTTGCCGTTTTGAATCTTTTTCAGCGAATCAACAGACGGCAACAGCGGCACCGCGGCACCGGCACTCTCAGCCGCTTTCATGATCCGTTCACAAAGCTCTGCTGTCATAAAAGGGCGGGCCCCATCGTGTACAAGCACGTGCGACCCACAACATTCAGCAAGCCCGTTAAGCACAGAATCAGAACGCTCTTTTCCGCCTGCTGTCACCTTTATGCCCATTTTTTCTGTTTCAGCCGAAATTTCAGCAACCATATCACTTGGGGCTGCTATGACAATATCTGAAATAAGCCCACGTTTTCTAAGCGACATCGCAGTATTAACGGACCACTTCCAAACCGCGACACCACCGAGCATACGGAACTGTTTAGGCACTCCGCCAAGCCTTTTGCCTGCCCCACCGGCTGCCAGTAAAAACGACCAAACAGGCCTGTCCATAGTTAAGGATGCACCCTTCCGAAGACCATTCTTCCGGCAGACGTCTGAAGCATAGATGTAACCGTTACAGTCACCCTATCTCCAACGTACCGGGAACCATCTTCAACGACAAGCATAGTACCGTCATCAAGGTAGCCTATTCCCTGATGATTCTCTTTCCCAAGACGGATAATGTCTATTGTTACCTTTTCGCCAGGCATAAGCATCGGTTTCAGGGAATTTGCAAGGTCGTTTACATTCAGCACCTCAACACCTTCAATTTGCGCTACCTTATTGAGATTGTAGTCTGTTGTAATTACCTTGCCATTGAGTCTATGCGCAAGAACAACAAGAGCCTCATCAACCTTGTCACGCTCCAACTCCTGGAGTGTAGCATCAGATATTTCAATGGTAATACCGCCCATCTTCTGAAGTTCTGATACAACAGAAAGCCCTCTGCGTCCTCTTGTACGTTTCATAGCATCAGCCGAATCTGCAACCGCCTGAAGTTCGGTAAGCACAAAACGAGGAAGAATTATCGTACCCTCAATAAATCCCGTCTTTGCAACGTCCATGATCCTGCCGTCAATTATTGCACTTGTGTCAAGAACCTTGCTGCCTGCAGGCACACCTTCTTTCTTATGCCTCTCCGCATTGCGCAAAGCGTCTTTCTTTCTTGAAAACTTTGACACTAAATCGGCGTTCGTAAGCATCGCCCAAATATCCTCGCGCCTTCTGTTGAATATCCAAAACCCCCAATATCCCAAAGCAAGATTCAGAAGTATCGCGATATACACTCCTATGCTCCCGGGAATATTTGAAAGCGGGATCGCAATCAGATTCGCGAGCAGAAGCCCCAATATCAGACCGATCATACTGACCGTTACATCGGGGAGACTCATCGTCTGTATTTTAGATTCAAAGAACTGTCTCAGTTTCACAAGAAGCCACCAAAAAAACGGGGCAATAATAAGGCCTAAGAGTGCTGCAATAATTACTATAATGACGGTTGTTACTATAGGGTGAGCCGCTGCGGGAGCAGGCATCCAATACATACCGAGCAGAAGCGGCGAAATTTGGTATCCGACAAGCCCGAATATGAATACCATCACGACCGCAACAAGCTTTTTCATCATACTGCTGATTGGCATTCTCCATTCCTCCTTTCTTAATTTTTTGAACTGCCAAACCTTTTCTTTGATTATCACAATTTAACGTCTAAAATTGGCAACAAACGAAAACTTTCGTTATATATTGCTCTTCATCTCCTTTCTCGCTTCCATCGCCATGTGAAGCGTAACTCTGTCGGCAAAACCGATGCTCCCTCCGACAGGCAGACCGTATGCCAGCCTTGATATTTTAACATTAAGACCGCGAAGTGACTCCTGAACGGAGTATGCTGTTATATCTCCCTCAATTCTCGGAGAAGTTGCAAGAATAACTTCCTCAACATCTCCGTTTTCTATGCGCTCTTTAAGTCGTTCAAGGCTCTCTTCCGGTATCTCCTCTTCGTCAAGAGGGGACATACGCCCACCCAAAACGTGATAGACACCGGAAAAGATTCCGGACTGCTCCATCGCGACACAGTCCTCCTCACTCTCCACAACACAGATTTTCTTTTTGTCACGCAGCGGATCTGAGCAGACAGAACACGGGTCACAATCTGTTATCGCACCACACACGCTGCAGTGACGTATATTACCGCTAAGTGCAAGGACAGATTCCCCGAAATCCTTTATATCTTCGTCTCCCTGTCTCAGGAGAAAAAAGACCATACGTCTCGCCGTCTTCTCCCCCACTCCCGGAAGCCGACTCCACTGCTTTATAAGTTTTTGTACAGTAGACGGAAGTGCCAAAACAGCCCCTACATAAATCCCGGGAATCCGGCACCCAAACCGCCTGTAAGCGCATTCATTTTACTTTCCGAAAGAGCCTTCGCTTTTGAGATCGCATCTTTTACGGCACCAAGGACAAGATCCTCAAGCATCTCAACATCTTCCGGATCAACGACTTCTTTGCTTATAGTTATAGACGTAATATCTCCGTGTCCATTCGCCAGTGCCTTCACCGCACCGCCGCCGGCAGCTCCCTCAACAGTCGTGCTTTCAAGTTCTTCCTGTGCAAGCGCCATTTGAGCCTGCATTCTCTGTGCCTGTTTCAGCAATTTGTCCATCTTCATTTGAAAATCAATCCTTTTTTCGTAAAATTTTATCCTTATTGTGTCTTTACAGATCTGTCATCTCTGTCCTTATATCCGTCAAGATGAAAATATGTCAGCATAACGTACCATACAAAAACCGGCAGCTTTATCATTCTGCGCCAGCGCCACGGCTCCTGTATCAAGCGGTAAAGCCATTCAATGCCCATCTTCTGCCACACCTTCGGAGCTCTTGTAAGCTTGCCCGATATGACATCCATACTTCCGCCTATCCCAATACCCACAACTGCGCCTGTATCGGCAATATGATCCATAAGCCAATACTCCTGTTTCGGGACACCCAAACCTACCAAAAGTATATCGGTACCGGCACTGCGAATCTCCTCACAAACCATTTGAACCTCATCTTTCTTGAAAAATCCGTCGCGCGTGCCGGCTATACAAAGACCTTTATACTTTTCCTTTAACTTCTCCGATGCAGCCCTCGCCACCCCGGGCTCTCCGCCCAACAACCAAACCTTTCGCCCCAACGCAGCCGCGATCTTACATAATGATTCTGTAAACTCAACACCCGGGATACGTTCCTGTATAGGCGTACCCACGAGCTTCAAAGCAGAAATAAGCCCAACCCCATCCGGAAGAACAAGCCCTGCCTCCCTGACAACAGCCCTGTACCTTGCATCATTTCTGCTGCGCAAAGCCGCAAGCGCATCGGGTGTAACAATAATATGTCCGCTCCTCTCATGCTCCAGCCAATGCTGTACTTTGGAAACCGCATAATTAAGTGATATGTTATCAACCGTTACCCCCCACAGAACCGGTCTGCGACATTCACCGCTCATCTTCGTGCGAACATATTTGTGTTTATATATGACCAATATCACAACAGCCAAAAGAACCGCAACCGCCGAAAGGCACATAAAACCGCGCACACCAAGCTGTATGGAAGAGATAAGCACACCCGTGACAGCACACACGCCTGCGACAACACATATAGCCGAAGGATGCGTATATCCCTTTCCTATGAGGTGTCTGTAAAACATAAAGTTATCTGTATGTTTTCTGTGAAGCACCGTACACAGTACACACAAAACGATTTCAGTTATCTGCAGCGCGAAAAAGCCCAAAGGAAGCAGCGCCAACGTATAGAAAGTTATACCTTTGCTGACGCCGAGAACGGTAATTCCGCCAAAAAGCGTTCCCCAAAGTCCGGTAAGCGGCTCCGTAAGTCGCCTGTACGCATAAAGATGCCTTGTGGCAAAGACCATAAGAAAGACAAGTCCGGTCACACACACAACGGAGACATCACGCCCCACTCGCGGTGACGTAAGTATCACAGCAGAGACCATGCACCAACTGACGGTAAGCAAAAGTCCGCACAGCCCCGGAATTTCGTCTATTTCCTGAAAGAAAATCGGAAAGATCCCGACCCATATTGTACTGATAGCAACAGAAGCAAAATAAGAAAGGTAATAATACTCGCCGTTTGCGTATTCAATAAACGCGATGCGCGGTCCGAACACAGAAAAAACAAGAGCAACCGCAAAGTAGAGGAAACGAATATTCTTGCTCTGTGTCACCTTCTGGCAGAATCCTATACACGCAGACGCCACCCCCGCCGCAACGGTAAAACGCAACGCCCCTCCGGGAAGCCACACTCCGCACAGCGCCCACGCAGCCACCAAAATTATATCCTTAAGATAATAATACTGGTCACTATCCAAATATTTCTTAAACACGCGCTGCACAGCCCAGCACATCAACACTGCCGCAACTATTATAAAAAATGTCGCCCAACGCGATGCATTGACCATAGAACATAGCTCCTCGTAAAGTAAAATAACCCCCATTTATCCTACCATAAAAATATGAAGCCGCAAGTAGTTTTTACGGTACGTCACGGAAAATCATAAATTTTATTTTCGCGTTTTCCGCGTCTCCCTGCGGGCGGCGAAGAATTCAATCGTGAATATTCATCCGTCTCCCTGCGGACGGCGCAGCCGCAGCCTGTGCCCACTGTGGGTACGCAGCCCAGCGGCTTTAGAACGATAAATCAGCAATATACGAAAACATAACACCCCTCACCGCATTCACAACGCCTAACGACGGGTTTCGTTTTACCCCACTGTACGTCGCGCGTCCTTAAAGCCGCAGGGAGACAAACCTCACCGTCGTTCTCGCGCAATGTCTCGCAGAAAGACAAACATCACCGTCGTTTTCTCGCGCAATGTCTCACAGGGAGACAAACATCACCGTCGTTCTGCGCGGAGCGGAGCGCAGGCGCAGAACCCAGCGGCTTTAAGGGCGCTTCGGTGTACCTAAAAGCACGGCGTTAAACGCTCATTGAACGCAAAAGACGGCAGATAGGACACGCGAATCATCGCGCGACCCATCTGCCGTCTTTTACATTCTTTATGTACAGTTTGCCAAGCACCGCCTGCCGCGGCACTTATACTTACATTGCCGTTTTGCCCACGAAGAGATGCCAATAAGGACAGTAGTCCCAACTGCCAACATTATAGCATCTCTCCTTTCGTTTGTCAAGCCCTGTCCTGACATTTTATATAAATTTCGTGCACGTGACCAAGACCACGACCGTTCTCGCCATCGCCACACCGCAACACGACACATCGCCGTGAATTGTATATTAATATTCGGTCGTACGTCAAGCCCCAACGTGCCGCTCACACACAGAAAGTGTACACACAAATTCACATATTACCGATTTATCGTCCTAAAGCCATACCCTTTCAGGGCATACCCCTACGGGGCATAC
>JAUNMU010000039.1 GCA_030531745.1 Synergistes sp. | reverse complement strand
CGCAAATCAAAGATTTGCTGCGTCACTTATGGCCAGAGAGCCGGATTTGTGCCGGTGCATTTCCGGCAACAAATCCGTGCGAATCGGCTATGCAAAGCTCCGCCCCAGTCGGGGCCTGACTGCTTAGCGGCTGGCACATCCGATGAACAAACTAAGCGACCGACAAGAAATCAAAGATTTCTGTCGTCTGCTTATAATCAGCGGAAGCCGCTTTTGCGTTTATCTGCCAAAAACGAATTAATCAGCGTGTCCCAAGAAGAGCATACAATGGAAATCATTTTCTGCTTTTGCTGAAATTTCGCAAACTGCTTCACCGTTTATTATTGTGCCGTGAAGCATTTCACCATACGATTGACAAACGCAGAGATGAATGATAGGATACACACTGAAATAGGAATTCTATACGGATTATTGACGAGCGTCTATTCAAGCGTTTTGTGGGTCGGCTCCTGTTGGGAGCAAGGACGCACGGACAGTGCTGTTGATGCTGTTATACGTTTTGCCTCGTTGATTGCGTTAAGAGCGCAAATTTTATAAGTTGGTTACTTAAAACCGGTGTTAAAAGCACAAACTTGTGAAACGGTCAATAAGAGTGGTAAAAGTGATTGCTATATAGACTCTGATAATCCCGTACAGTACGGCAGACCCCTCATCAATTCAGGGTGGGTGTGTATCCTGCAGTTATGATGCGCAGTTTGTGTTTAGCACAGACTGCGTTTTTTGTAGTCCGCAGAAGGAGAGATTATGAGAAACACTCGTTTGGATCAGATGCGCGCACCTATTTTTGAAGCGTTGCAGCAATTTCGTAATATGCGTGTGGTGCCGTTTGACGTACCCGGGCATAAACATGGGCGAGGAAATCCGGAGCTTACCGCTTTTTTGGGTCAGCAATGTTTAGAGGTAGATGTCAACAGCATGAAGCCGCTTGATAATCTTTGTCATCCCGTTTCGGTGATTAAAGAGGCAGAGGAGTTGGCGGCTGAGGCGTTCGGTGCTTCTCACGCGTTTTTGATGGTCGGTGGCACTACAAGTTCCGTACAGGCAATGATACTGGCTGCGTGCAAGCGCGGCGATGAGATAATTCTGCCGAGAAACGTTCACCGCAGTGTGATCAATGCCCTCGTTTTAAGCGGTGCTGTGCCCGTATATGTAAATCCCGAAGTGGATCGGCGTCTCGGCATTTCGCTCGGCATGTCACAACACTCCGTACAAAAAGCGATCAAGGAACATCCCAACGCTGTCGCCGTGCTTGTGAACAATCCGACCTATTACGGTATTTGTTCCAATATTCGCGCCGTTGTGGAGATGTCACACAAGGCCGGTATGCTCTGTCTTGCAGACGAAGCTCACGGTACTCACTTTTATTTCGGAAATGGTCTGCCTATGTCGGCAATGGAGGCAGGCGCGGATATGTCATCGGTCTCTATGCATAAAAGCGGCGGTAGTCTGACACAGTCAAGCTTGATGCTGATAGGCCCAAATGTAAATGAAGGTTATGTGCGGCAGATCATCAATCTGACCCAGACAACATCCGGAAGCTATCTGCTTATGAGCAGTCTTGATATATCGCGGAGAAATCTTGCTCTGCGCGGCAACGCGGTGTTCCATCAGGTTGCGGATATGGCGGAATATGCCCGTGAGGAGATAAACGATATCGGCGGCTATTATGCTTTCGGCAGAGAGCTTCGGAACGGAGATTCTATATTTGATTTTGACGCGACAAAGCTGTCGGTGCATACTCTTGATATTGGTCTTGCCGGTATTGAGGTTTATGATATTCTTCGCGATGAATATGATATTCAGATAGAGTTTGGTGACATAGGCAATATTCTCGCCTATCTCTCAATCGGCGACCGATCGCAGGAGGTGGAACGCCTCGTCAGTGCGTTAGCTGAGATTCGCAGACGCTTCCAAAAAGATGCCAGCGGCATGCTTTCCCAAGAATATATTGACCCTGTCGTTCTTATGTCCCCGCAGGAGGCTTTTTATGCTGAAAAGGTCAGCCTTCCGCTGCGCGAAACAGAAGGGCAGATATGCAGTGAGTTCGTTATGTGCTATCCTCCCGGGATTCCTGTTCTTGCCCCGGGCGAACAGATCACAGGGGAAATATTGGATTATATAGAATACGCAAAGAGCAAAGGCTGCAGTATGACAGGTCCGGAAGATCCTTTCATTACGCGGCTGAATGTGCTGAAATAGGAGAAATTGCCATGGAAATGTGGTTCAGTGAATTCCACACGAAGGATGTTAAACATTCTATCCGCGTTACGCGGCATCTGTATGCCAAGAAGAGCGAGTATCAGCAAATAGATATTTTTGAAACGCCGGAATACGGCCGCGTTCTCACTCTTAACGGCAACGTGCAGTTGACGGAGCGTGATGAATTTATTTACGATGAAATGATTACTCATGTTCCTATGGCGGTTCACAAGGGTATCAGGGATATTCTTGTGATCGGAGCCGGCGATGGCGGTGTTGTCCGAGAGCTGACGCGCTATGACCGCGTAAAACGCATAGATCTCGTTGAAATGGATCCACAGGTCGTTGAGGCATGCCGCGAGTTTTTGCCGGGAAATGCCTGTAGAATGGACGACAGGAGAGTTCATATATTTTTTGAAAACGCACTTCGGTTTATACGACGCTGTGAAGCCGAGTATGACCTCATCATAGTAGACTCCACCGATCCATTCGGCCCTTCTGAGGGACTCTTTACGAGGGAATTTTACGGAAGCTGCTATAACGCTTTGAAAGAGGACGGTATCATGGTAAATCAGCAGGGCAGCCCATTCTATGCACATGACGCTGAGGCCATGAAGCGCAGTCATAAACGCATTGTTGAAACATTTCCCATCAGCAAGGTCTATCAGGCGCATATCCCTACTTATGCCGCCGGATACTGGCTTTTCGGCTTTGCAAGCAAGAAATACCATCCGACGGATGACGTTGACAGAAAGAGTTGGCTTGCGCTGAATCTGCATACTCGCTACTACACACCGCGTCTGCATGTAGGTGCCTTTGCGCTTCCGGCTTTCCTTGAGGATATGCTTTTGGAGGTTGAAAACAGGTGAGCCTTAATACCAATATTGAGACCTTTATAGGTTGCTGCGGTGCATACGAAGCAGCAAGGATCGTTCTGTTCGGAGCGCCTTTTGACTCCACAACATCATTTCGTCCCGGTGCGAGATTTGCCTCTTCCGCCATACGCCATGAAAGTTTTGGACTTGAAACGTACAGCCCCTATCAGGACGCCGATTTGACCGACTTTGCCGTATTTGACAGCGGTGATTTGGAGCTGAGCTTCGGAAGCGCAGAGAGCGCTCTTTCGGATATTGAAGAAAGAACGCAGACGATTCTTGAGGATAAAAAGCTGCCATTTTTAATAGGCGGAGAGCATCTCGTAACGCTCGGCAGTGTTCGTGCGGTGTATAAATATTACCCAAATTTGCACATAATTCATTTTGACGCACACGCGGATCTGCGCTCCGATTATCTTGGAGTAAAGCTCAGCCATGCCTGTGTTATGCGCCGCTGTCACGATATTTTGGGAGACGGACGCATACATCAGTTTTGCATACGCAGCGGCGACCGCGAGGAATTTCGTTTTGCCAAAACACATACCGATATGCACCGCTTTACGTTGGAGGGGCTGGAAGATACTGTCAGTGCGCTGAAAAAAGATAATGTGCCTGTCTATGTTACTGTTGATCTTGACTGCCTTGATCCATCCGTTTTTCCCGGTACCGGAACACCGGAGGCCGGCGGAATTGGTTTTGTGCAGCTTTTGAATGCCGTGCGCATCGTATCTGAGTGCAATGTCGCAGGTGCGGATATCAACGAACTTGCGCCGATGCTTGACGGCTCGGGTGCTTCTACTGCAACTGCATGCAAAGTATTAAGAGAATTTCTTTTGGCACTTTTAATGAAATAATACATATAACCATACGAAGGAGTTGCGAAAAATGAGCAGAGTGTTAGTCATCGGCTGCGGCGGTGTTGCGTCCGTTGCCATTTCCAAATGTTGTCAGGCAAGCGAAATATTTACGGAGCTGTGTATTGCTTCGCGTACAAAATCCAAATGTGATGCGCTGGCTGAAAAACTGACGCCCAACACGTCTACAAAAATCACGACCGCACAGGTCAATGCGGATAACGTGGACGAACTGGTCAAGCTTATTGACGACTACAAGCCCGATCTTGTTATGAACATAGCTCTTCCGTATCAAGATCTGACAATTATGGATGCCTGCCTGATATGCGGTGTCAACTATATGGATACCGCCAACTATGAGCCGGAAAATACGGACGATCCGAAGTGGCGCGCAGTCTACGAAAAACGCTGCAAGGAAGCCGGTTTTTCCGCTTACTTTGATTATTCGTGGCAGTGGGCATACCGTGAAAAATTTGAAAAGGCAGGGCTTGTTGCTCTGCTCGGCTGCGGTTTTGACCCGGGCGTTACACAGGCGTACTGTGCTTACGCCAAAAAACATGAGTTTGATACCATAGATACGATTGATATACTTGACTGCAACGGCGGAGACCACGGTTATCCCTTTGCCACAAATTTCAACCCCGAGATCAATCTGCGCGAAGTCAGTGCGCCAGGCAGTTATTGGGAAGACGGGCGCTGGGTTGAGATTCCGCCTATGTCTGTCAAACGTGAATATGTTTTTGATCGGGTTGGGCAGAAAGATATGTATTTGCTCCACCATGAAGAGATAGAATCACTTGCTTTGAATATCCCCGAAGTAAAACGCATACGATTCTTTATGACCTTTGGACAAAGTTATCTGACGCACATGAAATGCCTTGAAAACGTCGGCATGCTTTCCACCACTCCGATTATGTTTGAGGGCAAAGAGATAGTACCCATTCAATTCTTAAAAGCACTTCTGCCGGACCCCGCAAGTTTGGGGCCGCGGACACACGGCAAGACAAACATCGGCTGCATCTTTACGGGAAAGAAAAACGGTGAGGATAAGACCTATTACATTTACAACGTCTGCGATCATCAGGAATGTTACCGCGAGGTCGGCTCACAGGCAATTTCCTACACAACGGGTGTGCCGGCAATGTGCGGCGCATTGATGATGCTCACCGGGAAATGGACGACTACAGGTGTACATACAGTAGAGGAATTTGATCCGGATCCATTCCTTGACGCACTGGACAAATACGGCCTTCCGCGCAGCGAAACACATACGCCTGCGCTTGTTGACTGATGGCTGCAGGAGAAACACGCGCACCCTTTGCGGCGCTCTGCGGCAAAGATCCCGAAAAACTCTTTGCGGAGATTCCAACGCCTGCATATATTATTGATGAGGCTCAGCTGCGCCGCAACGGAGAGATCATTTCCGACACGGCGCAGCGTACAGGAGCAAAATTTTTGCTTGCACAAAAAGCCTTTTCCAATTACGATCTTTACTCGCTGTTAGCACCTTACTTAACAGGCACGGAAGCAAGCGGCCTTTTTGAAGCTCGTTTGGGTGCGGAAGAAATGAAGGGCAAGGAGATTCACGTTTTCTGCGCCGCTTACAGAGAACGAGACTTTGACGAGATCTTGCGCTACGCAGATCATATTGTCTTTAATTCTCCGCATCAGCTGAAAAAATTCGGTGCTTTAGCAAAGAGATTCGGAAAATCTGTCGGTCTGCGTGTCAATCCGGAATGTTCCACGCAAAATGGGCATGAGATATATGATCCATGTGCGCCGGGCAGCCGCCTTGGCACGACAAGAGAGCAGTGGGATGCTCTTATGACGGAAGATTTATGTGCAATACTTGACGGAATCCATTTTCATACCTTATGCGAACAGGATTCGGACGCGCTTGAAACAACGCTGAGTGCTGTTGATAAAAAGTTCGGTGATCTACTTCCCCGTATAAAATGGCTGAATTTCGGAGGTGGACACCACATCACCCGCATCGGCTACGACATTCAAAGATTTGAGCGTTGTGTACGTTACGTGCAAGAGAAATGGGACGTTGAAGTTTATCTTGAACCAGGCGAGGCGTGGGCGCTGAATGCGGGATACCTTGTAACAAGTGTTCTTGACCTTCCCAAAAACGGAAGTACGCAGACAGCTATACTGGATATGAGTGCCGCATGTCACACGCCCGATGTTATAGAAATGCCATACCGTCCGATGCTTTACGGCGCGGGGGAAGCCGCGGAAAAAGCGTTCACCTATCGGTTGGGCGGCCCTACCTGTCTGTCCGGCGATGTGATCGGCGATTACAGTTTTGATGAGCCGCTGACAGAGCATCAGCGTCTAACCTTTGGAGATATGGCGATTTACACAACATGTAAAAATAACACTTTCAATGGTATGCCCCTGCCCGACATTTGGTTGTTGTGCGAAACCGGAGAATTGAAAAAGCTGACGGATTTCGGATATCCGGATTTCAAGACCCGTCTCGGCTCAAAGCGGTAAATGACATATTTTAACGGCACGAACGCAAGGAAAATGCGGCGCGTCAGATCGTAAAAATACAAATAAAGTGAATATTAAGTTAATTTTTACCTTGTTGATTCTTTGTGAAGATTATGGTAGTATGATCGCGTTACAAACCGATATACCTCTATGAAACATTCGGAATGGTAAGACCGGATGCGGAGAGAACTCTGGAGAATCTCATTAAATTGAGTGCCGAAGGTGCAAGGCGCAACGCGCCGAATCTCTCAGGCAAAAGTACAGAGCAAATGCTGTTCGCGCTTTTTCTTCGGAGTTGCTGTTTTATCGGTAACTCTATTTTTTTGTTTTCTTTAAGGAGGAAAACGCTGTGCAATCATTTGGAAGTATCATTTATCCGTTCGTATGTGACTTCAACTCATACCTCAGCAACTACATTCTTGTCTTTTTGCTTGTAGGAATCGGTCTTTGGTATTCAATCAAGACACGTTTCGTTCAGGTAAGGTGTTTTGGTGAAGGTTGGCGAAACATTTTTAGCGGCAAAAATCAGGCAGAAGATGACGACTATATCAGCATAACATCGTTTCAGGCACTTGCTACGGCAGTATCGGCTCAGGTCGGCACCGGAAATATCGTAGGTGCGGCAGGGGCTATCCTCACGGGCGGCCCTGGCGCGATATTCTGGATGTGGGTAATAGCATTCCTTGGAATGGCCACGATCTATTCGGAGGCAGTCCTTGCGATAGAGACGAGGCGCATAAGCAAAAACGGTACAATTCTCGGAGGCCCCGCATATTACATAACAACGGCATTCAAGTCAGGATTCGGCAAATTCCTTGCAGGTTTCTTCGCCGTTGCCGTAATACTTGCCTGCGGATTTATGGGCTGCATGGTTCAGTCAAACTCAATAGGTGCAACGATTCATAACGCATTCGGCATACCTTCGCCTGTGGTCGGAGCAGCACTTATAGTTCTCTGTGCGCTCATATTCATCGGAAACGTCAACCGTCTTGCTTCGGTGACGGAGAAACTCGCACCGCTTATGGCAGCCATATTCATCGTTGGCTCATTGGTCGTGCTTTTCAAAAGAATAGAATACATTCCGGAAACATTTGCTATGATATTCAGATATGCCTTTGAGCCACAGGCGATAATAGGCGGTTCGTTCGGTGTTGCCATTAAGGCGGCGATAACACAGGGCGTAAAACGCGGTCTCTTCTCTAATGAAGCAGGTATGGGCTCAACGCCGCACGCACACGCACAGGCGAGTGTCAAAACACCGCATCAGCAGGGCGTTGTGGCAATGATAGGCGTATTCATTGACACATTCATCGTCCTCACGCTCAATGCTCTCGTGATAATTTCAACAATGTACACGGCAGACGGTCCTCTTGCATCGGGATCCATTCCGGAATACATTGCAAAGACGAACCTTGCACAGCTTGCATTCGGTTCGGTATTCGGCGAACATTTTGGTGCCGTATTTGTAGCGGTCTGTCTCTTCTTCTTTGCTTTCACGACAGTCCTCAGTTGGAACTTCTTCGGAAAGATAAATGCGCTCTATCTCTTCGGCAAAGACAATCCGAAGAAATGCGTAGCGGTCTATTCGCTTATTTCCATGCTCTTTATATTTATCGGTACATTTGTACAGGACGATCTTGTGTGGGAGCTTCAGGATATGTGCAACAACTTCATGGTTCTGCCAAACGTCTTGGCACTCTTCGCGCTGACAAATATAGTGGTTAAGTCCGCGCTGAGCAGGGGAACAACAGATACAAAGAAAAAATAAGACGTACACAAACGATACAGAGCCGCGCAGTCTGACGCGGCTCTATTTAATATCGGCTTTACCTAGACGGCACAAGATCACACAATGTACTTCCTTACCGTTGGCGGCAAGCAGTTCAACACGCCCGATACGGCAAATGAACATACAAAAGCAGCAACCGTTATAACGGGAACGGATACAAATGGCGGCATTGCAAGCGTGTCAAATCCGTATTTTGCGAACAGCTCAATTACCAGCATGTGTACGAGATACGCACCAAAACTCCATTCCGAAAGCTTATGGAAAATTTTGCAGACAGTTTTATTTTTGAAATCGCTGTATTTGAAAAAGACAAAGATTGCCACGACCTGCACAGTTACATTAAGACGTGTGGCATGGAAATATGTTTCAAGCGGTTTTTGATTCATGACTGATACTGTGGCGTTTGCAACAACAGTAAATGCCGCTCCCAATATTCCGAGTGCGTATATCACGATGCGGGTCTTCTTTGAGATCTCTGTTTTTGACAGCTGATAGCCCAATATAAAATAAAAGACAAGGTTAGTTACAAATCCGGTACGCATTCCATTGACAAAATTGTTGATAGTATTGGAGAGCACACGAACATCTTCGCCGCCAAAATCCTGCGTCAGCGAAAAAAGCAGAGGCACGGTAGAGTAAAAGATAAGAGATAAGGTCAGAAAACAGTTTGTGGCTTTTTCGTTTTTCACTATCTGTTTAATTACAGGAAGGCACATATAAATACCGATTATCATTTTGATAAACCACATGTGAATGTGCCCATTTATTATTGCAGCAACAGATTTTGCCCATTCGGAGCCGAACAGGCTTGAGAATTGTTCTGATACACTGTTTCCGCCCGATAGAAAATATATAAAATTCCATATAAAATATGCAAAGAGCAATCGCGGAATATATTTTGAATATATTTTCCCTGTAGATATGTCGTCTCTGCTAAGAAACAAAGTCCCGCTTATCATAATAAATGCAGGAACAGACCAACGGACAAGAGAATCGTAAAAGTTGAAAGACTGCCACATGATGCTGTCAACAGGCAATGTTCTCCAATTCTGCGCAGAAATATGCAATACCATCACAGCTGCGGTGGCAAGAACCCTTAAACAGTCAAGATATACAAACCTTGAAGTTTTTTCTTCTAAAACAACATCGTTATTCATCAGAGACTCCACACTCCAAAATATCGTTACAGCGTATGCTAATATCTGCCGCTTATATTTGCAAGTGAAATTTTCAAATGCACTGTTCTGTAAAAATTATCCAAAAATTCAAAAATATATTTGCGGCTGCGAAATACTTTTACAACAAAGGACATTTGCGGTATTATGTTATACTGAGTAGGTCGGCGTTTTGGCTGTTCCAAAGCTGAAACGAGCCGAACGAGACAAATTTATTTTGGAGGCGGTTATCTTGGAAGCAGTAAAAGCACCGCGCGGTACAAGAGACGTACTTGGAGACGAAACATGGAAATGGGCTTATGTGTCGGAGATTTGCCGTAATGTGGCAGATGACTACGGATATAGAGAGGTTCACCTTCCGATATTTGAACATACAGAGCTTTTTGCACGCGGTGTCGGCGATACGACTGACATAGTTGAAAAGGAAATGTACACATTCACCGACAAGGGAGGCAGGAGCATAACGCTGAGACCTGAGCTTACCGCCTCCATGGTGCGCTCATATATTGAAAATGAAATGAACAAAGGACCTCAGCCCGCGAAACTTTGGGGAATCGGTCCGATGTTCCGTTACGAGAGACCTCAAAAGGGACGCTATCGCCAGTTTGTCCAAATGGATATGGAAGCACTCGGCGCTCAGGATCCTCTCGTTGACCTTGAAGTCATTGACTTCTCAATGGAAATTTATCGCAGGCTCGGACTTTCAAATCTTCAGGTCGTTCTCAATTCCGTGGGCTGCCCCAAATGCCGTCCGGTTTATCGCAAGGCGCTGCAGGAATATCTTAAGAGCCGTTACGATGACCTCTGTGACACATGCAAGAGCCGTTACGACAGAAATCCGCTGAGAATACTTGACTGCAAGAGTCCTATATGCAAAGAGATAACCGAAAATGCTCCGGCTGTTATGGAACATCTCTGCCCCGAATGTGCGGAACACTTTGATCGGCTTATGCGCGGGCTTGATAAAATAGGCGCAAAGGTCGTACTTGATAAGCGTCTTGTACGCGGACTTGACTATTACACAAAGACAGCATACGAAATACTCTCCGGCGATCTCGGATCGCAAAACGCCGTATGCGGCGGCGGACGCTACGACAATCTTGCGGAGGCTATAGGCGGTCCGCACGTTCCGGGCGTCGGTTTTGCCTCCGGCATAGAGCGTGTGATTCTCACTATGGAGGCTCAGGGCTGTTCGTTTGGCAGAAAGCCTGAGAACAAGGTCTATGTTGTAGCAGCCGAACCGTCGGCAAGGCTTGATGCGATGGCACTTATGCGCACGCTCCGAATGAACCGCATCTCGGCAGATATGGACTACATGGGACGGTCAATGAAAAGTCAAATGAAGAACGCAGCGTCAACCGCGCTCTACGCCTGCATACTCGGCACGAGCGAAATTGAAAAAGGCGTAGTGACATTCAAAGATCTCTCCGCAAAGACACAGGAAGAACTCACGCCGGAGCAGATCATAAACAAATTGAAATAACATTGTATAAAGAGGGATACAGAATGGAAAGACATTACGATGCCTCATGGCAGAGAACCATGTACTGCGGTACGCCTCGCATCTGCGATGCGGGTAAAGAAGCCGTCTTAAACGGTTGGCTCAGATGCCGCCGCGACCTCGGGGGGATAATATTTATAGAACTCTGGGACAAGACAGGTGTTACACAAGTAGTTTTCAATCCCGAACTTAATGCGGAGGCTCACGAACGTGCCGGAGCATTGCGCAGTGAGTATGTCATTGCCGTAAAGGGCAAGCTTCGCAAACGTCCGGAGGGCACTGAAAATCCTGAGCTTGCAACCGGCGAAGTTGAGCTTCTTGTTGACGATTTTATTGTTCTCTCGCCGGCGAAGCTCATTCCGTTTGAAATAGACAATGCCGATTCCGTCAACGAAGATCTTCGTATGAAATACCGCTACATTGATCTGCGCCGCGAGACTATGCAGGCAAATCTCAAGACGCGCCACGACGTAACACACTACACGCGCAACTACTTTGACGAAAACGGATTCATTGAAGTAGAAACCCCAATGCTTACAAAGTCAACACCGGAGGGCGCACGCGACTATCTTGTCCCAAGCAGAGTGAACCCGGGAAAATTCTATGCGTTGCCTCAGTCACCGCAGCTCTTCAAGCAGCTGCTTATGGTCAGCGGTTGTGACCGCTATATGCAGATAGTAAAATGTTTCCGCGATGAAGACTTGCGAGCCGACAGACAGCCGGAGTTCACACAGATAGACCTTGAAATGAGCTTCATAACCGAGGAAGACATTATGACGCTCACCGAAAATTACCTTGCGGGTCTCTTCAAAACGATACGCGGAGTAGACGTAAAGACTCCTTTCTTACGTATGACGTGGCACGAAGCAATGAACAAATATGGTATTGACAAACCCGATATGCGCATACCGATGGAAATGGTATCGCTTGAAGAAGTCTTTGCCGGCGGAGAAAATCCGTTTGCGGCACTCGCAGCAAGCGGCGGAACGATCAAGGGACTTCGTCTGCCCGGTGGTGCATCTCTTTCGCGCAAAGAGTTGTCAGATCTTGAAAATCGCGCTAAGGCACTGGGAGCAAAGGGTATGGCAAACTTCCAGGTCAAAGAAAACGAGCTTAAAGGTCCGCTTGTTAAATTTATGACACAAGATCAGATCGCAAAGCTTAAGGAAATATCACAGATAGAAAACGGAGATGCACTCTTTATAATGGCCGATGCAAGCTGGCGCAAGGCCTGCGAGATTTTGGGGCAGATACGCCTTGAACTCGGACGTGAGCGCGGAATGGTCAAAGAGGGCTTCCGTTTCCTTTGGGTAACGGAATTTCCGCTCTTTGAATGGGACGATGAAGAGGGGCGGTACACTGCGGTACACCATCCCTTCACCGCACCGATGGACGAAGATATGGAATATCTGCTCACAGAACCCGGCAAAGTCCGTTCGCGCGCATACGATGTCGTCCTAAACGGAACTGAACTCGGCGGCGGCTCAATAAGGATACACAACCCCGAAATGCAGCAAAAGGCACTGAAAGCACTGAACTTTACGCCGGAAGCCGCAAAGGAGCGTTTTGGCTTCTTGCTTGAAGGTCTCAGCTACGGCACGCCGCCGCACGGAGGACTGGCAATAGGTCTTGACCGCCTTGTGATGCTTATGACAGGCAGCAAATCAATACGCGATGTCATGGCATTCCCCAAAAACCAGAAAGCTCAGTGTCCCATGACAGACGCACCGTCCGAAGTGGAGAAAAAACAACTCAATGAACTTTCAATCAAAACGATTGAACCGATAGCATAACAACAAACGCTGCCGCTATACGCGGCAGCGTTTGTTGTATATTATGTTGTCTACGCAAACACTTATCTGCGGAAGCACCGGTTATATGTGCGATATGTCACCGACAATTTTACTGTGCTTTATCTGTCTGTTCTTTTTCGTTTCTTGCTCCTTTGTTCAATGCGCCCCTGACCACTATGTTTGTCAGTGCAAAGAGTGCTATGATGTTTGGCAAGACCATAAAGTTGTTGCACATATCCTGAAGCTCCCATACAAGGTCATCCTGTATAAACGTGCCCATAAATATGAAAAGCATGGAAATAAGCGAATAAATTATTACGCACTTCTTCGGGTTATTTTTGCCGAAGAGATACAGTGCATTTACCTTTCCGAAGAAGTTCCAGCCGAGGATTGATGTGAAAGCGAAACAGAAGAGGCAAACAGCTACAAATACCGCCCCAAACTGTTCGCCGAATACCGAACCGAATGCGAGCTGTGCAAGGTTTGTCTTTCCTATATATTCCGGAATAAACCCCGATGCGATAGGACCGTCTGCTGTGTACATTGTTGAAATTATTACGAGAGCATTGAGCGTAAGGACAACGAACGTGTCAATGAATACGCCTATCATTGCTACAGCGCCCTGCTGATGCGGCGTTTCAACCTGTGCCTGCGCGTGCGCGTGCGGTGTTGAACCCATGCCGGCTTCATTTGAGAACAGACCTCGTTTTACCCCTTGCGTTACCGCGGCTTTAATGGCAGTACCGAATGAACCTCCTATGATCGCCTGAGGCTCAAAGGCGTATCTGAATATCATGCCGAACGTCTCCGGAATATACTCTACCCGCTTGAAAAGCACAACAAATGATCCGACCATAAACATACCCACCATAAGTGGTGCAAGTTTCTCCGCTACTAAGGCAAGGCGGTGAACACCACCTAAAAATATGAGTGCGCAGATAAGTGCAAGTGCAATCCCAACCGCAGGCGAAGGTACTCCGAATGCGTTATGAATCGTTGCGCCTATTGAGTTTGAGAGAACCATACAACCCATAAATCCGAGGGCAGATATTATCGCTGCGGCGAAGAAAGCTGCAAGAAATCTGCCAAAGCCCGACTTGAACGCTGTCGTTATGTAGTACACCGGACCGCCGTGAATCGTGCCGTCCTTGTCAATGCGCCGCGTCTCTATTGCAAGAACAGCCTCGGAATAGACTGTTGCCATACCGAGAAACGCTATTATCCACATCCAAAATATCGCACCCGGCCCGCCTGTGAGTATAGCCCCCGATGCACCTACAACATTTCCCGTACCGACCTGTGCGGATACTGCCGTAGCAAGTGCCTGAAATGATGTCATGCTGACATATTTCGGGTTTTGTACACTATCTTTGCCTCTGAAAATATTTCGCCAACCTTCACCAAAACACCTTACCTGAACGAAGTGTGTCTTGATTGAATACCAAAGACCAACCCCTACGAGCAAAAACACAAGAATATAGTTGCCGAGGTATGAGTTAAAGTCACACACTATCGGATAAATTATATTTTCAAATGCCTGCACGGCACTTTCCTCCTTTGCATATCCAAACATTAAACTTTCGTCACCAAACTCAGAGAGTTTTGTATGCATTCGGTCGTATTATCCAAAATATTTTACGGCTGCACACCAACCCATAATGCGGCAGTCTATCACAATCTATGCAAAAAATCAACGGAACGGAGTATCCCGCCAACGGAAATCAATTTTCCGACAATAATAAACGGCGAAACAGTCTGCGAAATTTCGGCAAAAGCAGAAAATTGATTTCCGTGTTGCGCAAAAAGCGCAAAAACGCAAAAACATCCGCTGATTGACAACACACGAAAATAAATGTATCATATCGCCATCGTATTCTGCCGCGTGCGGCAGCGGATAAAATTTTGAGAAGAGGGAGGAATATGTACATGAAGTTGACATCTTTTGCATATATATATATATATATGCAAAAACAGACAGATACTCCCCCTCTAAAGCAAAAA
>JAUNMU010000130.1 GCA_030531745.1 Synergistes sp. | reverse complement strand
GTTTAAGTTGTTATCACGTTTTTTCTAATTCCCCTATAGACAAAACCGATAAATGTGGTATTATATACGCAGGTTGTTAAAACCATTATAAATATCTGAAAACGGAGGGACGCAAAATGAAAATCGGAGAGACGATAAGAGACGGAGACTTCAAAACCGAGAAACATCTGCCTACGATTGAAGCACCCGAAAAGGTGAAGGCAGGAGAAGAAGCAGTCGTGAAAGTTATGGTCGGTGCCGAGATAAAGCACCCAAACACGCCGGCGCATCACATCAGCTGGATACAGCTTTTCTTTAAGCCGGAACAGGGGCCCGTCATTGAGGTCGCAAAGTTCTCATACGTAGTGCATAACGACACTATGACAGACACCCCCGGTCCCGTTGCCGCGGAGCCTGCGAGCTGCGTGAAAGTTAAGCTGACAAAGAGCGGTACCCTCATCGCCATGAGCTACTGCAATCTGCACGGTCTTTGGGAGAGTTCAAAGGCGATCACTGTAGAGGCATAAGCCGCCGGAAGAACACCGACGGAACAAAAATATACGCCGCAGTATTCGGACAGACAAACGCCGTACTGCGGCGTTTTTTGTGCTTTTTGCTGTGCGCTTCTCGCTGTGTTTTGTTATATGCCGATGATTTACGCGCTATAATACGAATACGAGCATAAAATATGGAGTGTTGCTTTTGAAGAATAAAAATGAAATACTGACACCGCTTTTCGTACGGCTTTTCATACCGCTTGGGATCGGGTACTTCTTTTCGGTAGCGGTCGGATGTGCAAATGCGCTTATGACAGATGAGCTTGTCGCTGAATTTTCGCTTACCCCGTCAGATTTGGGACTTCTCAGTTCAGTTTATCTGATAACTTTCGGCATAGCGCAGTTTCCTATGGGAATACTGCTTGACCGCGTTGGAGTGCGCAGGACTCTTGCACCGTTCTTTGCAATAGCGGCTTTTGGTGCCGCGCTCTTTGCTTATGCGGAGAACTTTGCGCTGCTCATTGCGGCACGCGCACTGCTTGGCATCGGTTTCTCCGCGTCTCTTATGGCGGCGTTTAAGGCTTATGCGTCATGGCTTGACGCAGAGAGCCTGCCGCTTGCGTACAGCCTTGAAACACTGATGGGGGGTCTTGGCGGTATATTTGCATCGCACCCGATAGCACTTGCTTTTGATCTTCTCGGATGGCACAGCGTCTTTTATATCTTCACCGCAATATCTGTTGCGGTTGCGTTTATGGTATGGTTCATGGTGCCTGACGAAGAAGCTAAAGATCTGACCGTCGGAGAAGCCCCGATCACGCTTCTGAAAAAAATGTTTGCGCTGCTTGGCAATATGCGTTTGATGCGTCTTTCGGCTGTTGTATCCTTGGGTGAAGCTCTTTACTTTGCGTACCTTTTCTTATGGATAGGTCCTTGGATGTCTGATGTAGCCGGTTTTTCGGACGCGGCGGCGGCATGGTATCTTGTGCTTGCGTACACAGGAGCAGCCGCCGGATATCTGCTTAACGGAGTTTTTGCCGGTTGGCTTGAAAGAAAAAAAATAATGACATGGGAGGGCTTTCTCGTACTTTCGGTAGGGCTTACGGCACTATCCTCCGGCGCAATGGCGTATATCAACGATTCTTCCGCAGCGCCTCTGTGGGGGATCGCCGCATTTGCCTCCACAAGCACCATGATCTCATTTCCCATAGCAAGGCGAATGTTTTGCAGTGAAGAGGTCGGACGTGCGCTTTCTCTGATGAACTTTCTGATATTTGCTGCATCGTTTGTCGTGCAATGGCTGATAGGCGTTGTCCTGAGCATCTGCCCCACATCTGCCGGACACTTCTCCCCCGAAGGTCACCGCATCTGCCTTGCCGCGCTTGCCGTTCTTAACCTTATCATCTGCCTGTGGTACTGCGCGAAAGACGTGAGAAAAAAGAAAGCACGGTAGGCAGCGCGGGCTGCGTCTGCTTTTATCCCTCCACGTTGCACCGCAGAGAATTTCATTAAAAGTACAATTTCCGAAACCGGAACTGTATGTGATCTACACAAAAGACAGGGCAGAGCATCCGGACGTAATATCGCTCAGAGAATCATATTTCCGTAACGAAGAGTGCTGCATAGACGTGAAAATAAAAGTGATATATGAAGACGAAAGCGACAGCATAACGAGCCAATATATAGGCTTTTGCAAAGTCTTTGACGATTGCAGAAAGAAATACGGCTATACACGAAAAACGATAGATGAAACGCTGAGAATATGCGCAGACAAAAACCTGTTAAAAAAATATCTCAAAGACCACGAAGCGGAGGTAATAGAAATGATGACACTGCTCTTTGATCAAGATTATGTAACGGAAGCCTACAACAACGAAATAAGACAGAACGCCCTGAACGAGGGAATAGGGATAGGTGAAGCAAGAGGCAGAACCGAGGGTATATTCACAACTTTAAGTGGGCTTGTCAAAGACGGAATTTTAACTGTTCCGCAGGCGGCTGAGAGAATGAACATTTCCGCAAGTGAATTTCGGCAGAGGGCGGGGTCGCTTCTGTAACGGGCTTACCGCGCCGCAGCTTGCGAAAGGCAGCTGAAATGATGACACTGCTCTTTGACCAAGATTATTGATAATCCAATAAAGGAACCACTGATTATATGCACCGTCTGCGTCACAGGCAGTCCGCGCCTGTG
>JAUNMU010000129.1 GCA_030531745.1 Synergistes sp. | reverse complement strand
TTAGGTGTATCTTCTTCAAATATGACCACAGCATCTACCACAGAAAGTCCGGCTAACACCTTAGCGCGAGCTTCACAGCAGTTGATTGGGCGATCGCTGCCCTTCAGCCGTTTCACAGAAGCATCGGAGTTCAGACCTACGATCAGCCTGTCACCCAAAGATTTTGCAAACGAAAGAGAGTCAATGTGTCCTGTATGTAGTATGTCAAAACAACCGTTCGTGAATATCACGCGGCTGCCCATACCCTTCCACATTTCGCATAACTTTGCTGCCGTGTCTTGCGATAAGATTTTTGTTGGCATATCTCCTATTCTGCATGCAAGCGCACAGAACAACTCATTTGCGGTAATGGGCGAAGTCCCCGCTTTACCTATCACGATCTGTGAAGCTGTGTTTGCAAGCGTCACGGCAGTCTTTATATCAATTCCCGCAGCGCAAAACGCGCACGTTGACGCAATCATCGTATCGCCCGCACCCGAGACATCATAAACCTCAACGGCGCGAGACGGAATGTGAGAGACATTCTGTTCTGTTACAAGAGTTGCTCCCTTTTCTGAACGTGTTGCAAGCACCGCTCCTAATGAAAACCTTTTCATTAAGGTCAAAGCCGCTTCCGTCACAACGGAATCATCATTGAGAATTTTTCTGCCGCACGCAGCTGACAGCTCTTTTAGATTAGGTGTAACGACAGAAGCTCCGCGGTATGCCAACCAGTCATCTTTTTTCGGATCAACCCACACAGGCACACCAAGTTCTTTTGCAGCTGCGATCAGGGATTGACAGAGTTTCGCAGAACAGAACCCCTTTTCGTAATCGGAGATGATTATAGCATCAGCACCACACAATAGAGCTTCCTTTACATTCGCCAAAATTGTCTCCTGGTATGACACTGAAAGTGAAAGAATATTTTCCTCGTCAAGGCGTATCATTTGCTGACTGTTGCTGCCCATTATCCGTGTCTTTACCGTCGTTGATCCAAAAGCTGTAAAAGCTGAAGTATTTACTCCCATTGAGCTGAGGATGGAGATAAGTCTCTCACCATATCTGTCACTACCCGCATTTCCGACAGCAAAGGCGCCAACTCCGAGACCTGCAAGATTGGCAGCTACATTCCCCGCGCCACCTGCAACATACTTCTCGCTCTTGATTTTCACTATAGGAACCGGAGCTTCCTGGGAAATACGTTCCACATCTCCGTAAATATAACGGTCAAGCATAAAGTCTCCCACAACAACTATTCTGGTTCCCGGAAAACCTGCGGAAAGTACATCAAGAGCGGCATTGATACCGCATAATTTATGCTTATGTGCCATAATTTTATCTCTCATTGCCGCAGTAAAACCTATGCATTGTTAAGCGTTTTCGTAACACAGTCAAATACATCCTTTGCCTGTATTGTTTCCATACACGGCTTTTTACAGTCATAATGTCCACAGCCGCTATCGGGGCAGGTCGTGCGAAATACATTTTTCAGACTTGCTGTGTAATCCATCGCGAGTGTTGTTGGGCCGAACATGGCAGCAACGGGTTTGCCCAGTGCGCGTGCGATATGAAGAGACCCTGTGTCCCCGGAAACAGTCATATCGCATAAATCTATGATCTTTATCAGCTGTTTCATATTGAGTTTGCCTACAAGATTTGAAAGCAGAGGTGACGCTGTATTCTTTGCTATTTCCGCAGCGCACTCTTCCTCTGACCTGCCTTGCCCGAGCAAGATCATCCCTATACCTTCTTCTGCTGCCAACCGACAAAATTCACTCCAACGCACGGCTCCCCACTGTTTTTTTTCGTAACTTGCTCCTATGGAAAGAGCAAGGATTTTCGTTCCCCTGTTGAAGTGCGGTAAAATATTTTCAAGTGAAACGTTCGGGGTACAGAGATACTTTTCCATATTATCAAAATTGCGGTCATCTCCGATAAAAGGCGTAAAATTATATGTCGTATGCGCAAACGGATAGTGAAATTTAAAGCCGTAGCGCACCGGAATACCGGAAAGCATTGCAAAGAAACTTGACCTGTCCGAAGTGTGTACATCAAGCAGAATATCAAATTTCCTCTTTCTTATGTCTATAATGTGTTCTATATACTCTCTTGTTCCTCCGTTTTTCCTATCCCATGCGATCACTGCGTCAACCCACGTCTGAGAGGCAACAATATCCTCATACGTCTTCTCTGTAAACCATGTAAGATGCCAGTCCGGATGTTTTTCCTTTACTCTCATGGCAAGGCGATTTGCAAGAATGACATCGCCGAGTGATGATAACCGCAGAAACAATACTGTTTTTGAGAAATTCAAAATGCTGCCTCCTCTTACAGTCCAAGTTTAAGATTTAAGGAATCACTGAAAAGATTTATCAAACACTGCCGCATACACGTTGTGCCCATTATACTCACGTTCGGATTGTAAAGCAGAGACGTCTGTTTTAAGACTGTCCCCCTACCACGCTTTCTATCACGCAGCTGTGTTTTTTATCTTCGCTCTCTTTATTGTATGATATGCCGACCAAAAGTATTTCGTCCGCAAAGTCTTTCAGCGCTCCGGTGTAGCGTTTTTCTTTTATCTGTCTGATTGCGGTGTCTGCGTCCTTGTCCCATTTCAGTTCTATTATCATGGGCGGTTTGCCGCTTTTTTTGTGCGGGATAAACGCAAGGTCGGCAAAGCCTTTGCCTGTCGGGAGTTCGCGGATGACTGTGTAGTATT
>JAUNMU010000038.1 GCA_030531745.1 Synergistes sp. | reverse complement strand
CTGCCACGGCGTTTCTGAATGCCTCAGCCGTCAGTATGTCACGCGGACGAATATTTTTTTCAACAAGGTTCATAACGGCGCGTCCGGCATCTTTAGCAAGGCGTATGCGTCCTGCGTGTACTGCCGGAATCGTGCCGTTTCCGGGAAGTGCAAGTCCAAGCACTTCCATCATGCAGTTCATCGTGTTTGCCGTGAACATACCTGAGCATGAGCCGCATCCCGGGCATGCGTTGTCCTCAATTTCCTGCAGCCCTCTGTCATCTATCTTTCCCGCTCCGCGCTGTCCTACGCCTTCAAAGACGCTGTTTAAGTCAAGTGTTTTGCCTTTGTTCTGTCCTGCCATCATGGGGCCGCCTGAGATTACAACCGAAGGCAAATTCAGTTCTGCCGCTGCCATTGCCATACCCGGGATGATTTTATCGCAGTTGGGTACAAGGACAAGGCCGTCAAACGCATGAGCCTTAGCCATTATCTCAACAGAGTCCATGATCACTTCACGACTCGGCAGGGAAAATTTCATTCCTTCGTGGTTCATAGCGATGCCATCGCAGACTCCTATTACAGGAAATTCAATCGGAAGTCCTCCCGCAGCATAAATTCCGGCTTTAACAGCTTCCGTTATGTTGCGCAAGTGTATGTGTCCCGGAATGATCGCATTGTAAGCATTTGCGATTCCTATCCATGGGCGTTCAATCTCCCAGTCGGTGTAGCCCGCAGCCTTAAGCAGAGAGCGGTGCGGACTGCGCAGATAACCTTTTTTTGCTTTGTCGCTGTTCATGAGATTCACTCCTATTTCATAACCATATTTTCAAGGGCATCGCCGGGGAATACCATCGGCATTACCTGAGCTTCCATCGGTATGTGTATATCAGCCACTGCCGGACCGTTGTGTGCGATCGTTTGCTCAAGAACACTGCGCAGCTCATTGGCACTTTGCGCTCTGAAACCCGCTACACCCATTGATTCGGCAACTTTAACATAATCAGGATTTCTGCTGTAAATTGTGTTTGAAAATCTCTTATTGTAGAAAAGCTCCTGCCACTGGCGCACATTTCCCAAACATCCGTTGTTCATGAGAATAACTTTAACAGGGATATTATAGCGTGCACATGTGTCAAGCTCCTGGATATTCATCATAAAGCTTCCGTCTCCGGCTATCGCGAGTGTGGTAAGTCCTTTGCATCCGTAAGCCGCGCCTATAGCTGCCGGAAAACCAAAGCCCATTGTACCAAGTCCACCCGATGATATGAATCTGCGCGGAGTTTCTATATTGAGATGCTGTGCCGCCCACATCTGATTTTGGCCAACTTCCGTCGTGGCGACAAACTCACCGCCCGTAAGTTCATGAAGTGTACTTAAAACACGCCATGGAGCTATTTTGTCTCCTAAGTCCTCACGCGGCATAGGTTCGCTTTCGCGCACATCACCGAGCTTTTTAAGCCATTCATCATGGTTTGCCGTTTTGTCACCTATTGCAAGCCTAAGTTCTGCAAGCACACGCTTTGCATCGCCTATGAGCCAATAGTCACTCTTAATGCACTTGTCTATCTCAGCTGCGTCTATGTCTATATGTACGATCTTAGCCTTGATTCCGAAGGCGCTCAGCTTGCCGGTCGTGCGGCTGCTGAAACGTGTGCCGATCGCTATGATAACATCTGCGTTTATGAGTGCCCGATTTGCCGCAGGGTGTCCGTGCATACCCGCCATCCCAAGCGAAAGTCCGCTTGTATGCGATTCGGGAAAACCGCCCTTGCCGAGCAGTGTTGTTGTTACGGGGATTTTGTATTTCAGTGCAAATTCCGTAAGCGCACCCGCCGCAGATGAGCATATTACGCCACCTCCGCAGTAAATTACAGGACGCTCCGCTTTTTTGACGACCTCGGCAACTTCTTCAAGTGCGCTCATATCAAAGAATGTTTCAGGATCGTAGCCGGGAAGATTTAATTCATCGGAAAAAGTATAATTTCCCACGGCTTTTTGAATATCCGCAGGAACATCAACCAGCACCGGCCCGGGTCTTCCTGTGCGTGCTATGTGAAATGCTTTGTGTATGGTAGGCTGTATATCACTGACCCTGCGCACCTGATAGCTGTGTTTCACAAACGGAATACTTCCGCCCATTATGTCAGCCTCTTGAAATGCGTCTGTTCCTATTACAGACGTTGCAACCTGTCCCGTAATTGCCACTATAGGAGATGAGTCAAGGTTAGCTGTTGCTATGCCTGTCACAAGATTCGTGGCTCCGGGGCCCGATGTCGCTATGCAGACACCAACCTTGCCGCTTGCGCGCGCGTATCCGTCAGCGGCATGCGATGCCGCCTGTTCGTGGCGCATGAGAATATGGTCTAACTTCGTTGAATCATACAAAGCATCATAGAGGTGAAGCACCGTACCGCCCGGCAGACCAAATACGGTTGTTGTACCTTCGTCTTCCAGTGCCCTTATAACCATCTGTGCCCCGTTCATTTTCGCCATTTACTTCTGCTCCTTCTGTCAATGACCGTGCCGCCGACAGATGCACTGCGGCGGCGCGAATCACCAAGTTTTAATATTCCGGTGCTTCTTTTTGCTCCATCCACGGCATCATCTTGCGGAGTTCTTTACCGACTGCCTCGTTCTGTGCCGCGCGTGATGCCTTTACCCACTTCTTCATACGCGGACGTCCGGTCTGGTTTTCAAGTATCCAATCGCGTGCAAATGTGCCGTCCTGAATTTCTTTCAAAAGCTGTTTCATTGCCTTGCGTGATTCTTCACCGATCACACGCGGTCCGGCGATCATATCACCATACTTCGCCGTATCGCTGATTGAATAACGCATCCAGCTGATACCGCCCTCAAAGATCATATCAACGATAAGCTTCATTTCGTTTATGCACTCAAAGTATGCCATTTCAGGCTGATAACCGGCATCAACAAGAGTCTTAAAGCCCTGCTGCATAAGCTCGCATACACCGCCGCAAAGGACTGCCTGTTCGCCGAAAAGGTCTGTCTCCGTCTCTTCACGGAACGATGTTTCAATGACTCCGGCTCTGCCGCCGCCTATCGCAGATGCGTATGCAAGCGCAAACTCCTTTGCTTTGCCGCTCGCGTCCTGCTGAATTGCGATAAGGCAGGGAACACCTTTACCTTCCTTGTACATTGATCGCACCATGTGGCCGGGGCCTTTGGGGGCGATCATGAGGACATCGTGTGATGCGGGGGGAACGATCTGACCGAAATGGATCGCAAATCCGTGCGCAAAGAGAAGTTTTGCATCATCTTTCATGTTCGGCGCAACTTCATTTTTGTAAATTCCTGCCTGAAGGTGATCGGGTGTAAGGAACATAATCATATCCGCGATCTTTGCCGCATCTGCAACAGTGTAGACTTCAAATCCGTCAGCCTTCGCCTTTGCCGCTGATTTGCTGCCGGCGTGCAGTGCTATTACAGCATTAACTCCGCTGTCACGCAAATTCTGCGCGTGCGCGTGTCCCTGACTGCCGTAACCTATAACGGCAACAGTCTTGCCCTTCAGTAATTCCAGATCTGCATCACGATCATAATAAACTTTTGCCATACGAAACACTCCTCAATATTTTATTTTAGTGAACCACTGATTATATGCACCATCCGCGTCACAGTCAGACCGCGCCTGTGGCTCCAACGTATTGATATACGCCTGATGAACAAACTAAGTTCCGCTACGCAAATCAGAGATTTGCTGCGTCACTTATACGCCCCAGTCGGGGCCTGACTGTTTAGCGGCTGGCACATCTAATCAGCGGAAGCCGCGTTTGCGTTTATCTGCCAAAAAAGAATTAATCAGTGCGTCCTTGGTCTGCGGTTAGCAGACATTGTGTAACATAAATAAAAACTACATTTTGAATCCGGCTCTTGAAAGAGCGACTTGACCGGAACCTGCTGTCTCAATAATTCCATACGGCTTCAATGCATCAAGGCATGCGCTCATCTTTCCTCTGTCACCGGTTACCTCAAGGGTAATGGCATCAGACCCGAGATCAACAACGCGGCAGCGGAAAATCTCTGCTGTTTGCAGGATATGCGGGCGCATCTCAAGCGTTGCTCTCACCTTTATCAAAGTGAGCCACCGCTCAACAAAACCGCCTTCATCTGTAAGGTTACGGACTTCAATCACCTCAACAAGTTTTGACAGCTGCTTGCGAATCTGTTCATAGACTTCCTCTTCGCCTTCAATGACGACCGTAAAGCGCGAACGTCCGGGAATTTCTGTGCGGCCGACGCTCAGACTTTCAATGTTATAGCCGCGCCTTGAAATAAGATTTGCAATGCGCGTAAGCACCCATGGGCTGTCCTCGGAAACAATGCTGAACGTACTTTTCAAACTGACAACCTCCTATCTTTCAAAAGTCAATAACCGTCTCTGTCCAATAAAAAAAGCCGGACCCTCTTTGGGGCTCCGGCTCAAAGTAACGCGGTCATTAGGCGCGTGCCACTTCGGGGAGCCCGCAGCTAATAATGCGTACAACGACAACGACTATAGAATTGTTACCTGAAAACATCATAACGTCCGCTCCTCCGAAACAATTTGGTACTAAGACATTTCCCACTCACGCACCGCCCACATAGTAAAGCCATAACACAAAAATGTCAATACATCTGCTGCGAATTTGTAAAAAAGGTGCTGTTTGTTGGTTTGCAAAAATTTATTGAAAATCGCTTTCTCTTTGTTTATAATTCAACAACAGCGATAAACGATAATTATTGTAAGTGTGAAGCCGTGTTTTCTTCGCATATACGGTTTCATAAAATAAGAGATTGAGGGATATAAGATGAAAGAAGAATGTTTAAGCGGTGTGCAGTGGGGTAAAACGAAAACTGGCGTGGCGCACTGTGGACGCGGTGTAGTACGTTACACTTTTATGCATTGCTGATTTATCGTCCTAAATACACCGGATCCTGCACTGTGGCTACGCCGCCCTCAGGGAGACTAATGAATATTCACGATTTTGTTGGGGAGCATTAAGGAGATGACTGCCAATGAGTGACTACAAACCGCCGTTTCACATGACGGATAAAATGATATCCAT
The DNA here is from genome assembly GCA_030531745.1 of Synergistes sp. Taxonomy (GTDB): domain Bacteria; phylum Synergistota; class Synergistia; order Synergistales; family Synergistaceae; genus JAUNMU01. The sequence continues at coordinate 9,892 of JAUNMU010000038.1, read as the reverse complement.
GATTTCGGAGATCAGTGAGCAGATCGGTCGGATTACCGTGTTGCAGGAAGGCACCATCAGCCCGCACTTGCGGCGCGAAAACCGAATTCGCACCATTTACTCCTCTCTTGCGATTGAACATAATTCGCTGTCGCTTGAGCAGGTTACAGCTATTCTGAATGGCAAACGTGTCCTCGGAAATCCGAATGAGATCAAGGAAGTTCAAAACGCCTATGACACATATAAGTTGATGCTGCAATTAAATCCTGCGTCTGTGGATGACCTCCTCAAAGCACACAAGCTGATGATGAACGGTCTTGTGTCGGAGAATGGGAAGTTCCGCTCCGGTGGCGTAGGCGTCTTTGATGGGAAGGTGTTGATTCACATGGCACCTCCCGCAGAATTCGTGCCGGAACATATCCACAATCTATTCGCATGGTATCAGCAATCGGAACTTCACCCACTGATTAAGAGTGCCATCTTTCATTACGAATTTGAATTTATTCATCCTTTCGCAGATGGTAACGGCCGTATGGGACGGATGTGGCACAGCCTCTTTCTTGGCAAGTGGAAAGATTTGTTTTTCTGGCTGCCGATTGAGGAGCTGATCCGGTCACGGCAAAAAGAATATTATAATGCTCTCGGTGCAGCCGACAAGCAGGCGGACAGCGCAGGATTCGTAGAACTTATGCTTGAAATCATCCGTGATAGTCTGACGGCGGTAGCAGTTGTTGGTCGCAGCACCGACCAACACGGCGACCAAGTAACCGACCAAGATAAAACACCGACCGAGAGACTTCTCTCCATTCTCGGTGACAAAACGCTTTCGGCTGCGGAGCTTATGGAACGACTCGGTCTTTCGCACAAACCGACTTTCCGCAAGAACTATCTGAATCCCGCTCTGGAACAGCATCTGATTGAGCGCACGATTCCGGATAAGCCGAACAGCAGGAATCAAAAATACAAGAAACGTAAAAACTGAACGATTGAGTGCCACGCCGCGCCTGTGACGCACGGCTGAGATAGGAAATCTTCGATTCCCGTGAGCGAAGCCGGTTTGTTCTCCAGACGGTGTATATAATCAGCAGTTCCTAAAGTCGTGTTTTCTTCGCATATACGGTTTCATAAAAATAATAGATCAGACAGGGGGATATAAGATGAAAGAAGAATGTTTGATATGCAATGCACCGCTTGAATATCTGAACGAGGATGTCCGGATGGAATGTGCAATATGCCATGAGAAAAAATTCAGCAAGGCAAGGTGCATAAACGGTCATTATGTATGCGACGCATGCCATATCAAAGGAATAGACAGTATGCTCGGACTTTGTCTTGCCGAGACGTCAAAGAATCCTATAAATATTATCAATAAAATGATGTCTCTTGAATTTTGTCATACACACGGGCCTGAGCATCACATTATGGTCGGTGCGGCGCTGCTTACGGCATATAAAAACGCAGGGGGAGAGATCTGTCTTGAGAAATCACTTTTGGAAATGCAGAACAGAGGCAGGTCTGTTCCCGGAGGTGTATGCGGATTTTGGGGAGCATGCGGAGCGGCTGTCAGTTCCGGAATTTTTATTTCAATTATCTCGGGTTCCACACCGCTCACGATTGAATCTTTCGGCTTGGCCAACAAAATGACGTCAAGATCTCTTGCTGCAATAGGGGAGATAGGAGGTCCGCGCTGCTGTAAGAGAGATTCATATCTGTCAATTCTTTCTGCCGTTGATTTTGTACGGGAGAACTTTGGGATAGAGATGGAAAAAAAGAATGTTACTTGCGAATATTCCGCAAAGAATAATCAATGTATCGGCAAACGCTGCCCATTCTCAAAAGCCAATCAGCAGACAACGTGATACTGATAGTCCGACACTATCGCTTGGCAAAATTTTGTCTCTCTCCTTTTTCAATGCTATAATCACACCGACAGACGATCTGTCATATTTTTGCCGGAGGTATGCACATTAAATGTTGCGAAAATTTGTTGTTTTTATTTTAAGTGCGATATTATCCGTCATTCCGTCCGCGGCCTATGCGTTTTCTTCCGTGGATTTTTACAATGCCGCACAGGGGTACAGAAGCGTCAACCCGTTCGGGGCTGCGGTTCACTGTTCACTTGAGACAGGCAACTGGAAGAGCAGACTTTGGACAGAGGGCAAAAACGGTGCCGGCATAAAGGCAACAAAGGCATGGAAAGTCATCGGCTTGCCGTACATTGATACGATTACAGAAGAGGATATTAACGGAGAGGTCGTTCCCCAAAAAGCCTCTTTCCGCAAATACTCCGGCATGGATCAATTTCTGAGAGATTATTCGCGCAAGATAAGAGACAGTTATCCTGTATCGGCAAAGTATTACAAAAATATTTGGGGCTATCTGTGCGGATTGTATATAGGTAAATATGGCAGATGGGCAACCGATTCTCGGTATTTTGAAAAATTGACTAAAGTGGCTGTAGGCCTTGCGCCTCAAATTTACGGTGCAAAATGGCACTCAAAATTGGCTCGTCAGTTTAAGACCGCAAAGAAGTTCAATATCTTGCAGAAGTGGCAGATAGGTATAATTGCAGAGGTGATGTCACGCTATGATTAAGGGTATCGGAATTGATATGTGCGATGTTGAAAAGATGAGGAAGGCTGTTTCGCGCACAGGGTTTGCCGAAAAAGTTTTTTCCGAAAGGGAAATATTATACGCACAAGGCAAGGCAAACGAAGCAGAACACCTTGCTGCGGCATTTGCCGCAAAAGAAGCTCTTGCAAAGGCCGGTGGTTGGGGACTTGCAAAAATAGGTCTCTCTTCGTGTGAAGTCGTGCGGTGTGATACAGGGCCTACCTTTAATTTCAGCGATGACTTGCGCTTCCTTCTTGACGAAAGAGGAGTAAAGAATGTATTTCTTTCAATCACGCACGAATCGGGAATGGCGGCAGCCGTAGTCGTCATGGAGGGATAAAAATGTTTCTCAAAGAAAGCAACTCATATTTTTTGCCTGAGGCGGTTCGCCGTGCTGATAAAACGGCCGCAGAAAAATTTTCCGTTCCGTCTGTGATTCTTATGGAAAATGCAGCAGCAAACGCAGCTCGTGAAGTCACAGCATTCGCGCCCGATGCTTTGCGTTTTGTGATTCTTGCGGGACACGGCAATAACGGAGGTGACGGATTTGCACTTGCAAGGCATCTTGCTCATACAGATGGGTGCAAAGACATTGTCGTAATAAAGACGAGGGATGATATTTCATACAGCGGAGATGCAGCTGTGAACTTGTCAATTCTGCGGGCAATGCAATGTAATTGCTCCAAAAAATCTTCTCCAACGCTTAAAATATATGATTCGCATGAACTGGCAGACGAAGATATAACAAAACTCATAGTGAATGCAGACATCGTAATTGATGCGCTTCTCGGAACAGGCGCATCGGGCGCTCCGCACGGACAGGTCGCAAGACTTATCACTCTTTCGGATGCGGCAAAGAAGATAATCGCAATGGATATTCCCTCAGGCATTGACCCATCATACGGCAAAGTCTACACTCCGCACATAAACGCGGATATGACTGTTACTTTTCTTGTTCCTAAAAGAGGTATGGCTTTTTGTCCGGCAAAAAATGCCTGCGGCAAGGTTGTTACGGCAAACATCGGTCTGCCTGCCGAGTATCTTCTGACAAACGAAGACTGTCTGCAAATTTTCTGTGCAGACGATGCAAGGAAAGTCATTCCGACAATACGGAGCGATATTCACAAGACGATGCGCGGCAATCTGTTGATTTTTTCAGGCAGCGAGAGATACAGAGGTGCGCCTCTGCTTGCAGCGAGGGGCGCGCTTCGTGCGGGCTGCGGTCTTGTATATCTTGCCGTACCTGACTTCATTGCGGAAAATGTATTCATAGCACTTCCTGAAGCAATCGTAATCCCCATACAGACAAATTCACACGGAGATATTGACAGCTTATCGGCAATAAAAGAAATCTCCGCACTGCTTCCAAACTTCACCGCAGCAGCAGCGGGCCCCGGGTGCGGAAGAAGCGCGGAGACGGGTAAGATCTTTAAGTGGTTGTGGGAGGAATGTTCAAAACCACTGCTGCTTGATGCCGATATGCTTTGGTTTTATGCGCAAAACGCAGATGTCATAACGCCAAGGGAAGATGTCCTTATCACGCCGCACAGTGCGGAAGCAGCTCGCATACTTGGCTTAACTGCCGCTCAAGTAAATGAAGATCGTCTTTCGGCTGCCGTGCGGCTGCGAGAAAAAGCGGGAACGGCACTCCTTAAGGGAAGAGATACTCTTGTCACATCAAAAGACAAACTGAGACTTATCGGTTCAGGTTCATCGGCGCTTGCTGTCCCGGGATCGGGAGATGTACTTACCGGTGTGGCGGGGGCATTTATGGCATCGGGAATGGAAATAGCCGATGCGGCAGCCGCCGCTGCATTTATTCACGGCTCAGCGGGAGAGGCGCTTGAAGAACGCTTTGGCCGCCGCGGCTCACTTGCTTCGGAGATCGCAGATGAGATACCTTTGCAGCTTAAAAAACTCGGATACTGAATTATCCGTAATCAGCGAAAGCCCTGATGAAACATACCTCATAGGTAAAATCATTGGTCGTGCGGCAAGACCCGGGCTTCTCGTACTTCTGAAAGGCACTCTCGGAACAGGCAAGACACGTCTGACGCAGGGCATAGGTGAAGCGCTCGGTGTCAACGGCATAAAAAGTCCGACATTCATAATAATGAACGAATACGACAGCAAGATACCTCTTCTCCATGCAGACCTTTACAGACTTGACAGTAATGACGCCATTGAATCGCTTGGCATTGATGAATATCTTGAAGACGGATTTATCGCCGTTGTTGAGTGGGCACAGCTCTGGGAGACTCCGCCGCAGGAATGCAGGATTGACGTTGAATTAAATCGGCATGATGAAAACAGCAGAACTATAAAGTTCACATACTGCGGCAATAATGCGAGTGATGTATTCTATCAAATCTCGGAAGAGATAAAAAAATTGGCGGGTGTAAAATGATAACTCTTGGAATAAACTGCGCCGGCAAAATCACAAACGTCGGCATATCCGAAAGCAGCACAATACTTTCGGAAATAAATATTGAACTTGCACGAAAACAATCCGAGGAACTTCCTTCAATGGTTGAAAATCTGTTGAAAGAAGCAAAAAAAAACATAACGGAAATAGATCAGATCGCACTATGCACAGGCCCGGGCTACTACACAGGCATACGCGCCGGCATTGCGTACGGAGCGGCACTGGCGGAGGCACTCGGCATAAAAGCCGTGGCGCTGTCATCGCTTGAGCTGCTTGCATGGGATCTCCTTGAAGCACATAAACATGTGATGCCGATGCTGAAAGCAAAGCGCGGAAGCTGCTATGCCGCACTCTATTCCGGTAAAGGTAAAAATCCTATTTCAGAGCCGGCATTTATGAACGAAGAAGCGGCTGCCGCTATACTCCGCAGCTGCCCTGATGCAGTTCTCGTCTCTCCCGATACAGAGATATTTCCCAAAATAAGTGCTGCTGCCGGCAAAATAATCGGCAAAGACTGTTCATCAGGCGGCAGCTGCGCCCTTATGGGTGAATTTTATTCATCACGTTCGGTATTGCCGCGCTTAATACGCGGTGAATATCTCCGTGCTCCGGATATAGGTGCATGTGATTAAATTATCGGAAAATATAGAATTTAATCTTTTGCTTGTAATAATTGAAAACTTTTGGCATAATACAAATGTTGTGCCAATATCGTACAAGTTGGTTTGGCAGTTACAGTACAAACAAGATGTGTGGAAGGAAGGTGGGCCTTTTGGCGAAGAAGTTCAGCACTGAAGTCGTAGAGAAATGGTGCAAAGGGTGCGGTCTCTGTATCGCTATATGTCCCAAGAAAGTACTTGAACTTAACGATCAGGTTAAGTGCGTGGCAGTTCGTCAGGATGACTGCATTGGCTGCCGCCAGTGCGAAAATATCTGCCCTGATTTGGCAGTAACCATTAAGGAGTGTGAGTAGTTATGGCCCAGAATGAATTCTGGCAGGGTAATAAGGCCATAGCGATGGGCGCTATAGCCGCAGGATGCAGATTCTTTGGTGGTTATCCTATCACCCCGTCAACAGAAATAATGGAAGTTATGTCCGAAGAGCTCCCGAAGCTCGGCGGAAAGTTCGTCCAGATGGAGGACGAGATCGGTGGAATCGCGTCGTCATTGGGCGCATCCATCGCAGGTAAAAAAGCGATGACAGCAAGCTCAGGCCCGGGAATTTCGCTTAAGCAGGAGCTTCTCGGTTTCGGCTACATCGCCGAAATTCCTCTCGTAGTAGCAGACGTTATGCGCGGCGGTCCTTCAACGGGACTTCCGACAAAGGTCTCCCAGGCAGACGTTATGCAGGCGAAGTGGGGTACACACGGTGACCACGGAACGATCGCCTATGCACCGTGCTCAATCCCCGAATGCTACACGCTCACAGTTAAGGCATTCAATATGGCAGAGCGCTTCCGTCAGCCCGTACTCGTTATGGCAGACGAAGTTATCGGTCACATGCGTGAAAAAATAACGATTCCGGAACCCGGCACCTACAAAGTAGTGGACCGCAAGAAACCCACAGTTTCACCGGAGGAGTTCATCCCCTATCGTCCCGACGAAGACGACGTACCGCCCATGCCGGCATTTGGCGACGGTTACCGTTGGCATATCACCGGACTTACAACAAATGAATGGGGCTTCCCGACAAACGATGCACCGGACATTGACCTCAAAGCAAACCGTATAGTCCGCAAGGTTGATCGTTTCCGCGATGAGATCGTTGAATACAAAGAAGACTTCATGGATGATGCAGAGATCGTCGTGGTATCATACGGTTCAGTCTCACGCTCATCACTCCGCGCGATCAAAGAACTCCGCGAACAGGGTGTCAAAGTCGGACACTTCCGTCCTATCACACTTTGGCCGTTCCCGGACAAAGAGATCGCCGCATTCTCAAAGAGAGTTAAACGCATCATCGTTCCGGAACTCAACGCCGGACAGATGGTACGCGAAGTAGAACGCGCAGTGTACGGCGCAACGACCGGCTGCGATGTTATCCAGAAGAACCTTATCAACGGCGAACTCTACAAGCCGGCTGAGATAATGGCCTTCATCAAGGAGGTGGCGTAATTATGCCGCGCGAAGACGTTAAGAACCTTCTGCGTTCAAAATTTATGCCGCACATTTGGTGCCCCGGTTGTGGACATGGTATAATCATGCACTCAATCCTCCGCGCCGTTGCGGATCTTAACATCCCCAAAGAGAAATTCTGCCTCTCATCGGGTATCGGCTGCTCAAGCCGTATGCCCGGATACATTGACGCATGCACGCTTCATACAGCACACGGACGCTCACTCGCGTTCGCAACAGGCGTCAAGATGGCAAACCCCGAAATGACAATAGTCAACGTCATGGGTGACGGAGACGGTACCGCAATCGGCGGCAACCACTTCATCCATGCATGCCGCCGCAACATCGGTATCACCGCAGTTGTCATGAACAACAACATTTACGGTATGACAGGCGGTCAGGCATCACCGACAACACCGGAAGGCGCATTTGCAGCAACAGCACCTTACGGCGCTATAGACCCGACATTTGATGTTTGCAAACTCGCAGCGGGCGCCGGCGCAACTTATGTTGCACGCACAACAGTCGCCAACCCCGCGCAGTGCACACAGTTCCTCAAAAAGGCCATTGAACACCAGAAGAAAGGCTTCGCAGTCGTTGAGATCATCTCATACTGCCATACGCAGTTCGGACGCAAAAACAAGCGCAGCCGCCCGATGGACAACATCAAATGGCTCAAAGAGCACTCAGTGCTCAAAGCAGTCGCAGACAAGATGACCCCCGAAGAACTTCAGGGCAAGATCATCTGCGGCGAATTTGTCAACATTGAAAACGCCCGCGAGTACACCGATCGTTATAACGACGTTATCGCGCGTGCCCAGGGAAAGGCATAGGAGGTACGCATTATGAGCGATCGTTTTGAAATCCGCGTTGCCGGCTCAGGCGGACAGGGAGTAATCCTTGCAGCAGTTATCCTCGGAGAAGCTGCGGCACTCCGTACAGAGGGTCTTAATTCAGTACAGAGCCAGGCGTATGGACCTGAAGCACGCGGTGGTGCTTCAAAGTCAGAAGTCGTCTATGACCGCGATGAGATAGACTACCCGAAGGCATCACATCCGAACCTTCAGGTGATCCTCACACAGAAGGCATGCGACACATACAGCCACGACACAGCAAAGGGCGCGACCGTCATCTTTGACGATTTCTTCGTAACAGATCCGCCGAAACTTGATGCTGAAATCTACATGCTCCCCATTGTAAGAACAGCACGTGAGAAACTCGGTCGTGAGATCGTTGTCAACATGGTAGCCCTCGGCACAGCCGCGAAAGCACTTGAGGACAAAGGTCTCACAAAGCCGCAGGCAATCAAGGATGCTATCCTTGCCCGCGTTCCCAAGGGCACGGAAGAGCTTAACGAAAAGGCTTTTGACGAAGGCTACAAGATGATGTGCGAAGCCGTTGCAAACAGAAAGAAATAGTCTTACATCTCTTTGCATACATCTAAAAATAAAGGGTTCCCTTTCGGGAACCCTTTTATTATTGATAACCCAATAAATACTTGAAGATCTGCCTGTCGTTCTGCGCGTACCCACAGGTGGCACAGGCTGCCGGCTACGCCGCCCGCAGGGAAACAAGGGAATATTCACAATTTTGTTGGAGGAGCAATATCGTTCATATCCATCAGCGTCTCAGACTGTCATCAAGCTTCTTCAATTCCTCAATGACGGACAGAACAAGTTTTCCGACAGATAAATCGGGAACACCGACTATAATATTTCCGCAGCAATTCACAGGGACAAGAATACGGACAGCATTTGATTTTGCCACAGCAGAAGCCATTTTTTCCGTTATCTCCCCAAGAAGCGAATCAGCTATCACTATAGCAGCGGGACCTATGATAACATCTGCCTTTCGTGAGCATACAACGACAGCATTTTCGCCGCTTGCGGCTCTGTCAGCACCCGATTTAAGCATAGAAGCAGCCGCAAGAGAATTTGTCCCCACAGCCGTTATGCTCCAATTAGGAAATGAAGCACGCACAGCCTGAACAATCTGTCGCCCGATGCCCCCTCCCTGGCCGTCAATGACCAACACCTTCATGGCAATCACCTCAATATAAAACAAAACCCCATATCAGCAACATAGCCAATACAGGGATAAATTCATGGTGGGCGATATTGGGTTCGAACCAACGACTTCCACCGTGTGAAGGTGACACTCTTCCACTGAGTTAATCGCCCCGATAAAAATGGTGGATCGTACAGGAATCGAACCTGTAACCCCCTGATTAAGAGTCAGATGCTCTGCCAGTTGAGCTAACGATCCGGCATTTCACAAAAAAAATTGGTGGATCGTACAGGAATCGAACCTGTAACCCCCTGATTAAGAGTCAGATGCTCTGCCAGTTGAGCTAACGATCCGGCCATCTTTGTGAAATCAAAAAGTGGGGTGAGTGACGAGAATCGAACTCGCAACATCCGGAACCACAATCCGGTACTCTAACCAATTGAGCTACACTCACCATTTTTGTCTGCACCAACTAAGTGGCGCGCCTGGAGGGATTCGAACCCCCGCCCCACTGCTTAGAAGGCAGTTGCTCTATCCAACTGAGCTACAGGCGCATACAAACACTCACCGGTTGCCTGAGCACACTGGCTATTATAACCCAAAACACACAACTGTCAAGACACAAATCAAAAAAACCACGAAATCTTGCCACACGGTGAACTGTAATCCTAGGTGCAACTTCCGGCGCAAAAAGTTGTAGTTAGTCCTACACAAATATCAGTTGCAGTAAATCTTACACAAATGTATTATACT
>JAUNMU010000128.1 GCA_030531745.1 Synergistes sp. | reverse complement strand
CCGGATGCTAAACAGGCAGTCCACGACTGGGGCGGATAAGTGACGCAGCAAATCTTTGATTTGCGTAGCGGAACTTAGTTTGTTCACCGAGGCGTATATCAATACGTTGGAGCCACAGGCGCGGACTGCCTGTGACGCACGGCTGAGATAGGAAATCTTTGATTTCCGTGAGCGAAGCCGGTTTGTTCACCATAAGCAGAGAACCGATTTGCCGATTTTGCAAATCGTGTGAATCGCTTAGTTTGTTCACCAGACGGTGCATATAATCAGTGGTTCCCGATGCGCTGATTATCTCCGTGGCTGCCGATATAATCGCAGATTATATCATTAGCCGGTTGGGCGGAGGTAAGAAAAAATGATAGCAGTCTCCAACAAAATGGGAAGCCTCCTGCTGCAACAGGAGGCTTCTTTGATTTTTGTGCTTACTCTACACGCTGGTTTGCAACCACGATTATTCTACACCTTAATTTTTTCCTGTCAAGCGAACTGATTTTTGCCCCAAATTTGCCCTCGCCCCTATTGCCCCGATAGCGATTTCCCGATTTGTGCGAAACGCTGATTACACTCCCCCAACGTTGCATACGACTTGCATTTCCTCAAAACAAACGATCCGACACACACCGCACACTAAAAACACCCTCATAATTCGTTTTTGGCAGATAAACGCAAAAGCACTTCCCCAAAACATAAGCCCATAGACCTATATACACAAAGCCCAAAAGATATATAATAGCTACGCGATGAGGAGACCCTCGTCAGATTTTGTGTACCTTGACAACTTAAAGAGACGTTGATTGATAAACACGACAGCATCTTCCGCTGTTTGGCGGATGGTGCATATAATCAGCGGTGCTTATATAGCTTGAAACTCCGTTACTTACCCTTGACGGCAAGAAAGGCAGGTGCTAACCCCCGTCGCCAACAGAGGAGAGCGGATTTTTAAGGCGGAAAGACGGCGCACAAGAAGGCATAAGGACACGCAAAAAAGGCAACGATGGACACTTATTTGCGGCACCTGCAGCCCCGATGCGCGGCGAAAATTCCGTGCAATAGAAACACAAAAACTCAAAATTCAACCAAGGGGGTTGTATTCAACAATGAAGAAATTTATGACAGCAATCGCAATGATGGCAGTGCTCGCATTCGCAGCACCGTCATTCGCAGCAACAAACCCGTTCATGGACGTCCCGCAGGGACACTGGGCGTATGACGCAGTAGGCTTCCTCGCCTCACGCGGCGTAGTATCCGGATATCCCGACGGCGCTTACAAAGGCGCACAGCCGGCGACCCGTTACGAAATGGCATCAATCGTCGCCCGCGCACTCGCGACAGTAGACGCTGAAAAGGCAAGCAAACAGGATCTTGAAGTCCTCAAGAAACTCGTAATGGAATTCAAAGACGAACTTGACGCACTCGGCGTTAAAGTTGACAAAATTGACAAGAGAGTAGCAGTCCTTGAGAAGAACATCGGTGGCTGGAGCCTCAGCGGACAGATGTACTTTGACGCGAAGTTCTGGAGCAGCGATGATGGTTCAAGACAGAGCGGTGGGAAGTATGATGCTCACGGTAATCTGCTTGGCTATGAAAACGACATGAGACAGTTTAACTTCGGTCGTGCGCGTCTCTTCCTCGGCAAGCAGATTGATGAAAACACATCACTGCTTGTTCGTATCAATGCAGCAGACGGTAACTTTACATGGGATCGTTGGTATGTAGACACAAAGCTTCCTTGGGATATCAATTTCCGCTTCGGTCGCTTCAACTTTGACTGGGAAGGCGATGCCGGACTCTATGATCCTTACCTCGTCAACAATAACGCAACATTCGGTTTCTTCAATGTTGACGGATTCCAGTTCGCCAAGACATGGGGCATTTGGAATGTAACGGCGATCGTTGGACGTAACCTTGGGTTGCAGTTGCGCCTTGATGATAAGACCGAATATACGGAAAACAACACACACATGACATACGCACTCAGAATCGCTGCAAACGGCGAAAAGTTCATGGGTGGAGCCATGGGCTACTGGTGGGCCGGCGACAACAAGAGAGATGTCGACACTGATGGATATGCTGCTCCGTTCGCTCACGAGTTCAGCGTTCAGACATACGGTCTCTATGCCGGATACAAATTCACACCGGCAGTTCAGTTGAAGGGTATCTTCTACTGGCAGAAGCTGGACGGACCGGATGGTTGGCCGGCCGCGGACGCGGGTACAGACTCACCGAAGTCATGGAAAGCTATACTGGATGTGAAACAGGAAGCCCTCAAGTTCACAGGACTTTGGGTTGAATACGGCGAAGAAGATGCAAACTTCTTCGGAAATAACTATGTCATTGGTAGTGGAAGCTATGAGTACGGCATGGGTGATTTCGCGGCTAACAGGTATCGCGTTGTAGGTACCGATTCAAAGGTCAAATACCTGAACGTCACAGCTGACCAGCAGTGGAACGACAAGTGGAGCACATATCTGCACTACACCGGCATGAAGTTTGACCTTGACAATATGGAAGACAGCTACACATGGGGAGTTGGCGTCCGCTACCAGTACACACCGGCTATCCAGTTCAAGCTTGAGTATGCACAGACAGACTTCGGCGACGAAGGTCACAAAAATAAATACTTCGGCAAGGATAAACTCATCCGCTTCCGTACAACAGTCAACTTCTAATCGGCAAATCCCGATTATCACAACAGAGACCCGCAAGGGTCTCTGTTTTTTTATC
>JAUNMU010000037.1 GCA_030531745.1 Synergistes sp. | reverse complement strand
AGTCGGGGCCTGACTGTTTAGCGGCTGGCACATCTAATCAGCGGAAGCCGCTTTTACGTTTATCCTTTTGCTTTGTGTTAATCAATATGCCCTATTTTCGCTTAAACGGAAGATCCATATTTGACCAGCGCATCTGTGCGGAAAGCTCTTCAAGCACGGTCTGCGCCGTTCTGCCGCCGGAATCAATGTCTTTCACTGTCCAAATGCTTTCTGCCGCAAGCTTTCCCGGCCAATGCTTTATCGCGTGTCTTAAGACAGACTTTGTGCCTGAGCCCATTTCGCTGAGCGGCGGCATCTGCATAAGACGGAAGTGCTTTGGCATTTTCATGCGTATGTTCTGCGTTATTTTGAATGGGAAGTGGATCGCGATAATATCCTTTTCGTTCATAATTTCTGCAACTGCGCGAGGCACTGCGCCCGGAATACGCATAAGCATTCTGTCGGCGTGTACTATGGCGGGAATACATTCAACGGCAAAGGCTATTTTGTATCCGGATTCCATTGTGTGAACCTTTTTGACGGTGAATGTGAGATTAGGCATTGCAACTGCGATGTTGCGTGTCAGGTAATCCACGGCGTTTTCCGCTGTTACGCTGCCGTCACCTTTGTCAAAGAGACTGTTCCAACCGCCCGTCACCGTAAAGTTGAGAGTTCCTTTCGCACTGCCGTCATCGCCGACTTTCAGATCCCAGTCAAAGTCAAGCGCGTTTTCCGCAGCCGGACGCGGTTTCAACACCTTTGTGTCGTAGTCGCCGTCCTCTGTTGCCCTAAACATATCAACATTTGCAGCAGCCGAGGGCACTTTGCCGAATCTGAACGGCAGACCGGCTATGCAGTACGAAGATTTTTTCTCTCCCTGCTTTGTTATCTCAAGGATGGGCATATCAAGCATTGAATGTGCCGCCGGTATTTTGTCGTTGTCGGGCATGATCTTTGATGTCCACCAGATATTGACGCCGTATCCGAAATGCTTGAAGAGTTTCGCGGCAAGCATTGCCTGTTCCCATCGGCTGTATGTGCGTGAGGCCGCTATGTCGGATGCGCCGCGCACAAAATCATCGGGAAAGCTCGCAATGTGATGTTCCCACAGTTCGTTCACCGCTTTTTCAATTTTTTTTGGGGCGCCCGTGCCTGCTTCCGTCAAGAGACGTGACGAAGGCTCGGGAAATTTTTCCGCAAGTGTGTCTAAATCTTTAAGTGCCGCGGCAAACCCTTTCTTCGTTGAAAAGGCAAGCGCCGACTTTGTCGTCAGCAGAAGCCCCGACGTATTAGCAGGCATCTGATTTGTGATCTGCCATCTGTATGTTTTGGTCTTGCTCCGACTCATGACAGTCGGCTCGCCTAAACCTGAGGCTGCCCAAAAAAGTTCTGATAACGAAGGGATCGTGACTTCAACATTTCTTTCCCAAACCGGAAGTGTTTCCGACATAGTCTCTGCCCACTCAATGCTATCGGTGTTGTTTGTCTTTTCGCGTGTTACGACAACGACAAGTGATCCGGCACAGTTTGGGTCAATTTTTACGACATCGGCTTCCGCACCTTCGTCAAATTTCACATTACGCGCCACGGAAAGATCATGTTCCTTTATACACGTCACGGGGTTATACCGCGCGGCCTCCTCCACGGCAAACGATGAATCTTCCGTGTGAGGATAGACTATCTCCTGCCATCCGTCCGGAATATGTTCGCCGAACATTACCACAAGAGTGCGTTTTTTTTCAAAAGCCCCGTTTGCATCTGCCGTCATAACATCGCCGCGCTGCCATATAACGGAGCCGCCGCCGAACGTCTCTGCGGAGGGCACTGCATTTTTCAGCCGCAGCAGTTCGTCCGACATACCGCTTACCGCTTTTCGCACAGATTTGCGCTTTGCCGCTGCGCCGGAGGTCTTTTGTGCCGCCGGCTTTTTAGGTTTGACCGTTTTTGTCTTGACGGCCTTTGAAATCTTTGCGGTCTGATTTTTAGGCTGCTTCACACTTTTTGCTTCCGCACCGACGCAGAATACGACTGTAAAAATCAGCGCAAATACTGCAATGCTCTTAGCAAATGCGATCTTCACGAGATGACCCCTCTTCATTTTTTATTTATTTTTGCCGCAGCACTGCTTGTATTTCCTGCCGCTGCCGCACGGACACGGATCATTGCGCCCGATCTTCACGGGATTTACGATAGGCTGTGTCTTTTGCGCAGTTGCCGCAGCCCCCGGATTTTCCGTATCATCGTCATACTGTTGTGAGGCTGTCGGAATATCAAGCGCATCACGGCTCTCGCGCCAATTCCTGCGTGCGGTCTCACGTTTGTCATCCTTTATCACAACAGTGACACGCAGCGCAAACTCCGTGATTCCCTGGCGCACCCGTTCAAGCATATCTTGGAAAAGATTGAACGACTCAAACTGATATTCAACCAAAGGATCTTTTTGACCTATCGCACGCAGACCGATGCCGCGTCTTAATTCGTCCATGGCAAGAAGATGTTCTTTCCAACATCTGTCAAGCACTTCAAGGAATATGTACCTAAATATCTGATTTGACATTTCCTCGCCCAATTCGCTGCGCTTCATAGTAAAGCGTTCGCGTATTGCCTCCAAAATCTTCGGGCGAACATCTTCAAGCTCTGCCTCTGCCTGTACTCCGTCAAGGTAATCTCCCAGCCCAGGCCAGAAAAGAGCGTTAAGACGCACTGCCGCCGGCTTTACATCATGCTCCTCTGCGTGTCTGTCGGCAAATATCTTGTCAAGCTCGGCTGTGGCAGTGTCCTCAAGAACACCCAACGTGCGCTCTGTAATATCCTTTGAATCAAGAATATCGGCACGCTCCGAATAAACAGCCTCGCGCTGTCTGTTCATCACATTGTCATACGAAAGAAGCTGCTTTCTTATATCAAAGTGCATCTCCTCAACCTTTTTCTGTGCGCCCTCAATCGCCTTTGAAAGGAATGGATGCTCTATTGACTCACCGCGCTCCATGCCGAGTTTCTCCATAATGCCTGAGACCTTGTCACCGCCGAAAAGACGGATAAGGTCATCTTCAAGCGCGATATAAAAACGGCTCTCGCCCGGATCGCCCTGACGTCCCGAACGTCCGCGCAGCTGATTATCTATGCGGCGCGACTCATGTCTTTCCGTGCCTATTATGCGCAGACCGCCCGCCGCTATGACCTTTTCATGTTCCTCGGCGCATATCTTTTTGTACTTTTCAAGAGCCTCATTGTAAAGCTCGGGCTCCGCCGCCGGATCCTTTCCCTCTTTTTCAAGCTCCTCACGCGCAAGAAATTCGGCATTGCCGCCCAATACAATATCCGTTCCGCGGCCTGCCATATTCGTTGCCACAGTGACCGCTCCGTAACGGCCTGCCTGCGCCACTATTGATGCCTCTCGCTCGTGAACCTTTGCATTCAGCACATTGTGAGGTATCCTGCGCGCCTTAAGCAGACCGCTCACACGCTCGGAATGTTCAATGGAGGCCGTTCCTATCAGTATAGGCTGACCCTTTGCGTGGAACTCGGCGACCTCGTCCGCCGCTGCGATATACTTTTCCTCTGCCGTCTTGTAAACGACATCCGGATTATCATTGCGTATCATAGGCCTGTGTGTCGGGACAACAATGACTTTAAGACCGTAGATCTCCTTAAACTCCTCTGCTTCTGTCAGAGCCGTACCCGTCATTCCCGCAAGCTTCTTATACATACGGAAATAATTCTGCAATGTGATAGTTGCAAGCGTCTGGTTTTCGCGCCCCACCTGAACGCGCTCCTTTGCCTCTATCGCCTGATGGAGACCGTCGGAGTAGCGTCTGCCAAACATAAGGCGACCCGTGAACTCGTCAACGATAACGATCTCTCCGTCCTTAACGACATAATGGACATCGCGCTGGAAAAGATTGTGTGCTTTCAGTGCCTGAACTATCTTATGAGAGAGGGAAGAATTTGCAAAATCCGTGAAGAGATTCGGAAGATTCATAATGCGCTCAGTCTTTGCGATACCATCTTCGGTAAGAGCAAGATTACGTTCCTTCTCGTCAACCTCAAAATCCTTGTCCTTAATAAGCTCACGCGCCACTCCGTCCGCAACGCGGTAAGGCTCCGTATCGTCCTCGGACGGGCCTGAAATTATGAGAGGCGTCCTTGCTTCATCTATCAGAATAGAGTCAACCTCGTCAACGATGCAGAAATTATGCCCACGCTGAACCTGCTGCTCCCTGCGGACAGCCATATTGTCACGCAGATAATCAAAACCGAACTCGCTGTTCGTGCCGTAGGTAATATCGCACATATAGGCAGCCGCACGGTCAGCTTCATTCATAAAAGGAGATATAACGCCGACCGTAAGCCCCATACCGTTGTAAACGGGGGACATCCACGCGGCGTCGCGTCCGGCAAGATAATCATTTACCGTAACGACATGAACACCCTTTCTCGTCATTGCATTAAGCACAACAGCAAGAGTTGCGACAAGCGTCTTTCCTTCGCCCGTCCTCATCTCCGATATATTGCCATCATTCAATGCCATTCCGCCTATCATCTGTTCGTCAAAATGACGCAGACCGATCGTGCGTTTTGAAACCTCGCGGACGCGGGCAAAGACCTCAGGAAGAATATCGGCAAGCGTTTCACCATTTTCCAGCCGCTCATTGTAAATATCGGCAGACCTTGCAAGCTCCTCGTCCGAGAGCTTCTCAACATCACCCTCGTAAGAGTTAATAATATCAACCGTCTTTCTATACCTTGCAAGAGCCCTGTCATTTGGGTCAAGCCCCAAAGCCTTCACTATCCCGTTGAGAAATGCCATTTATTTTCCACCTTTCAGCGGCACATCAAAGACCGCTTGTGTTCGTACATCGCATATTTTGTAATTATATACTTAATTGCGGAAGTTAGTCAAAAAAAATCATTACTCTACAAAAACAAACCGCAGCTTCACACAAAAATTCAAAAAGCTGCGGGCTGTCTTACAACAAAAATATAAAATTTTTATCTCTACTGCACGCAGATATTGCGCAGCGTGCCTATCATATCATTTCCTATTTCAATTCTGTCACCCGGGACAAGTTCACCTACGCCCTTTGACGTTCCTGTTGAGATCATATCGCCCCTCTCAAGAGTTGCAAAGGTACTTATAAACGAAATAATACGCGGAATGGAAAAAATCATCTGCGAAATATCACCGTTCTGTACAACTCTGCCGTTCAGGTGCGTCACAATATGCGTTCCCTCGGGCATCTTGCTGCGCAGCAAAATACACGGTCCCATCGGCGCAAACGTATCAAAACTTTTAGAGCGTGTCCACTGACAGTCCGTACTCTGCACGCCGCGCGCGGAGACATCATTCATGAGCGTATATCCGAGGACATGATCGTATGCTTCAGCTTCCGGTATATTCTTTCCGCCCTCGCCTATAATGACGGCAAGCTCTCCCTCATAATGTACCGGACGGGCAAACTCCGGAGGAATCCTTATAAAATCGCCGTCACCCGTAACAGCGGAAGTTGATTTAAGGAAAATCAGCGGCTCTTTAGGGAGCTCATTAGTAAACTCCTTTGCGTGGTCTGCATAATTTCGTCCGACACACCATATTTTTTTAGGCATGATCGGCGGCAGAAACTTAACTCGGCTGCATGGGTAGCTTATGCGGAGCCGCGCCGTGATTCCGTTTATCGGATCCCCCTCAACAATGCTCACCGATTCACCATGAACTTCTCCGCTGTACATGCGTCCGTCAACAACAAAGCGACAGAAACGTACATCTGAATTTGAACTTTCCATTTATCCCCTGCTCCTTTCGGCGTGTGCTACCTATACAAGCTGCAAGCATTGTAATACATTATGAAGTTTTGTGCAAGATTTGTAAATGGAGTCGGAGAATATAGAAGCGCACGATCAGAGCAGCCGATATAATTTTGGCAACAATAACGCGGTCGGGATTTTTCCCGACCGCGTTATTTGCTTCGTATAATTTTTATTTTGCTTTGCTAAACCTCAGTCACATCGGCAGAGAGGTTTATCCCTTCATACCGTGTCTGTTCGTCTGCGGTTGCACCTATCTCTGTTATTTCTACTGTCCTGTGGCGGTCAATGCCCGTTCCGGCAGGAATGAGAAGTCCGATTATTACGTTCTCTTTCAGACCTACAAGCGTGTCAACGTCTCCGCGTACGGCAGCCCCTGCAAGGACCTGTGCTGTCTGCTGGAATGACGCAGCCGAAAGGAAGCTGTCGGTCGCAAGCGCTGCCTTTGTAACTCCGTGTACGACAGGATGCCATTCCGGTTCTTCGCGCAGACGGCGTACAAATGATACTTTTGATATAAGCTGTCTGTGTTCCGAAGCAGACGATTTTGAACGCACAGTTATTGTTTCCGGCATTGCGCCGACTATCTGCTTTATGACGGAGCTTGTTATCTCCTGTCCGCCCGCTGCCGCAATGCTGCCATCTGCATCGCATACGTCGCGAAGCAGTATCTTTCCCAAGACTTTTTCAACAAGCAGTTTATCAACAAGGCTTTCTTTGGTGACGATCGTACCGTCATCGCATGACACGCCTGTTATTGCTCCGTCGGCAAGTCCGTTTACGACAGATGCGTCTATCATCTTTCCGATGTTGGCAATAACTTCGCCTTCCGAGTTGATGGCCTGTATGATCTGCTTGCCGAAATAATCTTTGATCAATATCTGACGGACACCCTCTACAATATCTATCGTGTCGGGAGACTTCCACAGCTTGATGTGAGATACGCTATGTTTTTTCAACAGACGGATCGCTTCATCGTCAAGCAATGTATCTGTCTTAAGTATAGTTTCGCCCTCTGCCGTGACGTCGTTTGCAAACCATGCTTTACCCTTTGCAGATTCAAGTGACTTCATATCACGCAAAGTAAGTGGGCGAGATTCATGCAGACATATTTGAGAGAGTTCGTTCTGACCCAACAGGGAACCGCTTGCTATGAGAACATTGCCCTCATCGTCCGCAAAATCATCAAGGAGTTCAAATCCTTCGGTTGAACGCTTGAAGTTCGCATCTCCCACATAGATTTTTACATCACCGCATTCATCATTTGACGCCAAAATCTCTGTGACATAACTGCCGGGGCGCAACACCGCTTCAAGTTCGTCTTTTGTTGAGACAAGAGATCTGTCCTCTTCGTGCGGTGTAACATCTCCCACAAGAGCGGTAACTTTGTATTTATCCACGAACTCAAAGGATTCGTTAAGCGATTTTTCATTCTCGACCTTAATCTCTGCTACTGCTGATTCAAGATCCTCTTTCCAGACAAGTTCACCCGACACAAATGCACTGTCGCCCTCTTTTACGACGCGCACGCGGTTTATCGGCGCGACTTTGCGCAGTATAGTCTCAATATGCTTATCGTTTATTGAAACACCCTGCGAACGGTAGACTTCCTGTATGCCGTCAAGCAGATAGTGCTGTACCGCTTCAAGCCCCTCTACCTCAAGAAGCTGCTGCGGATCAACGTAGCCTTCGGTAAGTATCATACCTTTTTCTATCATGCAGCCTTCTTCAATGCCGGAAACGAGGTTCTGCGAAGCGGGAATATTCAGCGTAACTCTCTCTTCGCTGCCATCATCGGTATCCTTTGCAATTATAAGCTTGTGTTTGCCGTCGGTCTCGCGCAGTTCAACAAGGACTCCCTCTTCCTCCGCAAGTATCGCAACTTTCTTCGGGCGGCGCACTTCAAAGAGCTGTTCAATACGCGGCAGACCCTGAGTTATGTCTTCACCGGTGAACTGACGAACTCCTCCGGTATGGAAAGTACGCATCGTAAGCTGTGTGCCGGGTTCTCCGATTGACTGAGCAGCAACGACTCCGACGGCTTCGCCTATTGCAACTTTCTTGCGTGTTGCGAGGTCACGTCCGTAGCATGAGCGGCATATACCATGGCGAAGTCCGCACGTCAGCGGGCTGCGTACCCACACTGATGTGATTCCGAGAGAATCAATGTATTCTGCCTTTGCCGGCGTGATTTCTTCGTTTCTCTCAAGCAGGATCTCGCCTGTTTTGGGATTTGTGACCTGATTAAGGCTTACGCGACCCGTGAGGCGCTCTGTCATTGAGATCGTTGCTTTACCGTCCTGCTGCAGCAGCGGACGAATCTCAACTCCGTTGTGCGTTCCGCAATCCTCGTCCATAATGATGAGATCCTGTGCAACATCAACGAGACGGCGCGTGAGGTAGCCCGACTTTGCTGTACGAAGAGCAGTATCCGCAAGTCCTTTTCTTGCTCCGTGAGTTGAGATGAAGTATTCAAGCGTATTCAGACCTTCTTTGAAGTTAGCTACGATCGGATAGCGGATTATGCGTCCCGACGGATCTGCCATAAGTCCGCGGATACCTGCCATTTGAGCGACCTGTCCGCGTGAACCTCGCGCTCCGGAGTCAACCATTATGCGCAGTGCGTTTCCCTCGTCAAGACCGTCCATTATTTTGTCGGCTATGCGGCGACCTGCATCTGACCACAAAATATCTTTCTGACGCATATATTCGTCCTCGGTCAATATACCCATCTCATACTGACCTGTCAGGTCGGCTTCTTGAACTTCAGTTACAGAGAGTATCTCTTTCTTTGCGGGAGGTACGATGATGTCGCCTACGCCGAGACTTACGCCGCTAATCGTTGACCAGCGGTAGCCAAGACTCTTGATTGCGTCAAGCATTTCAACCATGCCTGTCTGTCCTACTTTATCGTAGGCCTCATCAAGCAGTTTGCCCATCTCTTTTTTGTTGATAAGCGTATTTATGTAACGGAAACCCGGGTGCAGAGCGCAGTTGAAAAGCACTCTTCCCGGACATGTCTCTATCCATTTTCCGTCTGCTGTATCGCACACCCACGTCGGATCTTTTTTCAGATACACCTTTGTGTTGACATGCACAACTCCGTGATCAAGCGCCGATATTACGTCGTTCATATCGCGATAGTACGTTCCTTCTCCTATCATACCTTCCCTGACTGCGGTGAGGTAGTAGACACCCAGTATAATATCCTGCGTAGGCGTTACGACCGGTTTGCCGCTTGCGGGGGAGAGCAGGTTGTTTGAAGAGAGCATAAGCACGCGGGCTTCCGTCTGTGCTTCAAGCGAAAGCGGTACATGTATTGCCATCTGGTCTCCGTCAAAGTCTGCGTTGAACGGAGTGCAGACAAGCGGGTGCAGACGAATTGCCTTGCCTTCAATAAGCACAGGCTCAAATGCCTGTATGCCGAGACGGTGGAGCGTAGGAGCACGGTTCAGCATTACGGGGTGATCTTTGATTATCTCTTCAAGAATTGCCCACACCTCATCGCGTCCGCGGTCAATTATGCGGCGTGCGCTCTTTACGTTAGGCGCAATGCCGGTATCAACAAGTTTATGTGTAACAAAAGGCTTAAAGAGCTCAAGTGCCATCTGCTTCGGAAGTCCGCACTGGTATAATTTAAGGTGCGGTCCGATCACTATGACCGAGCGACCGGAATAGTCAACACGCTTTCCCAACAAATTCTGGCGGAAACGTCCTTTTTTGCCGCGCAGAAGGTCTGTAAGGCTCTTCAGCGGTCTGTTGCCTGCTCCGAGGACTGCCTTGCCGCGTCTGCCGTTATCTATGAGTGCATCCACGGCCTCCTGAAGCATTCTTTTTTCGTTGCGCACGATTATTTCAGGTGCTTTCAGTTCCTGAAGTTTACGGAGCCTGTTGTTGCGGTTTATGACACGGCGATAGAGATCGTTCAAGTCAGACGTTGCATAGCGGCCTCCGTCCAACTGAACCATAGGACGAAGATCGGGAGGAATCACCGGCAATGCCGACAGTACCATCCATTCCGGACGAGAATCGCTCTTTCTGAAATCCTCAACGACCTGCAAACGCTTCACAAGTTTGCGCTTTTTCTGCCCGTTGCTCTCAGCCACTTCGCTGCGCAGAGTATCGGCAAGATTTTCAACATCTATATCCGCAAGAAGCGCATACACGCCTTCCGCTCCTATGCCTGCTTTGAACGTTTTGTCATAAGCCGCGCAAAGTCTTTCTTCGCGCTCAAGAATTATGTCGTAACGCGCAAACGGCGAACTGCCGCCGTTAATTACTATGTGGCACGGATCCTCTATCGTTTCTACCTCTTCCACGCTCTGAAAACGTTTAGGGAATTTCTGCGAGAAAAGCTCAAGCTCACTCTTCGTGATCACATCGTTTTTCTCAAAAGGCAGGGATACCACGCTCGTAACGATAAAAGCATCCTGTCCGTTGATAGCAAACTTTTCCGAATGATCGGCTCTGCCTTCGGCAACGGCCTTTTCGGCATCGCCGCGCGACACCACTATCGGCCTTGATGCTTCGCTGTCACCGTCAGAATTTTGTTTATCACCCGACCATATACGATACGCAGCTTCCGCTTCAAATAATCCTTCACCGAACTCTGCACGGTAATGTGAGAGCTGTGAGGCCGTGATTATATCCCCATCCTTTACCGGAAGTTCATCTGTCCTTGTAACGCGGTATGCTTCCTCAGTCTTAAACTTATCGGGATCAAAGAAACGATGTATCTTCTCCTCGGAGGCCGTCATAAGGGCTCCCTTGCGCACAAGGTCGGGTCTTGAGTTCTTTTCGCTCACTACCTTATATACTTTCTCACGGCGGCGCGTCGGAGCAAAATAGACTACCTTTTCCAAATCTTTCGTTGATGTGCCGAGAAGCAGAGACAGACGGCTCGGTATACCGCGCAGGTACCATATATGCACGACCGGAGCCGCAAGCTCAATATGTCCCATTCTTTCACGGCGCACACGGTTGTCTGTTACTTCAACGCCGCAGCGCTCACACACCACGCCGCGGAATTTTGGGCCGCTGCGTTTATATTTGCCGCATGCACATTCATAACTCCTTATAGGTCCAAATATGCGCTCGCAAAACAGACCGTCTTTTTCGGGTCTCGTAGTCCTGTAATTTATCGTTTCAGGCTTTTTGACCTCGCCGTTTGAGATTTCATGGATTCTTTCCGGCGATGCCAGTCTCATTCTGACTCCGGCGATCTCATGACTTGCATTCGTCATTACTCATCATCCTCCTGTCCGCCGTCATTGGGCGTACCTGCAAAGATGTCATCACCAAGCATTTTTTCTTCGTCGGCTTCATTCGTTTCATGAAGTTCAAGCGCACTGTATTCGGCAGGATCCTCAAACGTACCGTCACAGAACAGATCATCGCCGTCAAGCGTCCGTGAGACTCTGCGTTCGCGTTTATTTGTCGGACGGACAAATGCCGCATCCAAATCATCTGCGGTCATATCAGGCTTGAAAGGCGCAGACTGAGCTTCGGTTTTTTCGTCTTCATCGTCTCCCGAAGTAAGTTCCCCGAATGTTCCGTCAGCGTACTTGATCTCAACGTCAAGAGCAAGCCCCTGAAGCTCCTTTATAAGGACGCGGAACGACTCCGGAACGCCGGGCTTTGTAAGATTTTCACCCTTTACGATACGCTCATAAGTCTTAAGACGTCCTCTTATATCATCGGATTTAACGGTAAGCATTTCCTGCAGCACATGCGATGCTCCGTATCCTTCAAGAGCCCAAACTTCCATTTCTCCGAAACGCTGTCCGCCGAACTGTGTCTTTCCTCCAAGCGGCTGCTGTGTGATCAAGCTGTACGGACCGATTGAACGTGCGTGAATCTTATCATCAACAAGATGTATAAGTTTCAGCATATACATAACGCCGACCATAACCTTGTTTGCCATAGGCTCGCCTGTACGGCCGTCATAGATCGTAATTTTGCAGTCATCGCGCATTTCAGGATACCGATTTTCCTGTATCCATTTCACATCTTCCGCAATATCCTCTGCTGTAGCGGAGTCAAATACAGGCGTTACTACTTTTTCTCCCCTCTGCATCGCCACGAATCCGAGAACGGTCTCAAGAACCTGTCCCAAATTCATTCGCGAGGGAACTCCAAGTGGGTTCAGAACAACATCAACCGGTCGCCCGTCTGAAAGATACGGCATGTCTTCCTCTGCCATAATGCGGGAAACAACACCCTTGTTCCCGTGACGTCCTGCCATCTTGTCACCCTCCGTTATCTTACGGAACTGAGCAACATAAACCTTTATAACCTCTTTTACGCCCGTGCTTAAGTCATCCGGGTTTTCTTCGCGTGTAAGACATTTAACGTCAACAACAATTCCGCCTTCGCCGTGCGGAACGTGCAGAGATGTATCGCGCACCTCGCGTGCCTTTTCGCCGAATATCGCACGCAGAAGCCTCTCTTCCGGCGACTGATCCGACTCTCCCTTAGGCGTAACCTTGCCGACAAGTATATCTCCGGCCTTAACCTCTGAGCCTATCATAACTATGCCGTCCTCACCAAGCTGTTTCAGAGCATCCTCGCCTACATTCGGTATATCGCGTGTGATCTCTTCCTCGCCGAGTTTCGTATCACGAGCCTCTACTTCATATTCCTCTATGTGTATTGACGTGAAGTAGTCTTCCTTCACAAGTCTCTGTGAGAGCAAAATTGCGTCCTCAAAGTTATAGCCCTCCCACGAGACAAATGCCACAAGTACATTGCGCCCAAGGGCAAGCTCGCCCTGATCGCATGCCTGACCGTCACCTATGATCTCGTCTGCGTCAATATGCTGACCGTTACATACGAGGGGGCGCTGGTGTATCGCAGTCCCCTGATTTGAACGGCGGAACTTCGGCAGACGGTATTCGTCCTCTCCGCCGCTGTCTCTTTTTACTACGATACGCTCAGCATCAACGTAACTTACAGTACCGGCGCTGCGCGATACAACGCATGAACCGGAGTCCTTAGCGATACGGTGTTCAATGCCTGTACCGACAATGGGAGAATCAGGGAATACAAGCGGTACTGCCTGTCGCTGCATATTTGATCCCATAAGCGCACGGTTTGCGTCATCGTGTTCAAGGAATGGAATAAGAGCAGTAGAAATTGAGACTATCTGCTTTGGTGAAATATCCAGATAATCAAG
The DNA here is from genome assembly GCA_030531745.1 of Synergistes sp. Classification (GTDB taxonomy): domain Bacteria; phylum Synergistota; class Synergistia; order Synergistales; family Synergistaceae; genus JAUNMU01. The sequence goes on along the minus strand of JAUNMU010000037.1, from coordinate 2,226 downwards.
CTCTTTAGGATCTATTTCTATTGTGTTGTCCTCGTGACGTACATATATACCGCCCGTTGACGATGGAAGGACATTGCCTTCGCTGTCTACATCAAGGTCGGCGCGTCCCACATAGAATTCGTCCTCGTCATCTGCCGACAGATAGACGATTTCATCCGTTACCTTGCCATTAACAACCTTTCTGCGTGGGCATACGAGGAAGCCATATTCATTTATACGTGCAAATGTTGCAAGTGATGTAACAAGTCCGATGTTAGGACCTTCCGGTGTCTCTATAGGACACACACGACCGTAGTGTGTATGATGGACGTCGCGCGCCTCAAATCCTGCACGCTCACGAGAAAGCCCTCCGGGACCGAGTGCCGAAAGGCGGCGTCTGTGTGTAAGTTCTGCAAGCGGGTTTGTCTGATCCATAAACTGCGACAGTTGACCTGAGCCGTAGAATTCGCGCAGTGCCGCGGAAATTGGGCGTACATTGATCAGATCCTTAGCCATAGCCGCGCTTAGATCCTGTGTCGTTGTCATACGTTCGCGCGCTATTCGCTCCATACGCAACAACCCTATGCGAACCTGATTTTGGAGCAATTCGCCAACCGCACGCACACGGCGGTTTCCAAGATGGTCTATGTCATCTGTATGCTCTTCACCGTCACGCAGATTGATAAGCCCCTTTATGATAGCAACAAGATCTGTGATAGTAAGCAACCGCTCAGACGCAGCGATCTCAAGCTGAAGTCTGCGGTTGATCTTGTAACGCCCCACACGCCCTAAACTATACCTTCTTGGGTCACAGAAAATACTCTCAAAATACTCGGTAGCATTTTCCTGACGCGCAGGTTCATTCGGACGCAGTTTGCGGAAAACTTCAAGCCTTGCTGATTCTGTAGTCTCTGTATTGTCATGGTCAAGTGTTACTGTGATCGCCGGGTCAATATCCCACACAAGGACTTTTGTGCGTCCGAGCGCCCACATCGTTTCCATAATATCCTTTGATATGCGCGTATTTCTGCTGACAATGACATTCTTAAATTCTCCGGTTCCGCAAATGTCCTCTGCAAGCAACATTCCGTTGACATCATCATCAACAAGATCTTTTTCAACAGCTTTGCCGTCAAAGAGACCGATCAACTCATCAGTGCTGCGCACTCCGAACGCGCGCAGCATCATTGTCACGGGAATCTTTTTCCTGTTGTCTATTTTCACGGACATCAGTTCCCCGGGGGCAAGGTCAAACTCTATCCACGCACCGCGGTCGGGTATAAGTTTTGCAAGAAATGCTTCCTGCCCGGGTATGCCCAAGTCAGCACTGTAGTAAATACCTGCGGAACGAGCAAGCTGATTTACAACAACCCTTTCTGTTCCGTTGATAATAAACGTTCCCCTCTCCGTCATGGCAGGGAAATCGCCTATAAAAATTTCTTCTTCCTTGATCTCGCCCGTTGTCTTATTTATCAGACGGATCGTCGCCCGCAGCGGTCTCGACCATGTAAGGTCCCGTCTGCGAGCCTCATCCAAACTGATAGGAACGGGGTCAACATAATATTTCACAAATTCAAGAGCAAACTTACCGTCATAGCTCTCAATAGGAAACACTTCATCAAAGAGTTCCTGAATCCCCTGCGACTTTCTGTTCTCAGGCTCTGTATTTGCCTGAAAGAACCAGTCATAGGAGTTGCGCTGAACTTCAACAAGGTCAGGCAGTGCTATGAGATTTTTTTCTTTTCCGAAAACTCTGCGCTGCTCAAATGCCTTCCCTGAAGTCTTCTTTGCTTTCATGGAAGCATCCTCCCCGTCCGAGATAAGATATAAAAATGTACAATCGTACGAAAGGGAATAATACCATATATAGCGGCATCCGTCAACAGACGGAATCCACCCTTTTTTAACAGCCGTGAATTATAGAATATGCCAAACGTTCTCAGGCACGCTGCATATTATCGTACATTTATACGGAATTTGTCAAGTGGGGCAAAAAAATTGCTTTTCAGGGTGAAATTTTGGCTGACGATAATGCAAACAAAAAGAGCACCCTAAAAAGATGCTCTTAAGACTTCGGACTCATATAACCAAACATGGCGGAGAGTGGAGGATTCGAACCCCCGGGGCTGTGACACCCAATTGATTTCAAGTCAATCACCATAGACCACTCGGACAACTCTCCAACCAACGATGTGTATTATACACTGCCAATTAAAATTGTGCAAGTACCAAGCAATATAAAAATAC
>JAUNMU010000036.1:7929-15211 GCA_030531745.1 Synergistes sp. | reverse complement strand
TGTAAATATGGCTGACAGGCTCTCGTTTGTTATTCCGGAGAGCAAAGAAAACAGCCCAATCAGTTCGTTGTAGTGTGTTATGACCTCATCCGACAATTTCAACTTTTTGTTTTGCCTCACGGCGGACAAGTATTCTATGAGGAATCTCATTTCCCCGTGAAAGAGTTTTGTCGTCTCTTCGTCTAACCACGCAAGGTCTATGACATTTATTTTATAGTCATTGACAAACGGCAGGAGTGACTTTGGGACTTTCACTCTATCAAGGAGACGTTTCTTCTTCCATTTTTCTTTTGTGCTGAAGTTTAGCACGAAAGTAACGACAGGGTAACGAAAATCATTTCTCCCGATATTTTTATTTTCTGTCAGCTGCCATCTGTATCCTGCACCCTCATAACAGAATACACGCAGCGTCATATCGGGATCATAATTTGTCTGATTTTCAACCCCGAAGAGCGCAATGCGTATCTCTTTATTTTTCCAAAGCTTCACAACGTCACATTCTTGGCTGTGGATTTTTCCGGCAAATTTATACGAGCTTGCGCTTGCAGCGTCCGTCAGGTCTTCCGGCTTTATGTAACGTTTGCCTTTGAATATTATGGCATTGCAAAGCCCCGCAAAGACGTCGTTAAAGGCTAACAGTTTCTTTTCTGCTGCGTCTTTTTCTCCCAAGCGGCATCGCTCCTTCGCTGTTATGCTGACGGTTTAACCGTCTGTATGGTTATTCTATACTATTGCTTTTGGCGGTGCAAGATGATTTATGGGTATCTCAAACGAAATTTATGGGTATCTCAAACGAAATTTTTTGTCTTATTTTACGGCAAAGCCGCCGATGCTCTTGACAGAGGGGCGGCGGCTTATGTTTTTAAGGAGCCACTGATTATATGCACCGTCGGGTGAACAAACCGGCTTCGCTCACGGAAATCAAAGATTTCCTATCTCAGCCGTGCGTCACAGGCAGTCCGCGCCTGTGGCTCCAACGTATTGATATACGCCTGATAAACAAACTAAGTTCCGCTACGCAAATCAAAGATTTGCTGCGTCACTTATCCGCCCCAGTCGCTGACTGCCTGTTTAGCATCCGGCACATCCGGTGAACAAACTAAGCGATTCGCACAAAATCATAGATTTTGGCTCTCTGCTTATAATCAGCGGAAGCCGCTGTCGTGTTTATCTGCCAAAAACGAATTAATCAGTGTGTCCTTAATGTTCGTTTACTGATTTTCTTCTATGTGCTTGTACTTTGCGTACCTTGCGGCAGCTTCGTCCGCACCTTCGGCAAAGTACTTCGCGGCATTTTCGGGAAATGTGCGCTTAAGCGCAGAGAAGCGGACTTCGCCGTCAAGGAACTCGGTATATGGCATTTCCGGTGCTTTTGAGTCTATCGTCAGCGGCTTTTCTTTGCGGGGATCATAGCGATAGAGCATCCAGTAGCCCGACTGCACGGCACGTTTCATCTCTTCCTGCACACAGCCCATTCCGCGTCTTATACCGTGAGAGAGACACGGTGCGTATGCTATGACAACAGACGGGCCGTCATACTCTTCCGCTTCGCGCAGAGCTTTCACCAACTGGTTCATATCGGCTCCCATCGCAACTTGTGCGACGTATATGTTGCCGTAGGTCATTAGCATTGCGCCAAGATCTTTTTTTGCAACTTTTTTACCGCTTATGCAGAACTGAGCAACCGCACCTATAGGCGTTGATTTTGACGCCTGCCCGCCTGTATTTGAATAGACTTCCGTGTCAACTATAAGTGCATTGACATTCTCCCCCATTGCAAGGACGTGGTCAAGTCCGCCGAATCCTATGTCATACGCCCAACCGTCGCCGCCGTACATCCAAAATGTCTTTTTTGACAGATGATCTCTGTTTGCGTACATTTCATGCGCAATTTCGTTTTTATCTGCCACAGCAAGAAGCCGTGTCAAGTTTTTCGCTGCGGCAGCCGATCTGTCAAAATCATCATACGCCGCAAGCCATTCATTGACGGCTTCTTTCAGTTCGCAGCTTATCTCCGTTTCAAGCAGTTTAAGTGCGCGCGTCTTTTGTGCTTCACGCTGCTGTTTTACGGATAGGAACATTCCGAGGCTGAATTCAGCATTGTTTTCAAAGAGTGAATTTGACCACGCAGGCCCTTTCCCCTCCTTATTTTTTGTGTACGGGATCCCGGGCATAGCAGCACCCCACGCCTGTGAGCAACCTGTAGCATTTGCCCAGTAGACGCGGTCGCCGAAGAGCTGCGTCATAAGCTTTGCGTAAGGCGTCTCACCGCATCCGGCACATGCCGCGGAAAATTCAAGAAGCGGCGTCTTGAATTGACTGCCCTTTACGCTCCAGCGATCAAACTTGTCAGCTTTCTCTGTGATTGTAAGTCCGTATTTCCACTCTTCCGGCAGCGACTTTGATTTTTCTATAGGCACAAGAGTAAGAGCTTTTGTCTTTGCAGGACATACTGTCACGCAGCTTCCGCAGCCTGTACAGTCGTCTCTGCTTATCTGCATTGTGAAGTAAAGCCCGCTGTTTCCTATCGCAGGAACAGAAAGTATGCCGTGCGGTGCTTTTGCCTTTTCTTCTTCGTCCATAAGGTATGGGCGAATCGCCGCGTGCGGACAGACGTATGCACATCTGTTGCACTGTATGCAGCGAGCAGGCTCCCACTGCGGAACATTTGTCGCAATGGCGCGTTTTTCAAAGGCAGTCAGACCAAGCTCAACCGTACCGTCCTCGTATCCTTCAAACGCACTGACGGGAAGGCTGTCCCCCTGCTGTCTGTTGATGGGCACAAGCAATTTTTCAACGATCTCAGGCACACCTTCGCGTTTCGCAGAAGGTATATCCCATGCGTTCAGCCACGATGCGGGGATTTCTATTTTTTCAAGCATTAAACCTCCGTCGTCAATCGCAGCTATGTTGTTGTTTACAACGTCGTCACCCTTTGCAAAGAATGTTTTTCGTACCGCATCGGCCATATATTTTTTTGCGTCTTCAACAGCTATTGGCTTGGCAAGGTGGAAGAACGCTGACTGCAGCGGTATATTCACGTGACTTCCGAGATTGTGTTTCTCTGCGATTTTCGTTGCGTTTATAATGTAAAATTCTGCTTTCTTCTCCGCAAGCTTACGGCGAATATCCGCCGGAATTTTGTCTTCAAGCTCGTCTGCATTCCACGGACAGTTCAACAGAAGTGTGCCGCCCTCTTTCAGTTCGCTTACTATATCGTAATTCTGAATGTATGTCTGATTATGAGCTGCTATGAAGTCTGCCTGCTTAACGAGATATGATGAACGTATGGGTTCATCGGAGAAGCGCAGATGCGAGATCGTCACACCGAATGATTTTTTTGCATCGTACTCAAAGTACGCCTGACCGTATTTTTCGGTATGCGTAGCTATGATGTCAACGGTATTTTTATTTGCGCCGACAGTGCCGTCTCCACCGAGCCCCCAAAATTTGAACGAAAGCTGCCTTGCGCCGTCCGGATATACAGGCTCTCCTATCGGCAGTGAGAGGTGAGTTACATCGTCATTTATGCCTATTGTGAAATTATTTTTCGGCGCGTCTTTCGCAAGATTTTCATATACGGCGATAAGCTGTGACGGGTCTGTATCTTTAGACGAAAGCCCATAGCGTCCGCCTACTATTTTTACATTTTTCCACGCAAGCTCGCTTGCCGCAGTACACATATCCTGATAGAGCGGACCGCCGTTTGCTCCCATCTCTTTACACCTGTCAAGCGCTGCTATTTTTTTCACAGTCTTTGGCATCACCGCCGCAAGATGCTTCAACGAGAACGGTCTGAAAAGATGGACCTGTATATATCCTGTCTTTCTGCCACAAGCATTCAAGCGGTCAACGGCCTCACATGCCGCACCGCTGACGGATCCCATTGCAACGATGACCTCTTCCGCATCTTCAGCTCCGTAGTAATTGAACAAGTGATATTCACGTCCCGTGACCGCGCTGATTTTTGTCATATACTCTTCAACAATATCGGGCAATGCGTCATAGTATTTATTGTTTGCTTCGCGCACCTGGAAGTATATATCGGGATTCTGCACCGTGCTTCTCATCATAGGACGTTCCGGATTCAGAGCTGAATTTCTGAATGACGCAAGGGCACCACGGTCAAGCATTGAGTCCAAAGTCTCATACGGCATTTTCTCAATCTTGCACATTTCATGAGATGTGCGGAATCCGTCAAAGAAGTGCATGAAGGGTATTCTTGCCTTTATCGCCGAAAGATGTGCCACAGCCGCTAAATCCATTATTTCCTGAACGCTGCCTGTTGAAAGCATTGCAAGCCCACACTGGCGGCAGTTCATCACATCGGAATGGTCACCGAATATTGAAAATGCGTGCGTTCCCACTGTACGTGCCGCAACATGAAGCACCGCCGGCAGTCTTTCTCCCGAAAGCCTGTGAAATACGGGAATCATAAGCATAAGCCCCTGCGATGACGTAAACGATGACGCAAGCGCACCGGTCTCAAGCGCCCCATGAACCGCAGCTGACGCCCCTGCCTCCGACTGCATTTCAATCAATGAAACTGTCTGACCGAAAAGATTTTTTTTGCCGTTAGCCGCCCACGCATCGGTATGCTCAGCCATAGGCGATGAAGGCGTTATCGGATAAATAGCGGCAACCTCCGTAAACGCATACGCAATGTACGCAGCGGCTTCATTGCCGTCCATGACAACTAACTTTCTGTTATTCATTTTATTCGCCCTTCCTTTCCCGTATTTTATCTGTTCTCTCCGGCACGGTAAGTCCTTCGTCTATGCGATAATTTCTGTAATAAAGGACTATATCGCAGAATACAAGCAATGCGTTGAAAGTGTACGGGATAACCATTTTTAAGCTGCTTCCGCTGCGCATAACCACGCCTAAAATCCCGGCAATGTAGCCTGTCTCAACTATCAGCAAAAAGAGAAGGCTCTTGCCCTTTCTTGTTCTGCTCTTCCACGACTTATAGATTGACGATGGCCATGCCGCAGCAAAGCATACAAGCATTGCTACCTCAAAAAATGCCGCCAAGTTATCCATATTACGCCATCCTCTCCTTAGCTTCCTTTTGCAGCCCCAATTTTATAACGGCGTCTTCGCGCATCTTATACTTTAGAATTTTTCCGGCCGCATTCATCGGAAAAGCCTCCACAAAGTCAAAGTATTTAGGGCATTTGTGCTTTGCCATGCGCGAAAGACAGTATTCCCTGAGTTCGTCACAAGTTGCGGTCTCGCCCTCTTTTAGGATAACAGACGCCATTATCTCCTCGCCGAGAGCCCTGTCCGGCACACCTATCACCTGAACATCCTTCACCTTCGGGTGCGTATATAGAAATTCTTCAAGTTCCTTGGGATATATATTTTCACCGCCGCGTATAATCATATCTTTCAAACGCCCTGTGATCTTAAAATTTCCGTCCTTCATGCGGCATGCTATATCACCGGTGTGGAGCCAGCCATCCGCATCAATAGCGGCCGCTGTAGCCTCCGGCATCTTATAATAGCCCTTCATTATATTGTAACCGCGTGCGACAAACTCACCCGGCACCTCATCGGGACATTCCATACCGGTATCTGGATCTATTATTCGGCACTCAATCTCGGGCAGTGCATGCCCCACCGTCTCAACGCGCACCTCCAAGGGATCTTCCGTATCGCTCATCGTACAACCCGGCGATGCCTCCGTCTCTCCATAAGTAATCACTATCTCTTTCATATTCATTTTCTCTATGACATCGCGCATTTTGGAGATAGGACACGGACTCCCCGCCATTATCCCAGTACGCATATATGAAAAGTCCGTCTTTGCAAAGTCTTCATGCTCCATCATAGCAATGAACATTGTGGGAACACCGTGGAAACATGTTATATGCTCTTGATTTATGCACGCAAGCGACGGCTTTGTTGAGAAGTACGGCAAAGGCGACAGAGTCGTACCGTGCGTCATTGACGCCGTCATTGCAAGCACCATACCAAAACAGTGGAACATCGGGACCTGTATCATCATTCTGTCTGCGGTTGACAAGTCCATTCTGTCCCCTATACATTTTCCGTTGTTCACAACATTGTAGTGAGTAAGCATAACACCCTTTGGAAATCCGGTAGTTCCGCTTGTGTACTGCATATTACACACATCATGAATATCAACCGCAGATGCCATGCGGTGAACGACTTCAATCGGAGTAAGCGTACTGCGTGCCACAGCCTCATCCCACGTCAGACAGCCCTTCATTTTGAAGTCAATCGTAATGACATTCCGTAAAAACGGCAGACGCTTGCACGAAAGAGGCTTGCCGGCTTCCGCCGTCTCAAGCTCCGGACAAAGTTCCTTTATTGCGCCATCATAATCAGAATCCCTGTATCCTTTTATCATAACAAGCGTATGCGTATCCGACTGACGCAGCAGATATTCCGCTTCGTGAATTTTATATGCCGTGTTCATCGTCACAAGCACTGCGCCTATCTTCGTTACCGCCCAAAACGTTATATACCATTGAGGAAGATTCGTGGCCCATATCGCAACATGGCTTCCGGCCTTTACCCCAAGAGAGACAAGGGCACGCGCAAACTCATCAACATCGTCTCTGAACTCGGAATACGTCCTCGTATAGTCCAATGTGGTATATTTGAACGCATACTGATCAGGAAATTCTTCAACAATGCGGTCAAGCACTTCGCTGAACGTCTTTTCTATTATCCTGTCCTTCTGCCATGGGAAAAATCCGGCACCGCGCTTATCCTCATAAAGTCGTTTTGATCTCACCATACGCGCCGGATTACCGAAACGCTCCATTGTATTCATAAAATGAAGCGATACAAGCTCAAGGCTCTCTATATCGGGCATCCACTGCGGGTTCCACTCCATTGATATAAATCCGTCATAGTTCAGAGAATACAGCGCACGCATCATTGCATCTATCGGCAGTGAGCCTTCGCAGACAAGACGATATTCAATGCCTCCGTCTGCAGTCTTTACCGAATCTTTAAGATGAACATGCTTCACATACGCGCCCAAATTTTTAACGGTCTCAGCCGGTTCCTCCCCTGCATCTCTGAACGTATGCTGGACATCCCACAAAGCGCCGAGAAAATCACTCGCATAGACGTTAAGCAATGCCGAAAGCCTCTTAGTGTCCGCATAAGGTCCTATCGTCTCAATGAGCAGCGTCACCCCTGCATCACGCGCATTGGGAAGCATCTTGTCTATCACCGCACGCACCGCGGCATCCTCTTCCTCCGCACAGCAGCCTGTCAGCTTTGCGCCGATGCGCACATAAGG
>JAUNMU010000036.1:0-7829 GCA_030531745.1 Synergistes sp. | reverse complement strand
GCAGCGGCACAAAAATCCTCCCAAGTGTACTTACGCCAACCGAAAGTAGAAAACGATAATTTCATTATCTGTGGCTCTCTTCGTATGATATTTTATTCAGCGCATTGAAATATGCGTTTATACTCGCGCTTATTATATCGGTTGAAATTCCGCTGCCCGAATACAATTTGCCATCTGAACGCAGCTTGACAATAGCAGATCCCATAGCTTCACGCCCCTCAGTCACAGACTGTATCTGAAAATCGTCAAGTTCATAGTGATGACCCGTTATCTGCTCAATCGCGAGGAAAGCCGCATCTATCGGTCCATTGCCGGCAGCAAGACCGGATATCATTCTGCCGTCATGTCGGCAATGAATATTTGCAGTCGCACTGATTATATTGCCGCTTGTTATAACATAATCCGCAAGCTCATACGATGGCGGCACCTGGAGCGCACTTGTCGCTATAATTGCCTCAAGTTCCTTTACCCCAACCGTTTTTTTTGCCGCAGCAAGCTTGAACGTTTCGTAAACTTTCAAGACATCATCCTCGGAAAGCTCATAGCCAAGCCGCACCGCAGCAGACGCCACCGCAGATATATCGTCGTTTGCGTCAAGTATAAAACCTTCCGTTCCTCCGTCCGAAAATCTGCCCGCGTCTTTCATAATACCACCGCGCTCGGCATTTAATATGCGATTCATCTGACAGACCAGTCTGTTAAGTTCGGTATATTTTACACCGCATGAACAGCCCAAATCATCGCCGCGCATACGCACAACACTCGCAACAGCATCAAGTTCAGGCGCATCCATACCGCGAGACGCAACATTAAGCTCGGTAACTCCGGCATGTACCGCGCTTATAGCACACGCAGACGCCATTGAAAGAGTTGCCGAACACTTCGCTGCTATCGTAACATTTTCAAGTTCCGGAACGCCTGTTCGTATATCTTCTATGAAGAGTTCAAATTCAAACGGTGTCATCGTTCCGGCACTATCGCATATCGTAACCGTCGCCGCACCGGCTTCTATCGCGGTACGCAGAGCTACATACAAAAATTTTCTCTCACTGCGAGTGGCATCAACCGCCGCAAATTCAACATCGGGACAAAATTCTCTGCATTTACGCACAAGTGCGGAAATCATCTCCATCACAGCATTCGGTTTTTTATGACAAATAAACTCCATCTGCACAGCAGAGAGCGGCACCTCAACGCAAAGACGCGGACGCTCCGCCTCACATACGGCCTTCCACGCAGTCTCAACTCCCGCCTCGTCATATCCGACAGGAATTGAGAGCGCACTCTTCTTCACCGCAGCGGCAACCGTTCGTACGAGAAGCGAGTCAATTTTCTCATTAACGATCGGAGCAAGACTTATCACATCCGCATTAAGGCGATCAAGAATCTTCGCGATCTCTATTATTTCCTTAAAAGACAACTCACACCTCGCTGAGCGAGAAGCCTCACGCAGAGTTATGTCATTGATTTTTATTTTCGTCAAATCTTACACTCCTTAACATATAAAAATGCCCCCAAGACATACTCGTCCCAGGGGCGAAGAATTCCGCTGTACCACCCTGATTGCTCTCCCAAAGGAACCACTGATTATATGCACCATCCGCGTCACAGTCAGGCCGCGCCTGTGGCTCCAACGTATGGATATACGCCTACGCCCCAGTCGGGGCCTGACTGTTTAGCGGCTGGCACATCTAATCAGCGGAAGACGCTTTTGCGTTTATCTGCCAAAAACGAATTACTCAGTGTGTCCCAAAGAGAGCCTCTCATTAGTGCCTTTAACGCGGCACGATAACGTAACTCCTTAACAGCATAAGCCTTAGGGAACTCCGCTCGGGGGCGAGACCGAAAGCGAAGAGCAAGCATCGGCTTTCACCTGCGCACCGACTCTCTGAAGATTGCACACATCGCTTACGTAACCCCGTCATTGCGTTTGCATGACATAGCGGTGCAAGAAAAATCATCACCGTATCCTTGAATATTATTGTTATATCCCTTTTTTTGTCAACAAAATTATCTGACCAATATTGATGTTTGTATCCTAAACAAAGCGGATTTTCAAGCAAAGCCGACAAGGCTACTCACATCAAAAAACTGTCGGCTTGCCTTTCGTTACCCCCTGCCTTTGTATAAGGGATCGCCGATTATCAATAATCAGCGATCCCTTGGGTTTCATATCACACGTTTACGCAATGCGGCGTTACTGTCCCATTGCGTAGATTATATCTGCTTCCGCGGTTTTGATGTCGTAAACGGCAGTCACAACTTCCGTCATACTGTTGGTGAGCGCAAGACGTGCGTCTAATGCGTCAAGATTTGTGCCGACGCTTTCGGTATAGCGTCTCTGTGCTATGCGATAATCCTCACGAGCCTGAGCAAGCTGGCGGCGGGCGACTTCAAGACGGCTCTGTGCCGATGATGATGAGGATGCCGCCTGTGTTATCTCCATGCGTATTATGTTTTTCATATCTTCAAGGCATGCAAGAAGACGGCGGGCGTTTGCCTGTGCTTCGGCTGTCTTTGCTTTTACCTCTCCGCCGTTATAGAGGCTCCATGTAAGCTGCAACACCGCAAAAGGCTCTGTGTTTTCACTTGAAAATGCGTCTTTTCCGAGCGTTCCGTAGCCCGCAAGACCTAATATCTGCGGCAAAGACTGTCCCTTTGCGGCTTCGGCAAGTTTCTTTGCCTGCTCAGAGAGAAGTGTGTATGCTTTCAGCTCTTTTCTGTTTTTAAGAGCTGTGTCAAGGTCTGCCTTTATAATATCTTTCTTTACATCTGAGGCGGAAAGCAGTGTCTCAAGTTTTTCGCTCTGTTTTATCTCCTGCGGCAAGTCCGCACCGACGGCACGGCGGAGGGCCGCTTCTGTAATATCGGCTGCGTTTTTCATTCTTATCACGTTAAGTTCGGCTTCCGCAACAGCCACCTTTGAACGCAGCACATCATTGAGTGCGACCACTCCGGCGGCAAATAATTTTTCCGCATCCTTTTGGTGATTTTTTGAAAGTCGGCACGCCTCTTCCGCCACAAATACCTTTGCCTGTGCGCAGCGGTGCGCGTAGTATGCACGGCGCACTGAATTTTCAACGCCCTCTCTTGTACGTTCTGCGCTTGCCTCTGCCGCGTCAAGGGCAATTTTATCGGACTGTCTCTTTGCCTGAAGCGATCCTCCGGAGTAAATTGACTGAGTGAGGACGACCGCCGCTGCGTATGTCTGAGAGTCCAAGACGCCGAATGTGTTTGTCATTCCCATGAAATTTATCTCTTTATTCACACCGCCGTTGATAAATAACCCCGCACCCACAAGAGATGCCGACGGCCCTAATTTTGCTTCCGAGACCTTCAGACGTTCGCGCGCTGCTGCAACCTGTTCGGCTGCAGCGGTTATCATTGGATTTTGTTTGTCGGCAGCGGCTATCAGAGACGCAAGCAGAGCATCGTCCTCCGCAAATGCCGCGCTTGCGGCGGCAAAGAACAGTACAGCAGCTGTCAATATTTTTTTGATCATTTGTTTGACCTCTTTTCACACATTGTCTTAGAAAAACGCTTTTATACGCATCAGGGAACAAAGCGGCGTTTGAACATCATGACTGCCGCAGTGAACATTATCAAAATGAAGACCGCAAGACACAATGTATCTTGCCATACATATTCCAGTCCTCCGCCTTTAAGTATTATCTGCCGTGTTATGCTTATGTAGTATGTTATCGGGAAGCATTTCCCTATCATGCGGAAGAAGGAAGGTATTGATTCAATAGGGAATATGAAACCGGAAAGAAGCGTGCAAGGCAGAATTATAAATGTGGACATCTGTATTGCCTGCGTCTGGTTCGCCGAGAAGCACGAGAACATTATACCGAGCGAAAGATTTGCAACGACGTAGAAGAATGTAAGAGCAAAGAAAAGCGGTACGCTTCCGAGGAAAGGCATATCAAATACGAACACCCCAACGATAATTGATACTATTACTTGGAGATATCCGACCACAATGTATGGGATTATCTTTGATATAAGCAGTTCATTGACCCTCATAGGCGTTACAAGGAGCTGTTCAAGCGTGCCCTGTTCGTTTTCTCTCACGATCGCAGTCGCAAGCATAGGCACAAGCGTTATTACCAAGAGCAGCCCCATGACCCCCGGCACCATAGACCACGATGTAACGAAATCGGGGTTATACCAAAGACGTATTCTGAGATCTATAGGATTTAACGGCGGCATCGCACCGAGACGGGCAAATTTTCTGCCGATAATTTCCTGTCCTTTGATTATGCCTATTGACTGTGCAGATGAGAGTGCGGAAGAGGCACTCATATTCTCTGTAGCGTCTATTATTACCTGTACATCAGATCGTTTGTCTCCGTTTATTCTGTCTGCGTAATCCGGCGGAAAGATTATGCCCACCCTTGTATCTCCGGCCGCAACGGATCTGTTGACTTCTTTCATACTGTTTGCATATTTGTGAATGTTAAAATAGTTACTTGCTACCATACTGCTTATAAACTCACGGCTTGCCTGCGTCTTTGATTGGTCAAATACGATGGTGGGCAGATGCTTTATATCCGTGTTTATTGCAAAGCCAAAGATGAGCAGCTGGGCGATAGGCATGGTAAGTACTATTGCGAGCGATATTTTGTCGCGCAACAGCTGTATAAACTCTTTTACTATGAGCGCGTGCATACGTTTGAAGTTCATTTCTTATCTCCTGCCCCTTTCTCATTCATTGAGGCAGACGACGCGGTAGTCGCGCTTCCCACACCGGATATGCGCCCTTCGCCCAAGTCGTCGTTTGCGTGTGATTTTACAAGATAGACGAATACATCTTCCATTGACTTATCTATGTGCTGTATTTCGCAGTTTGAGAATATTCCTTCTTTTCTCATTTCTCTGCCGTTTGGCACAAGGACATGAATCTTGTCCCCAAAGAAATACGAATCTATAAAATCTCCGCCCTCTCCCCTCTGTATCTTAGCAAGCAGTTCCATTGAGTCCGGGGAATTGAGCTCGTAGATCTGCCCGGGGACGCTGTCTTTCAGTGTTGACGGAGCGTTGTCCGCAATAAGTCTGCCGTAATATATAAATGCGACTCTGTTGCAGTGTTCCGCCTCGTCCATGAAGTGCGTCGTTACCATAATAGTCGTACCCTGAGATGCAAGCTCATATATTATGTCCCAAAATAACATTCGGGCTTTAGGGTCAACGCCGCTTGTTGCCTCGTCAAGAAAGAGCATCTTCGGTTTGTGAAGTATAGCACACCCCAAGGCAAGACGCTGACGCCAACCGCCCGAAAGACTTCCGGTGAGTTGGTCTTCGCGCCCTTTCAGACCGGCAAGTTCTATCATTTGATCAATGCGCATATTTTTTTCCTTGCCGTCAAGCCCGTAGAGACCTGAATAGAAATCCAAGTTTTCCATTACGGTCAGCTCCGGATAAAGTGAAAACTTCTGTGACATATATCCGACTTGTTTTTTTATCTTGCCATTATCCTTTGAAAGGTCAAGGCCAAGCACAAGTGCCCTGCCCGAAGTGGGCGCAAGGAGACCGCAGAGCAGCCTGATAGTGGTTGATTTTCCGGAACCGTTCGGCCCCAAGAAACCGTAAACCTGCCCCTCTTCTATTGACATAGTAATGTCATCAACGGCGGTAAAAGTACCGAATTTTTTTGTCAAATGTTCGGTTTGCACTACTATTTCAGGCATTGTGCCGCCTCCCTTCCGGCAAATTCCGTAAACAGGTCTTCAAGGCTCGGAGTTATCTTATGCATCTCAGGCAGTTCTCTTCCATGCTCCGAGAATGCAGACCTCATAACCTCGGCAGCTTCGTTTTCATCGTCGGTAACTATGTGAAACGTTGCTCCTACCATATTGACACCTACTATGTGCGGTTTTCCGCCGAGCCACTCGCCAACTTCATGTTCACCTGTGTTCAAAGAGAGCAATTTATAGGGATAACGCGAAATAAGCTCGCCCGATGTACCGACATCAAGGATTCTGCCTTCGCTGAGAAACATTTTGCGCGTACACAGTTCGGCTTCGTCCATATAAGGGGTGCTTACGACTATCGTAAGCCCTTCGCTGTTGAACTGATAAAGCATTGCCCAAAATTCACGCCTTGCCACAGGGTCAACGCCTGTCGTAGGCTCGTCAAGAAAGAGAATATCCGGTGTATTCAGCAGACCTATCGCAAGGGCAAGCTTCTGTTTCATACCGCCTGACAGTCTGCCGGCAAAACGATCGCGAAACCCCCACAGGCCGACACGGGAGAGAATATATTCCGCACGTTCGTCAACCTCCGCTTCGGTTTTTCCGTAGAGGCATCCGAAGAGATGGACGTTTTCAATAACGCTCATATCCTGGTAGAGGCTGAATTTCTGCGCAACGTACCCTGCATTTTCACGCGCCTTTTGTCTGTCTCTTTGACCGAAGAGCAGACACTCACCCTCTTTCGGCTCCAATATGCCCATTGCGATGCGCATCATCGTTGACTTTCCCGCGCCGTCAGGTCCCATGAAACCGAATATTTCATTCCTTTGTATCTCAAGATTTACAGATGTGAGCGCACGTCTCTTGCCATAGCTGTATGAGACATTGCTGTACGAAAGTATAGCATCTGTCTTTGAAACGTCATCATTCTTCCTCAGACCGAGAAAATGTCCGAAAGATTTTTTTATGTCCATTATTCCACTATAACGTCGGCCGGCATTCCGGGCTTTATGATACCCTCGGAATCTTCAACGGATACCTTTATCCAAAATACCATATTTGCACGTTCGCTCTGAGTAAGCGAGAGACGCGGATTGTATTCCGCCTCCTGATTGACCTGTGTTACCTTTGCCGCAAACGCTTTCCCCGGGTATGCGTCAACGAACACCTTACACTTGTCGCCGAGACGAACAAGACCGAGCTGTGTTGACGGTATGTAAAGCTTCACCCAGCAATCTGTCATATCACCGAGCATAGCTATGGGTGTGCCTACGCTTATGACATCGCCGACTTCAAAGTTTTTGGAGAGTATTATGCCGTCTGCCGGAGCGTAAAATTCTTTATATCCGATAAGGGTGACTGCTTTTTGGTACGCGGCTTCGGCTCTGTCAACATTTGCCTGTGCCGCAGCTATTTCTTCATAGCGAGGACCGTTCTCAAGTCTGCGGACTGCCTCCGTTGCTGCAATAACTGCGTTTGCGCTTGAACGTGATGCCTCCTCCGCAACTTCGCCCTCGCGCTTTGAAACCACGCCTTCGGCAGCGAGCTTCTTAAAACGTATTTCGTCACGCTTTGCCTGATCGTGTTGAACTTTTTTGACCTCAAGCTCTGCTTTCGCTCTTGCTATATCCTCTTTGCGGTATCCGTTGCGAAGCTCTTCAAGCTGTGATTTTGCAGCTTCAAGAGCCTTTTTCGCCATCTTAACGTCATAATCGGCACCATCAAGCGAGAGGCGCGCGATCAGCTGACCTTTCTTTACATGATCGGCGTTATCAATGTTAAGCTCCTCAATGCGCCCGCCTGCCTGTGGGGCAAGCAAAACTTCCGTGACCTCAACGGTGCCGGATGCCCGTATCTTTCCTTCCTGCGGTTTTTCTTCAAAGTAGATAAACCACCCACCTATCGCCGCAAGCACGACCAACACCGCTATTATGATAATTTTTTTAGATGTGCCCATTGATAACACGACTCCTCTCTGCTCCATATAACTGCCTTTGAATTGTACGTTAGTTTTCAATCAATGTCAACAAATATAATATAGTGTCTCCTGCATACAAAGTAGGGGTCAAAAACCACTTGCTGCTGTTTATATATACCATCAGCCACAAGTGGTTTTTGTGTTTGTTTTATGCAATA
>JAUNMU010000035.1:12367-15337 GCA_030531745.1 Synergistes sp. | reverse complement strand
TGCTTCATAAAATATCCGTACCATTGTACCACGATAAATTGAATTTTTACGGCACGAAAAATATTTCCGCAGTCTTTGGTGCATGAAGTTGTTATGATGTTGACTGTGGTAGGCTTGAAGTAAATTTTGAAAAAAACAGCCTCCCTCGTTGAGGGAGGCTGTTAAGGTCTCGCTTTTGCGATGTACTTTATTTGATCATGAGGTACTTGTCGCTGACCTTTACGCTTGTCGCTTTCATGTAGCCTTTTCCGAATACGTACGTATCCTGATAGACAAGGACAAACTTTTTGACTTTAAGTTTCTTTGCCATGTCATAGTAGGGTGAGCCGTTCCACTTTGCTCCCGGGGTGAACTTGTCATAGCATTTCCAGAGGTCTTTCAGGTTGTAGAGCTTTGCTTTGCCTTCAACTATGCGTTTGCCGTATTCGGCGAGTGCGCATGTCGTACTCCAACCATAAGAATAGAACCATGTTCCCATACGACCTTTACCTGGGGTCTTCACTACGACCTGTTCAATTTTCTTCATGATCGCCGGCCAGTCACCTGCTTCTTTCTTGAGGTCAATACCGAAGGCTGCGGGGTAGCCCATAAGGGGTGACGGGAGGTCTGCTTCTACGAACAACGCACCGTATTTCGCGACCTGTTTGAGCAGAGGCTCGGTCTGAGCATCATTCGTGCAGAAGAATGCTGTCTCTTTGCCGTATTTCTTCACCCATGCGGGAACCTTTTCAAGGATAAACTGCTGTGCGCCGGCAACGCCTACGTCGCTCGTCGGGTCCGGAGCTGTCTCAAATGCGAACTTCAGACCGAGGTCTTTGCATGCCGCTTCCATAATGGCGCGGCGGCGTGAAAGAAGCTCGTAGCTCATGTGGCGCGGGAATGAGATGTGGACGAATGTCTTTGCACCGAGTTTTTTCGCCGTGTGAACCATAAGGTAACCGCGGAGAATGTTGTCAACTCCGATTGCAAAGTCAGCTGTGCTTGTGATTACGTTCGGATCTTCCTGCGGTTCGCCTGCGAAGCAGAGAATATCCTTTCTCTTTTCTTTGACGCGGCGGAATGCCTCTGTCGTTCCTGGAATAGCGTCGTCAACAACGATGACTTTCATTTTTGGGTCATCGGCAAGACCGACTATCTGTGCGATCGTTGTTTCCATCTCGGACATAAAGTTATCAGGCATTGTTACATGCTTAATCATACCGCCCTTTTCAACTGCGCCGTACTCTTTGATGAGACGCTCGGCTCCGCGGTATGTGTCCTCAGCCTGAGAAACGGTAAGCGTGGCAACTCCGATGTGGAATGCCGGTGCCGCAAATGCCGCCTGAGCCGCAAGGACGATCAGGGACATTGCCATAACGAATAGTGCTGTTCTCTTCATTGTTACTCCTCCTGAATATGATATTTTTGTCCTCCGACGGCACTTGCTCATTGACGCACACCTATCGGCAAGACCTCGCACAAGCCGAACGCGAAAAGTAAGACATATTTCACTCAGCTCATGTTTATTATAAAACAGTACCGCAAAAAAATCAGTACAAATTTTACCCGTTTTTGTGCTTTTTCACATATCTTCCATTGGCGCACACTATCGCTCGCAAATCCTTATTTCGCGCGGATAATGGTTCAGGGCTTCACCCGTACCGTCTTTACGCACTGCGACCAAATTCTCTATGCGGACGCCGAATTTGCCGGGAAGGTAGATGCCGGGTTCCACGCTGAACACGTTGCCGGGTTCAAGGGGAACATTGTTGCCCTCTATCATATACGGAGACTCATGGTCTGCTATGCCTATGCCGTGACCTACGCGGTTGAAGAAATATTTTCCGTATCCTGCATCAATGATAACTTTGCGCGCTGCCCTGTCAACGTCCTGT
This sequence comes from Synergistes sp., assembly GCA_030531745.1. GTDB lineage: Bacteria > Synergistota > Synergistia > Synergistales > Synergistaceae > JAUNMU01. The sequence goes on along the minus strand of JAUNMU010000035.1, from coordinate 13,463 downwards.
CCCGTTGCCCCGGGTTTTACTGCCGCTTCGCCCGCCATCTGTGCCTGTCTTACTATTTCATATACTTTCTTCATTTCTTCGGTCGGCGTGCCTGTGAAGAGCGTGCGTGTTGTATCCGAACAGTATCCGTTGATTCTGCCGCCTATGTCAAGAATTATGATGTCGTTTTCCTCAATGGTGCGGTCACAGCCGGAGTAGTGCGGCATAGAGCCGTTGGGGCCGCTTGCCACTATGGATTGAAATGACGGTTTCGTTGCGCCGCCCTCCGCAAAAAATTCGGGAATCATCTTTGCAACATCGCGCTCTTTCATTCCCGGACGGATATAGCAGCGAAGTTTTTCAATAACATCGTCCGCAATAAGCGATGCTTTGCGTAGATTGTCAAGTTCTTCTTCGTCCTTGTGAGAACGCTGCGGTGCAAGAATATCACAGCCGTTTACCATTTGAATATCCATAGTGTCGCGCACCGCGAGCATATCAACGGCGCGCACTCCGTCATTGAATGCTATCTTTCCGCCTACGACACCGAGGTGTTCACAGCCTTTGCGAAAGGCGTCCGTGAATCCCTCATGATCATCCCACTCGGAGTAAAACGGTACGTCACCGAATGCGTTCACCATCTCTTCTTTGTAAAGGAGCGGAGTCATAGCAAAGCATTTTCCGTCCTTTGCAACCATGAGACCGCGGACGCGCTCGTCCGGTAATGTGTCAAGCCCTCCGATGTATTCAAGATCTGCCGAAGGCCCGATGTAAATCGCATCAAGCCCTTTGTTCCTCAGGGCCTTTGCCAAAGTTTCAAGTCTGTCTTTTCTTATCATTTATAACACTCCCTGCGACAAACAAATTGCGAACAACAATCACGTCCAAAATGATATTTCCTATTCATCAAATGTCAAGCGTTTGAGCGTTGAATGTTGCAATCAATATGTAATAAAATATGAGAACCTGACAGGATTATTTCGTGAAGAGGAAAAGCAGAAGGAGGAGATCACGGTGAATACGGTTATGGAAAGAATGTTTGCGAATGCAAGAGCAGAAGGAAACAGAATAGGAAGAACAGAGGGAAGGGCAGAAGGGAGAACAGAGGGAAGAGCAG
>JAUNMU010000035.1:0-12357 GCA_030531745.1 Synergistes sp. | reverse complement strand
CGTGGGACAGGGAATTTTGACACTTCAGCAGGCCGCTGCGTTCTTGGATATACCGGTAGAGGAATTTCAGCAGAGAGCGCGAACTATGGTGGGATAAACTTCCCATTCGTTGTCGTATTGCAACAATAACTTTGAGTGCGTCCTAAAATTGCAAGAACGCACCCAAAGTAAATTTTTTTTGTGATTTTTCGTATATATTCTTCTTATGCCTTTATGTATGAGCAGACGTACTGCACAGGGACATAGCAACGCAGCCCGTATTTACTGTTTGCGGGAATTTCAAACTTTTCCCCTGCTTTGACCTCTTTCCACTCTGTCTCGCCGGGCAGCAGGACTTCGCAGAGACCATCGGTCATGTCCATTATTTCCGCATCTGCCGTGCCAAACTCGTATGTGCCAGGAAGAAAGAGTCCCAATGTCTTACGGCTTCCGTCTTTGAAGTAAACCGCATGGCTTACTACCTTGCCGTCAAAATAGATATTTGCCTTTGCCACTGCTGTTACATTCTCAAACTTCTCAATCATAACAGTACGCCTCCCAAAAAAATTTTTTTAGTATGCGCTTTGCATACCGCAATCAAATGATAATAAATAACCGATAAAGTGTAAAGTATGATAACTATATTCTGCGATTGAAATTTGTGTATATAAGGTACATTTGTTTTTTCCTATAGCACAGGTGTTTGTTTGACAGGCGTTTTTTTATATGCTACAGTTTGCACGGTTGTAACGTTGTGCAGAGATGCAAAAAAGTTTTCCGGCACACAGCGGTTTGACGACAGCAGCGTGAAGCTGAGTGTACACAATGGTAGGTGAAACAAACAGATAATGAAAAAAAATATTTGGATCATGAATCATTATGCAACGGGTATGTTTTTAGACCGCGGCGGACGGCATTACTGGTTTGCGGAAAATTTACGGAAAAACGGGTACGATCCCGTTATTTTCTGCGCCTCTACGGTTCACAACAGCGATAAAAAGATAGAAACGGACGGCAGAAAATATGTTGAGAAAGCAACGGAAACAGGCACAAAGTTTGTCTTTGTAGAGGCAACACCGTACAAGGGCAACGGAGTTTCAAGAGTAAAAAACATGCTCTCCTTTGCGCTGAATTTATACAGTGCCGCAAAGATATATGCAAAGGAACATGGAAAGCCCGATATTATCCTTGCTTCAAGCGTACATCCATTAACGATCGTTACCGGTATTCTTCTCGGAAAATACTTCAAAGTCCCCTGCATAGCGGAAGTAAGAGATCTCTGGCCGGAGACGTTGATCGCGTGTGGAATTGCCGGCAAGTACAATCCTGCAACACTCTGTCTCCGAAGATTGGAGAAGTGGATATATAAGACTGCCGATGCCGTTATCTTTACAATGGGCGGCGCATACGACTACATAGCAGAACAACATTGGGAAAAAGATATTCCGCGCAAAAAGATTCATTACATCAACAACGGAACGGATCTGAACATCTTTAAGCACAACAGGGATAATTTCTCGGTAGATGATGCCGATTTATCAGACAAAAATACCTTTAAGGTCGTCTACGCAGGATCTGTGCGTAGCGCAAATAATCTCGGTATGCTTCTGGACACAGCCAAAAAGATAAAAGACGATAGGGTCAAGATTCTGATTTGGGGAGACGGAGATGAACTGCCTGCACTAAAAGCACGTCAGGAAAATGAAAAAATCAGAAATGTGGTGTTCAAGGGAAGAGTCGGTAAGAAATATATCCCCTATATTTCGTCGTGTGCTGATTTGAATATTGTCCATCTAAGTCCTGTTTCTGTACTTATGTTTGGAATAAGTTCCAACAAGTTATTTGATTATTTTGCGGCGGGAAAGCCGGTACTATCGGATTTTCCGAGCAGATACAACCCGATTGAGGAATATGATGCAGGGATAGTCTTAGATGACCCCTCACCCGAAAATGTAGCAGCCGCGATAGAACATATAGCTAACATAGACGAAAAAGCCTATATGCGATACTCTGAGAATGCAACAAAAGCATCCTTGGATTTTACATTTGAAAGATTAACCGAGAAGTTAATAGATATTATTGAAAACTTATAAATAAGGGGTGGTAGACCTATGTCACTTTATCACGATCTGTTAAACAGAAAAGAAAAATTATCGCTTGTCGGCTTAGGTTATGTGGGAATGCCGATAGCCGTTGCTTTTGCGGAAAAAATTGACGTCATTGGCTTTGATCTTAACGCAAAAAAGATCGCTCTTTACAAACAGGGTACGGATCCAACCTGCGAAGTCGGGGACGAAGCCATAAAAAACTGCAAGGTTGATTTTACGGCAGACGAAAGGCGTTTGCGTGAAGCAAAATTCCACATCGTTGCAGTGCCAACACCGGTGAATAAAGACCATACTCCGGATCTGTCGCCTGTTATCGGCGCAAGCGAAATTGTAGGACGCAACCTCACAAAAGGTTCAATCGTAGTTTACGAATCAACAGTCTATCCGGGAGCCACCGAAGAGATCTGCATACCTATTCTTGAGAAAGAATCCGGACTCAAATGCGGAACGGATTTCAAAATCGGCTACTCTCCCGAACGCATAAACCCGGGAGATCCAGTACACAAACTTAACAACATTAAAAAGATAGTTTCGGGTATAGACGAAGAATCATGCAAAGAAATACAAAAAGTGTATGAACTTGTTATAGACGCCGGTACATACCCCGTCTCAAACATCAAAACGGCAGAAGCCGTCAAGGTAGTTGAGAACTCTCAACGCGACATAAACATCGCATTTATGAACGAGCTTGCGATGATCTTTGACAGAATGGGGATAGACACCATAGAAGTGTATAACGGAATGCGCACGAAATGGAACGCACTTGAATTTACCCCCGGACTTGTCGGAGGGCACTGCATAGGCGTTGACCCATATTACATGATATACCGCGCAGAACAGATGGGCTACCACAGCAAAGTCATTCTTGCAGGGCGTCAGGTGAATGACAGTATGGGAGCATTTGTTGCAGACGCCGCGCTCCGTCAGATGGCAATGGTAGGCAAAACCCCCAAAACGGCAAATGTAGTCATCTTCGGTATGACTTTCAAAGGCAACTGTCCGGACATTCGCAACAGTAAGGTTGAAGATATCATTAAGCGCCTTAAAGAGACGGGCATAACCCCCATTGTTGTTGATCCTCTTGCAGACGCGGAAGAGACAAAGCGCGAATACGGCATAACGCTCACACCGCTTGACGAGGTCAGAGATGCGGACTGTATAATCGTAGCGGTTTCACACGACCTGTTTGCCAAAATCTCCGTTGACAGGCTGAGAAGCTTCTACAAGCGCGAACTCCCCGACAACGAAAAGGTACTGTTGGATGTGCGCGGAATTTATGATATTGAACAGCTCCGCAAATCGGGTATGAAAGTTTGGAGATTGTAATGAGTGACTATTTTGTTCATGAATCAAGTTATATAGACGACGATGTACAGATCGGCAAAGGCACGAAAATTTGGCATTTCTGTCATATACAGAAAGGTGCGAGAATAGGTGAAAATTGTTCTTTCGGACAGAATGTCAATGTCTCAAACAACGTAAAAATCGGGAATCGTGTCAAATTGCAAAATAACGTCTCATTGTATGAAGGTGTTGAAATTGAAGACGGCGTATTCTGCGGACCTTCATGCGTCTTTACAAACGACCTGACTCCGAGGGCAGAGTATCCCAAAGGTGGGAAATACAAGCGAACGCTTGTAAAACATGGCGCGACGATCGGTGCAAACGCAACGATCGTGTGCGGTCACACGCTCGGTGAATACTGCATGGTCGCAGCAGGTGCCGTCGTGACAAAGGACGTTGCCCCGCACACACTTGTAGCCGGATGTCCCGCACGCCCCATAGGAAAAGTTGACGATTTCGGAAACATAACTGAAAGAGAGAAATTATGCAGCACGGAGGGCTAAGGAAACGCTGATAAATGCGTTATAGGGTGATAACCGCAAAAGCGGCTTTGCGCTGATTGTAAGCAGCGAACCAAAATCTCTGATTTTGTGCGATTCTCTTAGTGTGTTCATCAGATGTGCCGGATGCTACGCAGGCAGTCCGCGACCGGGGCGGATCTTACTGCTCACCCAACAAAATTGTGAATATTTATTAGTCTTCCTGCGGGCGGCGTAGCCGCGGCGCAGGAACCAGTGGTTTTAGGATGATAAATCAGCAGTACATGAAAGCATAACGCACTACACCGCATCCACAGAGCGTCACGGCAGTTTTTGTTTTATCCTACTGCATCTCACGCGCCCTTGAAGACGCTGGCTTCTGCGTCTTGCGCTTCGCTTGCGCGCGAAAATGACTAATATTCAAGAATTTATTGGATTATCAATAGCACGGTGAAGCATGTAAAATCGCTTGCACCGCCAAAAGCAATAGTATAGAATAAATCGTATATGCAGACGACAGTTACACCGTCTGCACAGCAACATGAAAGGAGCGATGCCGCTTGGGAGAAAAGGACGCAGCAGAAAAGATATTGTTGGGCTTTAATGACGTCTTTGCAGGGCTTTGCAACGCAATAATATTCAAAGGCAAACGTTACATAAAGCCGGAAGACCTGACGGACGCGGCAAGCGCGAGTTCGTATAAATTTGCCGGGAAAATCCACAGCCAAGAATGTGACGTTGTGAAACTCTGGAAAAACAAAGAGATACGCATTGCGCTCTTCGGGGTTGAAAATCAAACGAATTACGACCCGGATATGGCATTGCGTGTTCTTTGCTACGAAGGCGCCGTGTACAGATGGCAAATGACAGAAAAAAAAGATATAGGGAGAAACGAATTTCGCTACCCCGTTGTTACCTTTGTGCTTAACTTCAGCACAACGGAAAAATGGAAGAAGAAACATCTCCTTGACAGAGTGAAAGTACCTAAATCACTCAGACCGTTTGTCAATGACTATAAAATCAACGTCATTGACCTTGCGTGGTTAGACGAAGAGACGACAAAACTTTTTCACGGAGAAATGCGCTTCCTCATAGAATACTTGTCAGCAGTAAGACAAAACAAGAAACTGAATCTCTCAGATGAGGTCATAACACACTACAACGAACTGATTGAGCTGTTTTCTTTGCTCTCCGGAATAACAAACGAGAGCCTGTCAGCCGTATTCACAGAAGACGAAAAACAAAAGGAGGAGATCCACGTGAACGAATTCATGACAAAAATGTTTGCAGACGCAAGAGCAGAAGGTAAAGCAGAGGGCAGAGCCGAGGGTGAGGCGAAGGGACAGCAGAAGACTGCGTTTAATCTCCGTAATATGGGTATGGACGAGGGCTTTATAGCAAAGGCGGTAGGCGTGACGGAAGCCGTGATAAGAAAGTGGTTTGCGGAAGGGCAGAAGGTCGCCATGCTGTAGCAAACGGCGAAGAACTGCTTGAAAACCGCAGCTCTCTTTGCATAAATTTTGCTGCGCGTGCTGTGAGTCTTTTCTTGTAAAAAGGCGGCGAGGTATATAAGGAGCGCGTTTCCGCGATTTTCAAAAACGCCTTAAGGATCTGAAAAACGAAGGTGTCATTCTTGCCGTTGTTTCAAAAAACAATAAAGAAGATGCTCTCGCCGGAATAAACGGACACCCCGATATGCTGCTCCGCGAAGACGACTTTGTTGCTATAAAAGCAAATTGGGAACCAAAGCCGCTGAACATAGAACATTTGGCAAGAGAGCTGAATCTCGGTTTGGATTCGTTTGTATTCATAGACGACAATCCGGTAGAGCGCGAAGCCGTCAAGATCGCCCTGCCGCAGGTAAATGTTCCCGATTTTCCAAAGGACACAACGGAGCTTGAAAATTTTGCAACAGAAATTGCGGAAAAGTATTTTCCCACACTGAGGCTGACCGACGAGGACACAAAGAAAACGGAGCAATACAGAACGGAACAAAAGCGCACCGAACTCAGAAATTCAAGCATTACGCTTGAAGACTATCTGAAATCGCTTGAGATGAAACTCACAGCTCACGAAGTTACGGAGAATGACATTGCAAGAGCGGCTCAGATGACGCAGAAAACGAATCAGTTCAACCTCACAACACGGCGCTATACGGAAAGCGAGATAAGGAGTTTCAAAGAATCCGACAATCATAAAATCTGGATCGCGGAGCTTAACGACAAATTCGGAAGCTACGGCAAGGTCATTCTCGGAATAGCAGAACTCAGCGGTGAGACCGCACGGATAGACACCTTTCTCATGAGCTGCCGCGTCATGGGCAGAAATGTTGAAAGGGATTTTTTAGCGTACATAGAGACAGAGCTTAAAAAAGCAGGCATCAAAAAGCTAAACGCAGAGTATATTGAAACAGCCAAAAACTCCGTGGTCAAAGATTTTTGGAAAAATATGGGTTACAAACAGAAAAATAGTTTTTGGGTGAAAGATTAAGGGAAAAGCAATGGCAAGCAACAAAACAACTATACGGAGGAATAATTTTATGAGATATGCATTGATAGGCTGTGGACGAATCGCAAAGAACCACATTAAGGCGGCACTTGAAAACAAAATGGAGATAATTGCCGTCTGTGATGTTGTGCCTGAAAAAATGAACGCAATACTTGAAAACGCAGGCATTGCGGCACAAGGCATAAAGCACTACACCGACTATAAACAGATGATCGCGGAAAACAAACTTGAACTTGTAAGCATCGCGACAGAGAGCGGAATACATGCCGAAATTGCCTTTTACTGCATTGAACACGGGATAAACCTTATAATAGAAAAACCCATGGCAATGAGCATTGCGGATGCGGACAAAATCATAGAATTAGCTGAAAAACATCACGTCAAAGTCTCTGCCTGCCATCAGAACCGCTTTAACCTTGCCGTTCAGAAAACACACATGGCACTCATGGAAGGTCGATTCGGCAAACTCTCACACGGAGGCATATATGTTCGTTGGAATCGTGACAAAGGATATTACGACCAGGCAAAATGGCGCGGAACATGGGCACAGGACGGAGGCTGCCTTATGAATCAGTGCATACACGGCATAGATCTGCTTCGCTGGATGTTCGGCGATGAAGTCGTTGAAGTGTACGGAAAGACTCGCCGGCAATTCCATAACTATTTGGAGGCGGAAGATATAGGCACGGCAGTCGTAACCTTCGCAAACGGAGCGGTTGCCACGATAGAAGGCACTGTAAACGTATATCCCAAAAATCTTGAAGAGACGCTCTACATCTTCGGCGAAAAAGGCACGGTAAAAATCGGAGGCACCTCCACAAACAACATAGACGTATGGGACTTCGCAGACGAAACAGAAGCCGATGCACAAAACAAAGGTCTGAAAGAGGCGACAAGCAACGTCTACGGCAACGGTCACATCTCGCTCTTTGCGGACGTGGCAGACGCAATACAAAACGACCGTGCGCCCTACGTTGATGCAAAAGCAGGACGCAACGCGCTTGAAATGGTGCTTGCCATCTACAAATCACAGAAAACAGGGCTGCCCGTGAAATTGCCCATAGACTTTGCAAGCACGGAAATGAAAACAGAGGACTTAAAATGATGAAAGTTGTTTCCTTGGTAGGTGCAAGACCGCAGTTTATCAAAGAAGCCGTAGTCAACAACGCCGTGCGGCAACAAAACGCATGGCAGCATATCCTTGTACACTCCGGACAGCATTACGACTTCAATATGTCAGGCGCATTCTTTGAGGAACTCGGCATCCCCAAACCGGATCACTATCTCGGCGTAGGTTCCGGAAGCCACGCCGCACAGACAGCAGACGCGCTCATAAAATTTGAAGACGTGCTGCGCAGTGAAAAACCCGACTTGGTAATGGTCTACGGCGACACAAACACCACCCTTGCCGGAGCGCTTGACGCGGCAAAGCTCCACATTCCCATAGCGCATATTGAGGCAGGCCCCCGCACCTACAACAAACTCTTTCCGGAAGAGGTCAACAGAGTTCTGACAGACCACATATCAGACTATCTTTTTGCCTGTACGGAACTCAACGTACAAAACCTTGCAAAAGAAGGTATCGTAAAAGGCGTTTACAACACAGGCGATGTAATGTACGATCTTTACTTGAAAATGCAGCCCAAACTCAATCCCGAAGCGGAAATGGAACACTTTGGACTTAAACATAACGGTTACGTTCTTGCAACGATTCACAGGGACTTCAACACAGACAGCAAAGAGCGATTTGAAAGCGTGCTGAAAGGACTGAACACAATAGCCAAAACACAAAATGTCAAAGTGTTGTACCCCATGCACCCGAGGGCAAGAAAAACAGCAAAACAATTTGGTTTAAGCGATCTGCTCAAAGATCTCATCATCACGGAACCTGTCGGTTACCTTGAGCTTATGTCACTCCTTCAAGAATGCAGATTTGGCGTGACCGACAGCGGCGGTTTTCAGCGTGAATGTTACTGGGCAAAAAAACGAGCGATGCTTTTAATGCCGCAAGGCTGGCAGGAAATAACAGATACCGGCTGGCACCTGCTTGAAAATGATGTAACAACGCTGAACTGGGAAGAAAAAACGACCGAACTGCTCCAAGAAATGCCCTACCCGGGCAGCATATTCGGCAAAGGCAACGCCGCAGAAAAGATAGTGAGGGAGATACAGGCGAATGCACTGTAAAAGTCCGGCGTAAAAGGATGTTTTCACAATACACAGATAAGGTGGTGCGACAATGCAGAATATTCTAATTCATAACTTAGGTCCCGTAAACGATTGCAACATAGACATAAAGAATTTTACCGTTCTGACCGGCACGCAGGCATCAGGTAAAAGTACGCTGTCAAAAAGCATTTTTTTCTTCAAAAGTATTACAGAGATTTTGTACAAACTGATTCTCAAAAACAGCCCTGCCGACAACAGTCTTGAGACCGCTTGGTTAAAGAATATGCTCATTAGAGAAATAAGGACAACTTTTTTGGACACCTTCGGCTCAACATGGTGTATGGCACCCGATATGCGGCTGAAATTTAATTATGACGATGCAAGACATATTGAAATCACACTTCGTGATGCTCCCGAAGGTCCCAACTATATTTGGGTGATCCTGAGCGCGGAAATTATACGTTTTCTAAGCGAACTGGAAAAACAACGCATGGATGACCCGACAGAACTTTCCAAAGTCCTCAGAAACTTCTTCGGAGATTCTGAGGAAGTAGTTTATATCCCTGCGGGAAGAAGTCTTATTACGCTGCTCAGCTCTCAACTTGGGTACATTTACAGCACAATGGACGATGAAGCAAAAAGGAGTTTGGATAACTGCACAAAGAATTATCTTGAACGGATATTGCGCATAAAAAGCTTTTTCTCCGAAAGTTACACAAAACTCATTTGGGAGAAATATACAGCCGGACGGATAACTGCCGAAAAGAAAAAATTCCTTAATGAACTTGCCGAAATGATACAACTGATTCTTAAGGGCGAATACGTCAGTGTCAATTCCGAGGAGCGACTTAATATCGCATCGGACAAATATGTAAAGCTCAACTACGCATCATCCGGACAGCAGGAAATCGTATGGATCCTGAATGTACTGTTCTATTATGTCATAAACGACCAAAAAGCGTTCTTTATTGTGGAAGAGCCGGAGGCGCACCTCTATCCCGATGCCCAAAAGGCCGTTGCTCAATTTTTGGCGCGAATTGCAAATTCCGGCAACAGTATGCTCATAACAACGCACAGCCCGTATATTCTTGCGGAATTCAACAACTTGCTCTATGCGGACAAAATGAAAGGCACCCTTGACAACGCAGCGTTATCGGGAATTATCCGAAAAGATGAATGGCTTGATTTTGATAAATTTTCCGCATATTTTTTGAGCGAGGGTAACGTCAATGACTGTTGTGATACAGAATTTAGGTCAATAAAAAATGAAGTCATTGACGATGCCTCGGCGGACATCAACTTTGAGTTTGACAACATAGTTGCATTGCAGGACGAGGATTAGCCAATGAGCATCTTTGACAGTGTTACTTCAAGGTGCGACAAATATCAGAAAATTGTAGTTTCAAGTGACTCAAAGTCACGGTGTCAGCATATCCTGAATAACCCCGACGGGAAAAACAGCCTGCGTCAATATAAGTTAGACGAAGATATTTTTCCGCAACGGACATGTTGTGACTTTTTGGTCTTAAATGACACATTGCGCAATGCGTATTTTATTGAGCTTAAGGGCAGAGATTTTACACATGGGATAGAACAGCTCCGATCTGCGGAAAACTTGCTGCACTCGGAACTCTCCGATTACAAAAAATTATTCCGTCTCATACACACGCGCAATCTTGTACATCGGCTGCGTACAAGTAAAATCAACAAAATCATTGCTTCATGGCATGGCAACTTTGTTGAAAGAACTTTACGGTACGAAGAAGAATGTTAATGAACACGCTGCACAGATGCGCCAAACAGCAAAACAACCAAATCCCCAAATTCACAGAGGTGAACGATTTGACTGAAATTTGTCATGTAACAAGCGTACACACACGCTATGACACGCGCATTTTTCATAAAGAATGTACATCGCTTGCCAAAGCGGGCTATGATGTCACCCTGCTTGTTGCCGATAACAAGCCTGATGAAGTGCGAGACGGCGTGAAAATCACATCTGTTGATTTTCACCCGAAAAACCGTTTTGACCGGATAATACATTCTGTCGGAGCAATGCTTGGCAGAGCGCTTGGTATAGATGCGGAGATATACCATCTGCATGATCCGGAACTGCTTCCTCTCGGCAAAAAATTAAAAGAACACGGCAAGAAAGTGATATTTGACAGCCATGAGAACTACCCTCTACAGATTGCAAACAAAGCCTATCTTGGTACGTTTGCGAAGCCTGTTGCTAAAATTTATAAGATACGAGAGACATATTTACTGAAAAATTACTACGATGCCGTAATATTTCCGTGTACGATGTTCGGTGGAGTAAATATCTTTGAAGGTCGTTGTAAACGGGTAGAATTTATTTCAACAGCTCCAAAACTTGAGGAGTTTTATGACAGATATACGCCGATAGATAGAAGCAAATTAAATACAATATGCTATATGGGTGGATTAACATACGACAGAGGAATTACGCACCTGATGAAAGCTGCCTATAAAGCCGATGCAAAATTGATACTTGGCGGTAATTTTAAGCCTGACTATCTCGCGGAACTTCAAACAATGCCCGAATTTCAATGTGTGGACTACAGGGGGTACTTAACGCGGGAACAGGTGTTTGAAGTTTATCGGGAATCTGCCGTAGGTGCGGCTGTTCTGTTGGACACAGGACAATACAACAAAGCAGATAACCTTGCCACAAAGGTCTACGAATATATGTCTATGGGAATGCCGTCTATAGTCAGTAAATATCCCTATTCTGATAAAATAAATTCACAATATCACTTTGGAATTACGGTAAAAAGCGGTGACGTAGAAGAACTTACCCTTGCTATCCGCCATCTTCTTGACCACCCGCAAGAAGCACGGCAAATGGGCGAGAACGGACGCAGAGCGGTACAGAAAGAATTTAACTGGGGCATTGAAGAAAAGAAACTGTTAAGATTATACGAAACGCTTATTCCGTAAATAAGCGTTTTCTTTCTGCGTGATACAACGGCGGAAGCACTTCTGTAATGGGCGCATTGCATATCAGACCGTTTAACGGTAAAATAAACACATAAAGAAAAAAGGGAGATGTTGCAGATGGGCTATGTTGAGAAAGAATGGAAGAAAGCAACAATAACAGACAACTTCATGTTCCGTCTTGTCATGGAAAATGAAGACCTATGCAAAACGCTGATTGAAAGAATACTCAACATCAAAATCGGCGAACTGCAATACGTTGAACATGAGAAAAGCTTTGAATTAAAGCTTGACGGCAAAGGCACAAGGCTTGATCTGTATGTTACGGACGAAAACGGCACGGCTTATGACGTTGAGATGCAGACCAACAACAGCTCAACGGAACATTTAGGCAAGAGAACAAGGTATTATGGCCAGGGAGCCGAAATCTCGCGAGCCGCAAGGCGAAGCGAATTTCGTGCGAGGTCGGCTATGCATGCGGAGCGAAGCGGAGTCGCACCAGTCAATAATGGACGGGGACGCACTGAGAAAAGGTGCGTTCTATCGTGACCTCCGCAAGAGTGTCATAATATTTATATGCACATTTGACCCCTTCGGAGAGAACCTCGGCAAATACACATTCAACAATATATGCGAAGAAAAAAAAGACCTCGCACTCGGTGACGAGTGTACGAAAATATTTATAAACTCCAAAGGCATAAGAGACAACCTCAGCAAAGATCTTTCATGCCTTATGGACTACATAGAAAGCGGCAGCCCACAAGACGACTTTACGAAAACACTAAACGAGCGCGTAGAAATACTTCGTTCGG
>JAUNMU010000127.1 GCA_030531745.1 Synergistes sp. | reverse complement strand
ATACAGGCTTTTCAAGGCTCGGGCGGTTTTTTCTTTTATTCAACTGTCAAACTACAGGGAAGATATTATAATCTCTAACGCGCAATTTGCGGTAAAATAGAGATACGATTTTTACACAGGGAGATGGCGTTCTTGGAAAAAATATTTGACGGCTTTTACAGAATCAATCTGCCGATAGCTCGCGGAGGATTTGAATCATTCCTTGACGGTTGGCTTATATGTGATGAAAAAAGAAATCAAACGATACTCGTTGAAACAGGGCCTGCCTCCGTTGTCCCCGGACTGCTGCGGCAGCTTGAAGCGATGAATATTGCGAAAATAGATTATCTTATCTATACACACATACACCTTGACCACGCGGGCGGAGCCGGTCAGTTTGCTGCGGCGCATAAAGAGACAAAGATCCTTGCACCGGAAAAAGGAAGAAAACATCTTACCGACCCATCAAAGCTGATTGAAGCAAGCAAAGTCTCGCTCGGCAGCCTGTACGAAACATACGGAGCGCCTGTGCCGCTGCCGTGTGAGGCATTGATCTCAGACGGAGAGATCGGCGGTCTTACCGTCATTGACACCCCGGGGCATTCGCCGCACCACAGCTCATACATTTATGAGATCGGCGGCAAAAAAATATTATTTGCCGGTGAAGCTGCCGGCTGTTGGTATCGTTTTGATGACGGAGACGTCTTTATGCGCCCTGCCACGCCGCACAAATTTTACTACGACACGGCAATGGCATCTCTTGAAAAACTTACGCATTACACAAACGTGGATATAGTATGCTTTCCTCACTCCGGATACCTTGCGGACGCATCGGAAGTATTTGAAACGGCTATCGCACAAATGAAACTATGGCTTGAAATACTTTCCGATGTCCCGAAAGATCTCTCCCCCGATGACCTTCTGCGCACACTGAGGGCAAAAGACCCCGTCCTTGCGAAACTCGGCAAACTGCCGGAAGAAGTGCGCAAAAGAGAAGAACATTTCATAAAACAATCCGCAAAAGGATTTATGGGATGGATACAAAGGAACCGTTAGACAACGTCGGTTATATGCATCATCCGGTGAACAAATCGGCTTCGTTTGCGCAAAATCAAAGATTTCCGCGTCTCAGCCCCACGTCACAGGCAATCCGTGCCTGTGACGTGGGGCGTATGGATATACGCCTGACGAACAAACCAATATATGTGAAATTCGCGGATACGCGGAAAACGCGGAAAACAGTTTTTTAATTTGACAACAGCAAAAAATAAATATATCATATCCCTGTCACGTTCTGCCGCGTGCGGCAGCGGATAAAATTTTGAGAAGAGGGAGGAAAAAGAATGTACACAGTTGACATTTATGCGTGTGTATATACATGCGTAGACAGACAGATACTCCCTTCTAAAGCAAAAAAAATTTTTTCCGACACCTTCGGTGTGCCGAAGTGTAAAATCACATCTCACAGAATCAATAAAAACCCAAAAAACGAAAAACGCGGCGTAAAGACCGCCGCGAAAATCATAAAAACCATGAAGTCTGCGCGTGCTGATGCGGAGACTCCGCTCTGCGTGGGTGAAAACGTCTGCCGCATTGACACACAAAGCCAAATTAGGCTTTACGGCTTATCTAACTGCGCACCGCGTGCCCCTAACGCCACCGGATACTCGTGTGTCCTTTTAGGGTATGCTCCGTAACGTAATGGTGTTATTGATAATCCAATAAACACTTGAAGATTTGTCTCCCTGCGGGCGGCAAAGCCGCAGCGCAGAACCCAGCGGCTTTAAGGACGCGCGGTGTGCAGTGGGGTAAAATGAAAACTCTCGTAATGCGCTGTGGACGCGATGTAGTGTGTTATATGTTCACATATCGTTGATTTATCGTCCTAAAGCCGCTGGATCCTCATATATTACTGCTTCCCCAATAAAATCGTGAATATTTCCTTGTCTCCCTGCGGGACGCGCAGCGTCAGCGCATGGGTCAGTAGATTTAGGATAATAAATCGGTGACGTGCGAAAGCGTAGCACACTGAACCGCGTCAACAACGTGCCACGACAGTTTCCGATTTCCCCCACTGTACGCCGCGCGCCCTTAAAGCCTCTGGGTCTGCGCCTCCGCTTCGCTGCGCGCAGAACGACGAATCTTCAAGTATTTATTGGATTATCAATAAATATTTATGCAATGCTTTTGCCTTCTATAAGGTCAGGCAATATGACATTCAGGGAAGACGTTATTTCGCCTCTAACGATAAATACTACCTCAGTGACCATTCTTTCAAATATGCCATACTCGGTACAAAGAACGCTGATTACGGCAGAATGATGGAAAACATCGTTGCTGTTGAGCTGTTAAGACGATGGAATGAACTGTATGCCGGAATGTTATACAAGAAAGAAATTTATTTTGTGGCTGTTAAACGCAATGAAAAGCTGTACATTCAGGTGGCAAATTCCATTGATGCCCCGGATACATTAGAGCGTGAAATATCTCCGTTGCTTAAAATAGCAGATGCTTACACGAAAATGATTATTACCTGCACAATGCAGGAAATGTATCAGTGCGAAGGTGTGAAAATTTTGGATATTGCAGATTGGCTGCTCGGATGATTTGATTTCAGATCATAAACAACAGAATGTATATGATAATATAGGTTTTCCGAGAATACGCCATTTTCGGCAAAAATCGGCTTCGTTCAATATTGAGCGAGGTCTGTTTTTGAGTTACAATACGAGGAGAAAGAAATAACAGATAGGAGACATCGCTATGGCAACAAGAGAAATAAAAATTTTCCCGGATC